>JAKURJ010000067.1 GCA_022452125.1 Candidatus Poseidoniaceae archaeon
ATTTCATTGCCTTGGCTTTGCCTCCGCCTTTGCCGCCGCTTCTACCTCCGTTGTTTTTTCCTTTTGCCATGAGAATCTCTCCTCGTCCTAGCCAAAACTGCCTTTCGGTGAGCCTTTCGGCACATTTCCAGGGTGACCATTTAGCCCAAATTTGGGGGCTTTTTTGGTCGTGAATTGGATTTGGACATTTGCTGCGACCTGCCCATCCTTCTTGAATCCTCTCCAGACAAAATTGCATTTTTCACGATTTGGAAGAATATCAATGGGATTCAAGTGGTAAGAGGGTGTCGCTAAGTTGTGACCGGCGAGAATGTAGGGGCGCTTACAGTGTTCAGAACGACCGTTGAAGTTATGCTTCGAGACGGAGTTTTGACGCGTGAAGAGAAGCGTCTGATTATCAAACTTGCAAATTCACTTGGCCTTTCGCCGGAAGAGCCTGCAGAGATATATTCTGCAATCCGTGAAGGTAGAGAGTCTGAAAGTGGAAGGGATGTTTCTCCCAATGAACAGAGATTGGTTTACACTAGAGTTTTCGAAGTTGCAATTGTTAATGCTTCACTGTCTAAAGATGAGTTCGCAGTTCTTGCGAATCTAAGAGCTCAGTTCAACATCGACGATGACGACCATGCTAGGATTGAAGCGGATTTGCGAGATATGATTCGTCAAAAGACCGAGGACGAAAATGTCGTAGACATATTGTTAGGGACCCTCAAGGATAGTGTTTCATTAGTTGGAAGTCTATTCGACGGTGTTCGAACAAAGAGCAATTGAGGTGATTTCTTGGTCGATGACCTCGATTCTTTATTCGACAAGGGCCTACCAAAGGGTAGGAAATCTATGTCGTTTCTAAAATCGGCATATGACTGTGGGGCTCAAGGATTGGTTAACCGCTCGATTACAGACAAAGTGCTGCAACAAAGTGGGCTTGCTTTTCACATTGGCACAGATGACCCAACGATGAGAAGAGTTGCATCTTGGTTATTGACAAATTATGAAGATAGGATTGAAGAGTTGGTCAAGCGATTATGGAAAAGGTGTGGTAGAGAGGATGTGAAACTCATCGGTTTGCTTTTTGCAAATACCGAAGGGGATGCTTGGGCAAAAATGCTTAGCACAATCAACAAAGGATTGCCATTAGATCTGATTCTAGAAATGGCCGAGGAAATCAAACGCTCCGGGCGCGAAGTGCCGAGGGTTGAATTTCTATCATCATTCAACGAAAATAAGATTCAGATGCAAAATGCAATGTTGATCGCTTCACTAGATATGAAAGAGGAATATGTCCAACTAGTAACTAATGCGCCTAAAGGTGGAGAGTTGTTTGAACGCATTAGAATGCGCGCGCTCAATGCGTGAGTTTTTGTTGTACTTCGTCTGAGGGCATCTCATGGCAGACCGTTTCCTTCCAGCCGATGACCCGGTGTTGGAGGAGGTTCTCAACTGGACTGTTGCACGAGATGCACAGGACATTAGGCGCCTTCTCGAATGGTTGCCACTCGCACGCTCATCAAAGGAAAGGCGAGCACTCCTAGCCAGAGTGCATGAACTTCTTGGGGAAGTCGAATTGTCTCTGAACGGCCTGGATTCGATGCACTGAGGTGTTGACTTGCAGACCGGAATCATTCTCGCCGGAGGTCAGTCTAGTCGAATGGGGCAAGATAAATCTCTAATCAATTCGAACGTTAGTAGACTTGCTAATGAATTGAGGTTGGCTGGTTGTTCTAGAATCATAGTAATGTGCGGCACTACTGAACGTATGGATTTGTTTGAGGAGGAATGTGTCACTGATTCCAAGGAGACTTTGGCAGAATCCTTGTATGATTTTATTTCTCAGCTAAGTGGGAAAGTACAACTTGCACCCTGCGATGCATACCTAGCGGATGCAGATTTGTTTTCAAAAATAGATGGAGTACCAACTGACGACTTAGGAAATAGGCAGCCCTTACTCGCGAAATTTGACACAAATAATCGGTTAAGGATGTCTGTAAAAATCTCAGAAATGTTTCAAGACATAGGGTCCTGCGAAGGCGGGATAAAAGCTAGGAACACCAATACTCCAGAAGAGTTCAAGGAGATTTTATCTCACCTGAACTGAGCATATCGATTACAATAGGATACAGAATATGCTCCTGTTTCTTGACTTTCTCAGCCAATGATTCTTCATCGTCGGCTGGATAAACTTCCACTTCTCTTTGCATAATGATTGGGCCTGTGTCCATGCCACTGTCTACAAAATGAACCGTACATCCTGATTTAGATACACCTGCAGCGATGGCGTCCCTGTGTGCATGTGCTCCTGGGAAATCGGGTAACAAAGAAGGATGAATGTTGAGAATTCTACCTGCCCATTGCTCGACAAAAGAGGGCGTCAGAATCCTCATATAACCTGACAAAATGATTGTTTCAGCGCCATAATCTGCTAGCACCTCACCTATCTCTTGTTCGTGAAATAAACGCCTCTCCGCTTTATCCGAAACATCAGGAAGTGGTACAACGACTGCAGTTACTCCAAGATTCTCGGCTTTGTTCAGACCCGAAACATTCGGCTTGTCGCTAATCACAACCGTGGTAGTATGCTTACAACCTGGTGCCTGTTGATGCTTCAGGAGTGCTTCCATTCCTGACCCTGAGCCTGAAATGAATACTGCAAGTCGTAAGGGATCTTCGGCGGTTCCAACGCGTGGTAGCCTCCAATCCTCTGCCATGATACTGCGAGGGGTTGTTCGGCAATATGCCTTGGGCTCATGTACACCATCATTCATAATGTACATTTTAGACGACTACACATGGCGGAGAGACTTGAGACTGTGGACGCCATAGTCGAAAAGTACGCCGTAGTAAGTAGTCCTGTGAGAAGCAAAATCTACATCGGGTTGGGTTCGATTTTTGTTGTCTTTTCAATCATCGGAATCTGGATACCAGGCTGGCCCACCGTTTCTTGGGCGGTTCCAGCAGCGTTCTTATTCTCACTATCAAATGAGAGATTGTTTAGATGGACGCTGACCAATCGGTTCTTCGGCCCATCTATGTTCGAATATTATGCAACAGGAAAGACGTTACCAAAGCACGTGAAAATTGTAATTGCAAGCCTTATTGGTTTGATGGCTTCGATATCTGCATATTTCGTTTGGTATGTTTCAACAAAAGGTGATGGCACTTTGATGGATGCATCTTCATGGAGTGGGGCGGATGAAAACGCATATGGAGCAATAACTATCCTTGTTGTTGGAATACTTGGTATGGCATATGTTCTATCGATGGTCAAATCCAGAGACAAATCAATGTCTGAATAATCGATGGCCAGTAAACAGCATAGCAATTCCTCTAGCATTCGCTTCATCAATTACTTCTTGGTCGCGAATTGAGCCTCCTGGATGGACGATTGCAGCAGCGCCAGCTTCAGCCGCTTGTTCGATTCCATCCTTGAATGGGAAGAATGCATCACTAGCCAATACACATCCCTTGCCTCGCTCACCAGCCCGCCTTGCAGCGATTCTAACCGCTTCAACACGACTTGTCTGGCCCGGGCCAATACCTACAGTTGCTAAACCTTGAACCATCACAATCGCATTTGATTTAACTTGTTCACAGACTCGAACTGCAAATTTCATCGAGGCAATTTGTTCCTCTGTAGGTGCATTGTCTGTAACTACTTTCGCCTTGTTCCAATCGATTACAGGGGCTTCTTCTGTTTGTACCAGCCAACCGCCCTCGATTGGCTTGCGTACTGTTTTTCGAGGAAGCGGCGCGAGGCGATTATTTGGTGAATCTATCGTCAATATCCTGCGGTTTTTCTTTTGCATCAATACTTCCTTGGTCCCTTCTTCGTATCCTGGTGCCATCAGAACCTCGAGGAATAGCGTTCCTAGAGCTTCAGCGAACTCCATGGTTACGGGTTCATTTACGCAGATAATTGAGCCAAATGCACTTTCTGGGTCGCTAGCGAGTGCAGCCTCGTACGCTTCTAATTGCGTCTTACCCAGGGCAGCCCCACATGGATTGTTGTGCTTTACGATCACACATGCGTGAGGAGTGTTTGGCCATTCGTCAGTAGATAGTGCGCGGCAAAGTCGGAGTGTTGCATCTGCATCTGAATAATTGTTGTAACTCATCGCTTTGGCTCCCTCTACTTTGGCTGTTACCAGAGTCTTGCCCTCTAGAGCCCCGGGGTCAACATACAATGCTGCAGCCTGATGTGAGTTCTCTCCATAGCGCAATGTTTGCATTCTATGTGCTGCAACAGACATTGTTTTAGGAAGGCGTTTTGTTTGCTCTTCTGTATCATCACTATCCTCTGGGCGCCCGATCCATCTTGCGGCCAGTTCATTGGCAATTGCTGAATCGTAACCTGCTGTGTGCTCGTATGCTTTCAAAGCCAAACTCCTTCTGGTTTCAAGTGAAACTTTGCCTGAAGATAATTCTTGTAGAACTGAAGCATAATCCTGAGGGTCGCAAGTGATTACTACATTTACATGGTTCTTTGCAGATGCACGGACCATAGTTGGCCCACCAATATCTACCATTTCCAACAAATCCAAATCGGCTAAAGGCGGCTGGGTTGCTGCTGCGTCGCTAAATGGGTACAGGTTGCAGGCTACGACCTCAATCATTGGATATCCCAATTCAGATAAGCCCGCTGCGTCTTTTTCATTCTCAAGCCTGCATAGCAGAGGCCCGTGAATTGCTGGATGTAGAGATTTGACTCTCCCGTCAAAAATTTCTGGATGGCCAGTTACATCAGATACACCGATTACATCTAGTCCGGCTTCTCGCAATTTCCTTGCTGTTCCACCGGTTGAAACCAGTTCAAATCCAAGGCTATCCAAGCCTTTTGCAAATTCAACGATGCCGGTCTTATCATAGACCGATAGTAAAGCCCGGGGGCGGGAGGTCGACTCCATGTGCGGTACCCGTTAAGGAAGGGATTTGAGACAGTCAAATGAAGGTGCCGACTCAATCTCCTCTGGCAGAAATTACCTGATCCACTCTCAAAAGACTGCAGGCTGACTCGCAGGCTGCCGAAATTGCGTGTTCGATAGTGTAGGTTGGTAGCCATACAGAAGAAATGGCGCCTGGCTTACCAGATTGTGTAATTCCACTATCTGTCTTACCTGCTCTATGTAGTGAACGTAATTCCAGTAATGAATCGATTTTGTCTTCACCAGCATTTGCTGAAAGTGCGGCTGGGATTCCTTCCAATGCTCTTGCAAAGGCCTCCATAGACAGTCTTTCTCTACCGGGACAATTCTCAGCTGCTTCTCTTACTTTCAGCGAAGCGGCCATGTGCAGACTCCCTCCTCCAAGAATCACCAAACCCTCTTCTTTTGCTAAACAAGTAGAGCGAAGTGCATCGTAAAGACCTCGTATTGTTTCTTCTGCAGCGACACCATCTGTGCCTCCTACGAGTATGGTCACAATACCAGCGTGTGTACCAACTTTGAGAATGATTCTCTCTTTGACGCCTTCAGCACCTTCCAGTCTTTGATGCTCAAGAGATTCTATCTCACCTAGGGAAGAGGCTAGGTCATCAAGGTGGTCACATAATTTGGCGTCACATGCTTGTGCAATGTCTTCAGCCATCGGCCTCTCAAGCCCGCCCAGTGCAAATATTCCGGAGTCAGCAAGTGAATGTAATACCCTAGAATCAATGCCTTCTGCAGAGAAAATAATGTTGGCGCCACTGGATTTAGCTTTCTCGATTACCTTCTCAATCTGATCATGCTCAGCATCAATAAATCGCTCATATTGTTCAGGAGTGCTAATTTCAATTTCAGCAGCAACCGTGGATTGTTCCAGTTCTAGTGGGCAGGACAAAACTGCGATTTTTGCATTGCTTAATTTGCGAGGCATTCGCTCTAAAGCGAGTCTCTTTTCCAAAATGATTCCTGGAATTAGAGTAGATGTTGCAGGTGTTCCTTCGCCTGCCTTTGCCATTCTGACTCTCTCATAGTCACTGTCTGGAATCATCTCAACTGCTTGTGCGATCAGTTTTGACAGATGGTCAAGCGCTCCTTCGGTTGAACGCCCGACTAGAGCGGTTCTTGCTACCTGTTCGAGATTGTTTCCAAGAGGTTTAGACCTAGAATCTAATTCATCTAGGGTTTGTGATAATGCCATTTCATACCCTTTTACGAGAATCAGAGGATGCAAGCCTCTCTCCAATAACCTGCCGGCTTCACTCATCAATTCACTAGCGAGTAAAATGCAGCTTGTTACGCCATCGCCACACGCATTCTCTTGACTTTCTGCAAGGCTGACGAACGCCTTGGCTGCTGGGTGCTTGACCAATAATTCGGCAACAATTTTTGCACCATCGTTTGTAACTGCTGCTTCGCCATTAGTTTTGTAGAGCATTTTGTCCAAACCATTTGGCCCAAAAGTACCCCTGAGAACATTGCCAAAAGCAATTGCTGCGCCGACTAATTTCTGGGTAACTCCGATGCCACTGGTAACAGAGGTTGAGGAATTGGTTATCCTCACAGGAGCGGTTCCTGTGCCATCAGGAGACTGTGCCATGAATACACCGGGAATGTCGCGCCTTCATCAATCCATCTTCTGCAAAATTGATGGAAAATCGTGGCGATTGCGAATTTTGGCTATCGTTTTCGCTTTTTCGACTTTCGGCCGCGCTTGGAATACTCCCAGGCTTTGGACTCCCTGGCTCTGCGCTCTAGTGTTTCATAGTGGTCCTCAACAGGAACATGGACATCGTCTGGCATTTCAGCAAATGATGATACGGATAATTTCATTCCGCCCAGTTCGTCTTGTAGGTCTCGGATATTTTCCCCGCCTTTTCCAATCAATGTAGAAACCACGCCTTTAGGAGCGTAAATTTCTGCAGAATTGGTTCCTGTGATCTTTACGCCACAAGATACGCCTACCCAGTCTCTGATTTTCTTGACTAGTTGGTCTCTAGCCAAAGCAGCAACCGGTGAAACTCCCTTGCTTGAAGAGACTCCATCAACCGGTACTACTGCTATTTCAGAACCGAAGGCGAACATCTCATGAGTGATTTTTCCACTGGGGAATTCGACCACTTCAATCACAGGCCTTGCTAATTCTTCTTGCATTCCACTTGGCGGTTTTACCGTCATTCTAAGTTCCAATACTTGTTGAATCTGTCCAGATTCTACATGCAAAATAGTATCCAGTACTTGGCTGACTAATCCTAATTCGACTTTTCCAATTAGTCTCTGGATGGCTTCCAATGCTGAATTAGCGTGCGTTACTCCAAGAAGACCCACTCCTGCTAATCGAACATCTGCAAATATTTCGAAATCTCTAGCCCTGCGAACTTCGTCGAAGATAACGAAGTCGGGGCGAACGAGGAAAATAATTTCCGCTGTCTTTTCCAAATCTCCTTCTAATGGCGCATACTGAGTAATTCTATTTGCAAGTTGTAAATCCCTAGGAGCTTCCATTGTCTTGACCATTGCTCCAACGTCTTCATCCAAGTATTCTGCAATGGCTTGTGCCAATGTAGTCTTACCTGAACCGGGGCGGCCGCAAATGAATACACCGCGATGATGGTCTGAAAGTCTTGAGATTAATTTTGGATCGATCTCATAATCGCTAAGTGATAGCTTTGCTACTGGTCTTACGATTGTAATCTCTCTTGCATCTGCAAACGGAGGCCAAGCACAAGATATTCTCAGGTCTCCTAGTTGTATTACTTGGCACCCTTTCCTATCGATTTCCAAGAAACAATCGGAGCGGTCTCGGTTATCTTCAACTAAAGTCAGGATTTCCTCTTGCAATGATTCAAGTCGTAAAGTGTCCCATCCCCCATCATCTGCTCCCTCAACATCAGCAAGGCGAAGGTTACCGATTCCACCAGCCTTTGTTCGAGGAGGGCAATCTGCTTTCAAGAACAAAGTATGGACATCATCCTCTAACAGATTCTCAAGAATCTCGGGTAAATCGGGATGGCTGGAGAATGTTGCCATGCACCTAGGTGTGCGTGCGTAGTCCTTGACCCTTCGCTATCAAACAGTAGCAGGTTCCAGTGAATAGTAAGTCCACCACAAGTAAGCGGTGGTCAGTCCGCAGATGACTATGCCTGGCCCTGCTGGCATGCCGATTGCTGTGCCTAATACGACCAAAATCCACGTACATACAATGAATGAAACAATCGAGATAATCCGTGCACGGTCAATACCTAACAATGCCTTGAGTTCGTCCCAACGGATAGCTCCCCAGACTACGAAAAATCCGAGAATGTATACACTTGTGAAAATCATCGAGTAGAACATCGATTCTGTGACATAAAAATTGAATCCAATTGCACCCAGTGAAGTTGTCCACAACTTCTTCAGAGGGTCTGCATAATTAGTCAATAAATAGATGGCTGCACCAAAGCTCACCAACAGGAAGATTGGATTTGCAGCAGTGAATGAATCTATCACACCAGATAGTTCTGGAAGCGGTTCTAAAACGAATAGCGGTTCGGAATCTTCGGGTGACGAACTACCGGCCATGGCTGTGCGAGAGGCATCGGATTCTTCAATGTGGCCTTGAAATTGGCAATGCTTGAATCGCTCTCTCGGTCCATCTAACCCCTCTCAGGGCCGCCCCATAGTCAGGAGTTGGCGCCCATGCTTGTCCTGAATTGAATTTCTCAATACCTGAAATGAAATGCTGCAATTCCGATTCAAGAGGAGATGTTGTAGAATCGCAGAATATTTCGGTTTCATCGTTCCCTGAAATCAATGCAACTCTATCGTGAACATCCAAGTCAAATCTCAAACTAGCATTTGAGCCAACTAGCGTAACTGTTCTTCTTTCACGAGTTGTCTGCCATCCTACATCGATTATTGCCTCGATGCCGTGAGGGAATTCAAGAGCTATGCGAGCCTCTATCTTATCCCCCTGGACATGCACAGCACTAGGTTCTGACTCACTCATGAAGTGGCACATTAGATCGATTGCATGTACTCCTAATGCTTCAATCACATTTCCATTCTCAGGAGCATCTCGGGCGGTTCTACGTACGAACCTAAGCGATTCAATTCTGCCTAATTCTCCGCTGTTAATCATCTGATTTGCTAGAGTAACTGCAGGATGGAATCTCAACAGAAGACCTACCCCCAAAATCCTGCCAAACTCTCGAGCGTTTGCTAGAACTTGCGCGGCTTCCGATTCCGAACAGCCAAGCGGCTTCTCAACTAGCACATGATACCCTTTTGACAACAGTTCTCTCGCTTGAGAAGCATGAAGATTGGAAGGAGTTGCAATGATTACTAAATCGGC
>JAKURJ010000068.1 GCA_022452125.1 Candidatus Poseidoniaceae archaeon
AATCACTCGATTTTGTGCATTTGAGTCAATATGCTCGTGAATTCAATCAGTTCATCTGGAATATCAATTCCCGAAATCGGAGCATTTAGCGACAATCCAGAATCCTTTTTCTGTCTCCATGTGGAACCATTGAACTCCTCAATTACATTGGTCAGTTCCCTAAGATTTCCATCATCCGGAGTTCTAGCAGGGAACGCTCTGACATCGACGGCACTTTGTTCATACAATGTGCTCGAAATGTGGTGTGTAAAGAAAGGACAAACCGGCGATAAAGCCGACATTAGGTCTCGAACAATTCGATGAATCGTCCATGCTGCATTCTGATCTCCATCATACAATCTAGATTTCGACATTTCCAGCCAGTGGCTCGGCAAAATTCCTGTTCCGAATGTCTTCAGTGCTTGAGTTGCAGTGTAAATATCAAGCTCAGTCCAGGCAGTCTCCACTCTGCTCATTGTTTCAGCAAACTCTGACAAAATCCAACGATCTTCTACCGAGAGGCTATCGGGCACTGAATCTAAATCATCTGGAACATCGAATTGGCTAGCAAATCTTGCTACATTGAACAATTTAGTTAGTACACCGAAATATTTCGCTTGGATTTCCTCCGGGTTAATGTGGAAGTCGTCACCTACTTGGGCATCACAAGCTTTCCACAATCTGAAACACTCGGAACCAATTTTGTTAGCTTTCAATTGTACACTCTTTTCCGGCCCTTTGACTCTCCAAGAACCAGTTCTACCACCAGCCCCGCACTCGAGAACACTGTCAGCATCGATTCCATTCCCAAGGGACTTTGACATTTTTCTGCCCCATGGGTCCATTCCAAGACCGTCAATCCAAACATGCTTGAATCCAGGTTTGTCGAGTAATAGTGCGCTCTTTAGAAGAGTGTAATACAACCAAGTCCTTACAATTTCTTTGCCTTGAGGCCGGATTGCAGTAGGGAATGCCTTCTCGAAGGTATCCATTTCGTTCAAGTATCCTGAGACAAAGAGATTTGAGTTACTGGAATCCATCCAAGTATCGAATACTTTCTCTTCACCTACAATTTCTCCCAAATTGTCTTTCATCTCACCATATAGTCCGACAACTTCTCGGGTTTCTCTATCTAGAACCTCGCTGTTGTCAGGTGGAGTTTGACACCAAGGTTGAACGTACACGCCGGAAGGCGCACAGATTACCTTAGTTCCCTCATCAGCATACCAAATGGGAATCTCTGTGTGGTACCATCTTCTTCTACTAATTGGCCAATCTATTGAGATGTTATCCATCCAATCTAGAAGGAATTGCTTGTTTCTAGGTGGGTGGAATTCAATATCTTCTGCCAATTCTCTAATTCTGTCTTGAATATGAGTTTGTCTAACATACCATTCTTTCAGAAGAATAATTTCGACTGGATTCTTACCTCTTTCAGAAACAGGGACTTCCTGTTCTTTCTCTACGATTTGGTGAATTTTCCCTTCATTTTCAAGATGTTCAATTACAGACTTTCTTGCTTCAGCAACCTTCATCCCAGCGAATGGTCCGGCAATACTGGTCATGCATCCGTCCAAATCAATCGCTTGGAAGGGAGTTAATCCCAATTCCCGGAATACGGCAACGTCGTTTTGGTCACCAAACGAACATACCATAAGAATACCAGAACCAAATTCACTCTTTACCGATGGATGGGTGGAAATTTCTACACTTATTTCTCGACCCTCTACAGGCAATGGAAGCATTGCTTTCTTTCCAATTAAGTGCTTATATCGCTCATCATCTGGGTGAACAACTACTATTCCGCAAGCACAAATAAGTTCAGGCCTTGTTGTAGAGATGATTAGTTCTTCACCATTTTCAGTTTGCCATTTTACATCGACTAACTTAGTCTTTCTTTGCAATCTCTCAACTTCCGCATCAGCGATTGTTGTGCCTTCTACAGGGTCGTAGATGTTAGGTCGCAAATCTTCAACAATAGCCCCTCGCTTGAACAGTTCCGTGAATATGGTTTGAGTAACCATCCTGTAATCGGGGGCATCAGTGAGATATTCATTTGCAAAATCCATCGAAAGACCGACACGTCGTGCAGTGTTTCGCATGGATTGAGTGAATTCTTCAATTGTCTCTTTACACAACTTCAGGAATTCAGCACGGTCATATGTTTTCATTTTCCTTCCTGTGTTCTTTTCTACAGTGAATTCAACATTGATTCCATTTCTGTCTACTCCCCAAGGGAATTTGACCTCTTTTCCTAGTAAACGCTGAGAACGTGCAATAACGTCGATCATGCTGTACTGAGCTACTGCACCAATATGCCATGTCCCGCTCGGATATGGAGGTGGTGTGTCGATTACGAATATCTCCTTTCCAGAATTAGGATTGAAGCCATATCGCTTGGAATATGCAGCCTCATCTGCATAATGTTCCTCTTGGATTCTCTTTTCTAGGTCGATTGACCATCGCTTGTCGTTTAGTTTAGGAGATGGCATATTGCTCACCGGCCCTGCGTGCGTTATCCTCACAGGTCCGATTGTGGCTGATGGGTCTTACTTTTGAAGTGATTGGATGACCATGATGGGTATGCTTTCAAATGGTCTAAGCATGACGGGGTAATGGGGGGGCATTATGTCCGAGGATGAGTCTGGGCCGAAAGATGACTCTTCATCGCTACAGGACAAACTGTCTCGGATCTTTGGTCACGGGCAAGAAAAGCTTCGTGAAAACGTCAAAGATTGGAACGCTAGAAAGACTCTTGATGCGGTATTGGATGCTCCTAAATCGCTACAAAGAGAATGGCAGAAGCATGGTGCTACTGGTATTCTAACCAAGTTCCCGATATTCATGGTTGTTGTCTGTTTGATGGCGTCTTGCTTCTTTGCATACCATTCAGGTTTCGTAGATGGGACTTCAATAAAGCCTGGAGATGACCCTTCCTTGAACGTCAATGGAGATTTAGATGTGTACTTGCCTGAAGGCTCTCCAGTATTGGAAAGCATCAAGGAAGTTGAAGAAAATTGGTCCACGAATGTAATGATCATATACATTGATTCTCCAGAGAAACCGATTGATGATAGGCGTATTTTGCAAGAAATGTCTTACGTTGAAAAACAGTTGAATCCAAGGATTTCAGACCCCACTGATGACGTCATTTACGCACTTTCTCTATCCACAGTAGTCAAGGAAGTAAACTCTAGTCTTCCCCGTATTCAGGATGCTTTTGTGGACCAACTAGCAGCTAGCGTTTGTCCCCCTAATGATGAGAATTGTATCGGATATACCGCTGCTGATTTGGTAAAGGATGTGCTTGATGTAGGAGACCCGATTTGGGGCAATTACAGTATTCCTTCCCAAACCACAATTGATACGATTGTAAACGAAATGTATGAAGACGACGGTTCTCCATCTCCTGGTTTGGACAAGATGGCTAGAGACTCTGACGGCGATGGATTACTCGATAAGGCTGTAATCATTATTGCCGTAGATGAGGCAAAAACCGCTAAGGAAGTAATCGAGAAGACTCAGCAAATCTTGGATAATATTTCTCAAGAAAAGAAACCTTGTGAATACGACCAAAATGGTGACCCTATCGGTGCGGACTTGTGTGATTGGGAAGATCTGGGAATATCTATGACACTGACAGGTCCAGTTCCGATTACCAATGCAGTAACAGAGTTCTCATTCAAACTGTTCTGGCAGATTTTCCCATTAGCGATTGTACTAGTTGCATTGGGATTATTCGTATTCCACTCTGATGTTTTGCAGACGGGTTCTTGGAGACCAATCCAGGGATTCAAGGTCGTAGTTATTGCTGGATTGCCAACATTATGTTCTGTATTTTGGACTCTTGGAATAATGGGGTACACTGGTTATGAGGTGACGATGACGGTAATTATTGTCGGGCCAATTCTATTGGCACTGGGTGTATCTTACGGTTTGCACATCACTAACAGGTATGCAGAAGAAACGGGGACAAAGGACGAGAAAATACGTCAATCATTAGCATCGACAGGACGTGCAGTATTCCTATCAGCTGTTACAACAGTCATTGGATTCATCTCGCTAACTTTCACTCCTATGAAGCCGATAGAGACTGTTGGGATTGCTCTATCTGGTGGAATTGTAATAGTCTATCTACTTACTATGATGATGGTTCCAAATCTCACATTACTACTTGATTTACGTAAGCCAAAGCACCCACCGCTACCTGTTTTCGAAAAGGTTGTTCAGGTGCCAATCAAATGGTCAAAAGGGGTCATTGCTGTTTTCATGATTATGATTTTCGTTTCCGGATTTTGGGGTCAAGAGAATGTTGAAGAAAACATTGACCTGCTAGGAATGGCTCCTGAAGACGAGCCGTCTGTTGTTACCATGAAACAGTATTCTCAAGATTTCAACGCAGGGCAAGTTGGGATGATTTTGATTGAAGGAGATATTTCTGGAAATGCTCCAATTACGGAGGCCGAACCCGTAGAGAAATTGTTAGGTTTATCAGCACTCGAAGATAACCTAAACACCATTGAACAAACAAACGCGGTTAGTATTGTGTTCCTGATGAAATCTGTTGGTTTTGGTGGTAATGTAAGTGGAACTCCTCTGTGGAATATTACAGATAATCCTCTTGTTCCAGATGACTTGAAGGACCAACTTGAACCATATTTGAATCGTCAATATTCTGAGGACGTGACATTCTGGGAAGTTCTAACTGCACCTAGAGCAAACGGCACAGAAAATGAAAATGCTGAACGCTTTTTGCTGAATGTTTTCTACTCAAGTCTAACAGATGAAACTCGTGGTTTATTCATCTCAGATGATTACAGTAGAAACCTGATTTATGTCGATATGCCGTTCGTTCCGGTTGCAGAAACTTCCGAGGCTGTTGCACAAGTGAACGATTACACTTCAAGGGACTACGAGGGTAATATCAACGCAGGAGATCTAACAGGCGTCGCTGCAACTGCTATCGCAGTTAACGAACTGATTGTTGGCAGCCAATGGTCTTCGCTTGGATTCGCAGTAGCATTGACTTTGATGACTTTAGCAATCGTATTCAAGGATATTCGGTTTTCATTCTGGACAACAGCTCCCGTAATTGCAACGGTAGCACTTCAGTGGCTAGTAATGTGGCAAATGGATGTATCACTCTCTCTTGTCACTGTAATGATTGGTTCTATTCTTGTTGGGGTTGGAGTTGATTTCTCAATTCACATAGCCAACCGTATACGCGAATTAGGCGGAGGTATCGAAGCCATACGGACATCCACAGTTAGCACTGGTATGTCACTGTTTGAAGCCGCAACGGTTACTACGTTAGGAATGATTACCGCTTACCAGATCCCAATTCCTGAAATCAAACCGTTCATCACAGTAATCATCATTTTGTTGTGGATTGCAGCAGCTAGTGCACTGATTTTGTTACCAGCAATATTCGTACTATTGGAAGAACTTGGAATTGGTTCAACAGGTGGTGCCAGTTCAATGGCGAGGAAGCTTGGATTAGGGCGAGTTGCAGCGAGAGGAGACATCGATGTTGTTGATGCTACCCTTATTCCTGACCATGGCGATGCATGGTGAAATCTAAGGGATGTCGCTTAGACGGCCCCTACATGGTGAACTACTGGCTGATGAAGTCCGAGCCCGACGTCTACCCTTATTCTCAATTGGTTGCCGATGGCTCGACTCACTGGGATGGTGTAAGAAATTATCAAGCGAGAAACATGATGCGTGACAAGATGAAGTTGGGCGACATGGTCCTTTTTTATCACTCAAATACAAAGCCTCCACACGTAGCAGGAATTGCTAGAGTGTGTCGAGAAGGGTACCCTGATCATACATCTTGGGACTCAAATAGCAAGTATTTCGATGAAAAATCTACTCCGGAAAATCCTCGATGGATGATGGTGGATATAGAAGCGGTTCAAGAAATGGAGATGGTTAGTTTGGTTGACATCAAAGCCAATCCTGCACTAGACGATATGCCACTTGTACAGCGAGGCCAGAGATTATCGGTTCAGCCAGTTTCGAAAGAGCAATATGACGAGATTTGCAGGATGGGTGGAATAGCGTGATTCCTGTATCCTCTCGTGCTTCGACAATCGAATATGCGATTCGAGATGTAGTTGTTCCAGCAACTAAGTTAGAAGCGGAGGGGCATGAAATTATCAAATTGAATATTGGTGACCCAATTGCATATCCCGGATTACCTACGCCTCAACACATGGTTGAAGCATACCGTGAGGGATTAGCTTCAGGAAACAATGGTTACTCACCATCATACGGGCTCCCCAATCTACGTTCGGCGATTGCTGCAGATGAAACAAGTAAGGGTTGGAACTGCAATGTCGATGATGTCTATGTCTGCCACGGTGTCACTGAGGCTTTGCAAATAATTTTTGCAGCAACCCTAGAAGAAGGTTCGAAGGTTTTGGCACCAGGGCCTCATTATCCTCCTTACATGGCGTATCCTCAGATGTATGGGGCTACGACTATCGAATATGCGCTAAAATCAGATGATGGATGGGGTATAGATTTGGACGACATTGAATCAAAAATGGACTCTGATGTTCGCTTGTTGGTCTTGATAAACCCGAATAATCCTACAGGAAATGTTGCAGGGTCTGATGAAATCAACAAATTGTTATCCATCACAAAAAAATGGCCAAATTGTATGATTGTTGCTGATGAAATTTACGACGGACTTGACTTTAGTGGCGAGCATGTGTCGGTTGCATCACTATCACAAGACGTTCCTGTATTCGCACTAAATGGTGTTTCAAAGGTGTACTATGCTCCAGGATGGAGGATTGGTTACATGGCAATTCATGACCCAACAAATGTTTTGGTCGATGTTAGAGATGGCATCGAGCGGTTGTTACGTTCTAGGCTGTGTGCTAGCACTCCTGCTCAGTTAGGATATTTGGCCGGACTCGAAGGAGATCGTGGATGGATGGCAGAACATTCTGCTAAAGTTCAGAGTCGAAGGCAACTTTGTCTCGACCGTATTGCAGATATCGACGGTCTAGAAGTTGAAGCCCCTGGTGGTGCCTTCTACATGTTCGCTCGTCTGACTGATGAATATTGGTCAAAAAATGACAAGGAATTTGTCCTGAGTTTACTCCATGAAGAACATGTGTTAGTAGTTCATGGTAGCGGCTTTTCTTCAGAAAAAGGAAGGGGGCATATTCGAATTGTATATCTGGCTGATGAGGACACATTGAACACAGCTTTTGACCGGATTGATTCATTCCTTAACCGCCACAGGCTGGCGAAGAAGTCATGAAGTCATTCTCACACGCTACAGCGATGAGGAGGTGGCTGTTCGCATTTCTGACTTGCTTGGTTTTCATACCGTTAGCGAGCGCAGGGACGATTGAGAATCCAGCAAACTTGTCAATCAACCACGCAATACCATTCTTAGTTGCATTCTTTACTGCTCTTATTCTTTGGAAATGGATGATACCATCCCAACTTTCAGGTTTACAAGTTGGTTTCGAGATAGATGATGGACTGTATGAAGTTCACAGTCTGACTAAGGGTCGAGGCGGTGTTAAGCGGCTTCTGCAATTACCGAATGTTGGATTCGGAATCGCACTCTACATGATGGCAATGACAGGAGTTCTCCTTTTAATTTCAGAACTAATCTTTGATGCAGAAGTGTACTATCTTCCAAATCTTCTCTTGATGGGAATACTTGTTTTAATCCCTATCGTTATATCACCATGGGAATCTCTCAATGGCCAACTCGTAGGTAAGCGTATTGGTGTAGCTAAGAACAAATTCTTCAAACTGTTTTTCAGGCGAACAGGCACATTAGCTGGTTTGTTCGCAGTCGCCATTGGAACATACCTCTTATTGGTTCCAAGAATCGATGAATCGCAAAAACCCCTTGCGTTTGCAATCGCGGGTTTGGTTTTCATGGGCCCGACCATTCTAGCATATGGTAGGATTATGGGTGCATCTTGGAATATGTTGATGATTGGGAAATATCGAACATGGTTAGGCAGGCCAAACCCGATCGATGCCAAGAAACTAGGACTTGTTGGACGAGCCTTTGCATTTATTCTAATTCTATTCTTACTAACTATGCCAATAACTGCAATCAATGGTATAGTTACTGTTGCTTTAGTTATGATAAACGACCCAGCAAATTCTGAAGAGATTCTGAACTATGGGGGAATTTTAGGTCATCAAGTATATCTTCAGATTCAAGAGAATCCGTTGCTTGCTGAATGGGAAGCACTCAAGAGTTTACCCGAGGTTTTGGCAGCATATCTGTCGCTGAATATTGCGATTGTAGGTCTAGCGTTCATTTTCGAACTTATTAGAAACCTGTTCCTTGGAGGACAATCATTCGGTGGACTAGGTGGAGTACTTCTAGCAACTCCTAGAGAAATCCGCTCCGAAGATAAAGCTCAAGCGAGAGTTCTGTACTTCGCATTTGCAGGATTTAGTGGTTACACGGCCTTACTTTTGATTTTAGTTTGCTACAAGGAATTTGGAGATTTAATGCCATTCATCGAGTGGTTTGAAGGTAGAGGTTTTGATGAGGAATATCGTTTGCTAGTGACATGGATTTTCATCGCAGTAGGTCAAACAATTTTCTTGCTAACATGGGTTCTCTCGGTTTCAAAATTCAATTCACTTCGTAATTTGAAGTTCGACCTAAATCCTGACCAAAGAAGGGAAGGTGCCATCATGAGTGGTGGTGGAAACTGGATGTTCGATTTGGTTGAGGAATCCGCATTGAACAATGATCTGGATGCATTGATTAGATTCCAAGAACGCTCCATTGGCGAGGATGAAGCTGTAGTCCGTCTTGCGAAGAGTCGTGCTAGAATGATTGAGATGGCTATACGTGGTTTATGGCCATCTGCGATAGAAGAAGCAAAAAAAGTTCTAGCACAATCTGGTGGAGATAACGATGAGGCAAGGATGATCATTGCTGCAGGTCACATAGCGTGCCGCAGGCTCGATGCTGCAAGAGAAGCTCTACACAACCTTCAGCAACCAGAAGGATATGATGAGCCCGAGTTATTGGCGTTCATTTGTGAATGGTTTGACCCTTGGAATGGTTCTGTAGATGAATATGACTTGTGGGATTGGGAAAACAATCCTTGCATCGACCACCTTAATGATCTGATGAGAATGTTGCGCTCTTGGAGTCCACAGCCTGTTGACGGAGCATTACATAAAGACAACATTTCGATTAATGCAAGGCTTTCACACATAGCTCTAT
>JAKURJ010000069.1 GCA_022452125.1 Candidatus Poseidoniaceae archaeon
GTTGATCCATGGGACCACTTCAACAGGGAAGGTGCAGACGCAACTCGCTGGTACATGGTTACTGCTGGTGCACCTTGGAATCCATTGAAATTCGACCCTAATGGAGTTCGTGAAACCTATGGAAAGATGTTCCTAACTCTGTGGAACGTTCACAGATTCCACTCTGATTACGCTGCACTGGACGGCTTCGACCCTGCTTCTTCCCCTAAGGGCAAGAACACGCCACTGGATGATTGGGTTCTATCTAGGCTTGCTGAGGTAGTCGCTGGAACCACAAAACAATTCGAAGAGTGGGACTTCCACAAAGCCTGCAGAGATATCGAAGAATTCGTCGTCAATGATGTATCGAACTGGTACGTTCGCCGCTCACGCAGACGACTTTGGGATGAAGCTGACAGCGATGACAAATTAGCATGTCAACACACGCTGCACACTGTTTTAGTGACAGTTTCACGACTGATGGCCCCAGTTTCACCGTTCATGTCAGATGCAATTCACAGGAACCTGGAAGGCGAATCCGTGCACATGGCTGATTGGCCTGAGGCTGGAGAAGTTGATTCTGAAATCATCGAGACTATGGCACTAGTTAGGGAACTTGCTGAAACAGGTCGCAGAATCAGAGTAGATGCCGACAGAAGACAGAGACTTCCGTGTGCAGAAGGCTGGATTGTTAGCGGTCCTGATTTGTCAGCATTCCATGAAATCCTCGCAGAAGAATTGAATGTTGAAGTCATTTCATTGGAGAAGGACTTAGACCGATTCCAAAAGATCGAAGTCGTTCCTAATCGCAGGTCACTAGGTGCGAAGTGCCGCCAAGATTTGCCGGCTGTACTTCAGGGAATTGCTGATGGTGATAGCGAAGCAATGCTCGCTAGTATCGAAGCAGGTAATCTTGTGATTGCTGGATATGATATTGGAAAAGATGACATCGAATTACGACGCGTAGAGCGAGAAGGGTTTGCTGCACAAACTGTACAAATTGCAGATTCATCTGTTTCCTTAGTTCTGGATATGAGCGATACTCCTGAACTATTGTCAAAGGGTCTTGCAAGAGACATTACTCGTAGAATCCAAGCTGCTAGAAAGGACTTGGATCTTGCAATTGAAGACACTATTTCTCTACAAGTTTGGATGAAGGATGCACCTGAATTATTTGGAGAAGACAGTGCTTGGATTATCAGCGAAACTCGTGCAAGCAGTGCGGATTTCAACATCGGAGAAGGTCAAGGAGAATCCTTCGAAGTAGATGGAGCTACGATTTGGTATAACGTTTCGAGGTATTGAGATGAAAAGAGTATCACTTGCAATTGTACTTGCGCTGAGCACCATGCTTGCCGGATGGTTCGGTGGCGGAGAAACTGTGATTGAGGAGTCAGCGAAAGAAAATCCAATTTGGTTGGATTACGAAATCATTGACCCGATTACGCCAATCTCCCCATGGGAATTCACTACAATAGATTTGAATCTAAACGAAAGCACATCAACCTCTTGGGCTGTATTCAACAAAGACTACGGTGGAAATTGTTGCGAGCATTACCTTGCGACAACAATTGATGGTACAATTTTGAACATAGGAGGAGAATATCCTGTTTGGTCTCATGACCGTGGCCATGACTGGGACACCTATGTCCCAGGCGTATTCACAGATGAGACATGCCGGACACCAGTTCCAACAAATCCTGGTCAAGAGGGACTAGGAGAAGGAAGCATAGTCCAAGCAACCAATGGAGACATCATCTCAATGTCATGGTTCCCATATGTTGGAGGCGACTTGAAACTTGACAAGTTCTATGCAATTCTTTACGACGCATCAGAAGACGAATGGACTTGGTGTTACAACAGACTCACTGAGCCTTTCTATGACCGCTCATGGCAAGTTGAGGTCATAGGTCCAATCTCTTCGAACATAGGTAGCGGCGATTGGGCTAGCCTGGTAGTTTCGAATTTCTGGCACCAGACTCAGAACGCAGGAGGACAAATCAGCGTTGATGGATTAAACTACTATAACTTCCAATTCGCAGGACGCAACTCCAACCCTGGAGCTGAAGATGTCGACCTAAACTTCTCAAACATTGGAGAATACTTCGATGTTAACAAGCCTCACAAGGAGATGAGAGCATTCCCTGTTCCAAGTGGTGGACTATACTTCCCGCAATACTTCAGCGATGGAAGTTCTGCATTCTTGGACACATCATTGAACTGGAACAAGCACGATGTTCAGTTCCCCAGCGAATACTGTCAACTAGATTCCACGGGGGCTTTGCACTGTGTAAGCCTTGCAGGAAATACATTCACACACCATCTATCCTATGATGGAGGAACTACTTGGGCAACACAGAACTATTCTGATGAAGATTGGGCAGCGATTGAAGAGTGGGAGTTCCAAGCTAATGGTGCCCTGGACCTATTCGTTTTGAATGTCAGGTACCAGTCCTCTGAGGGACCGGATGTTGATGTGCTATACCACGTCAGAGATTATTCAGAATCTATGGCACCAGATACTCTGACTTACATCGGACTTGGCGACCTTGATTCCACAAGTGGAGCAGGAAACGACATCCGCTTCGATTTTGCATCACTAGCGATTCTCAACGACGGTGGAGTTGTTGTTGCGTATCACGATTCCAGTGACCCAGACCCTCTCTTTGCTGTGGAAGTTGAGATGCCAGTTTACTGAATAAATCACAGTGAATCTAAAGTGAAAGTGAACGTTTCACTGTCCATTATCTTCAAAAGCCCTTGACAGTGATTTTTGAGTATGGTTCTGAAGGCTTTGCCAGGGGTTGGGGCAGGATTAGCACGTAAATTAACAGACCATTTTGGCACTGAAGACAAGGTTTTACAGTTGCTTGCAGATGGACAAACTGAGATTATTGCGGAAGTGGAAGGAGTCTCCCTAAAGCGTGCAGATAGCTTAGCAAGATCATTGAACGGCATAGAGGATTTCTTAGCAACTCCTGAATCTGTTAGACTTCACAAAGAATTAGTTGCAAGTATTGCGACTCATGCAGTAAACGCATCCACTCGCTCAAGACTTCGCAATCTCATGCCGGTTCGAGATATTAACTCAAGAAGAGACATTATCACAGAAGCAATGGAATGTGACTTCATTATCACAGGCCTACGTATCCCTAGCGAAGTTGAGGGTAATTATGAGCGAGTTGTGGTTTCAAAGAACCCCATTGATGAACTGAAGAGATTCTGTAGAGTCTTAACCCCATCAGAACAAGAAACTTGGAAGGATTACAAGGTTTTCAAATCTGTAACTTGGGTTGGTGCAGACGGACCTGCACAAACACCAGATGGATGGCTAATAGTTCCTGAATCTGCTTCAGTAGACATGATTCTGCCAGAGAAGTGTGTGGGATGGTTCGAGCATAACAGAGAATCCTTGGAGTTGCTTACTACACTACCTGAAGGAGACGGTTTCTTCAAGCACTTCAATGAAATTCGAATGACACAATTGCGCGAGTTACTCGATGAGATGGCAAACGAGGCAGATGCTGAAGCAATTGCCGATGTTCGCGACAAATTATGGCCTACTGCAAAGGAATTGGAAAAGAGGATCCACGATGAAGTGGACCAAGCAATGCAGAATGTGAAACTCGATTTATCTGGTTCTGACATGTTGGAAGCCCTAGCTGATGCTGCTTCACTACAGCGAAAATTAGCCCAACAAACGAGTGATGCCATAGAGCAAGCAATAGAATCCGCAACCGATGAAATTGCATCTCTATTGTCCAATGTAGGGATAAAGTGCCCACGCACTATTTTCAAGAGCGAATGGCCAACTAAGGTCGACAGAACTACGCTTGATGGAATCGATTCACAATTGGAGGAGTTGTGGAAAACGACTCAATCCGACCGCCTAATTTCCTTAGCAAGAAGACTTGCTCCATTGAAATCCAAGTGTGAAAAAGCACTTCGAAGACTAGTGGAGTTAGACCAGTGGCTCACTATCGGTCGATGGGCTCGAAGTGTTGAAGCAATAATGCCAGAAATCTGCGAGCATGGAATCTCAATAAAATCGGGAAGACACCTGCTAATCGATGGAGTTGCAGATCCAGTCGATTACGGATTAGGAAACTGTGCTGACAGAACAGACCAACAGTCTATTGCTTTGCTAACTGGAGCCAACAGTGGTGGGAAAACTACCATGCTAGAATTGTTAGCACACTGTACAATCTTAGCACACATGGGACTTCCAGTTCCAGCAAAAGCAGCCAAAGTTGGTCGCATTGAATCACTACACGTACTTGCCAAAGCAGGTGGAACACAGTCTGCAGGTGCACTTGAACAAACATTGCTACAATTAGCAGAGGTAGTTTCAAACAATAATTCAAAATTGATTCTAGCTGATGAGTTAGAAGCGATAACTGAGCCTGGAGCTGGTGCTAGAATCATCGCTGGAATGCTAGAGGCTGCTGAATCTCATTCAGGCACATGCATGCTACTGGTAACCCACCTTGCCCCTGCTATTATCGAAGCTGCTGGTAAAGAATTGCGAACAGATGGAATTGAGGCAAGAGGTCTTGATGAAAATCTGGAACTGATTGTAGACCGAACTCCGAGAAGAAACCACCTAGCTCGTTCCACTCCTGAACTAATTGTTAGAAGATTGGTAGAGCGCTCAAATGGAGATGCTCGAGATGTATTTACCTCGATTTTAGGAAGATTTTGATTAACAAATTCTTCCTGCAGATTCACCGTACTCTATCATCGCCACTTGGAATAAGTCGTCGCAAGACCGCTCGACTAGTGGCAGTGTCAATGTGCTTGCTGCCCAGTTGATTGAGTAATCTCCTGATGCTGCTGGGCTAGGAACATAATCCTCGCCGGTTTGAGTTACAGTGAAATGAATCGATTCTCCAGCCGCCAAGAAAACATCCAGCGGCATGAACTCCATCTCTGCAACAACAGTGCTGAACGCAGGTATTGTCGCAACACCATCTCTACCGCCTGCATGGAATCTCAAATCCATTACTGCATGTCCCAAATGTATACCAGCATCGTCGGTCATCTCAATGAAGATGTGTCCATTATTGGTTGTGTGCGGAGTTGCAGAAATGTGGATGGTGGGCATACCAGCGATGTATGTGTCATTTTCAAACGGCCCGTAAGAAAAGGTGATCGAACTTGTTGCTGCAGGGATCATTGAACCACTAGTAGGGTTCAGTGTGTCCACTTCCAATGCTAGATACTGGGTGTCCTCGGAAGGCCAAGTTGACTCAAATCTCCAACCTCCACGGTTGTCTTGCATCTCTACGCCAAGGACAGGTGCGGCACCTTCGCCCTTCAGATACCAATCGAACCAGTACAACATCTCATCAGCCCAATCCCAACGCAGAGTGTACGGGTATGCTTCTGCACCTCTACCAACTCCTTGCGAGCTGTGTCCGGAAACTCTGTCAGGATAATCGTGAGCCCATTGTCCAGCAAGAGTCTTGATTTCTATTCCAGCATCTGCAACCTGTTGGTGTATTGGGAATGCCATGTGAGGGTCTACGTTCCAATCTTGCATTCCTTGAATAATGTAGACAGAACCGTTGTAATTGTCTAATACACGTCCGAGGAATGACCTTTCAGTCCAGTAGGTGTTACCTGCAAAATCAACCATTCCACCTGAAAGGTATGCTGCAGGACCATTCACATATCCTTCCATGTAACCTTCACAGGCATTGTCAACGTCATCTGCATCGCCGTCAATACCGAAGGAACCGTAGACACCATTGTGCATAATCATTCCACGTGCCTCCATACTGCCATTACGCCACATTAGTTCGTGTACTCCAATTAGTCCGGACATTGGAACGATTGTTGCGAGGTATGGATTGCCAAAGGTTGCGGCTTGCCAAGGAGTACTTCCATCATACTACTTGCCAATGATTCCGACCTTGCCGTTAGACCATCCTTGACTACCAAGCCAGGACACAGCGGCATCAATTCCTCTCTGCTCATCGGTTCCCATCAAATCCATGCAGTGATTTGATTCACCAGTACCAAAAACACTGACTTGAGCCACGCCATATCCGTGTGGCACGTAATTCTCAATCAAGAAACGACCTAGTCTGTCAGCAGGTGTGAGAGCATCCACGTCTCCATCGTTGTAGTATGGACCGATTTCTGCAATTACTGGCACACGGCACTCCTCAGAGAGATTTCCTGCTTCCCAATCGCATCCTTCGATAACCGGCAACCATAGTCCGAGGTGAACTACAGCGTCTCCGGTCAAACCTGCACCGCCGTCAGCGGCTGTGATTGTAGGAACATCAACATATACACTGCGAACTGTGTCAATTCCAAAAGAGCCGTTTACAGTTACTCTACTGAAAACATCACTAGCATCGTATATCTCACCAGCTCTTTCCCATGGTTGAAGGTATGCAGCCTCATCTTCATCGGGAATATTAGCTGCGCCATCTTCTCCGAAACAACCGGAGAACATTGCTGGAAGTAATACTGCCAGCATCAACAGCGCCCTTTGCATAACTTCCCGGCATGATGGGTTGGATTTGAGGCTATCGTCGACCTGTATTTCATGAAAATCCCGTAGTAGGTTACTTCATGTGCTGTTACTAACTCGACAAAATATGCGCAGAGCCTTGATTGCACTTATCCTCGTCATTGCTTTGTTTCCAATTCCTACATCAAGTGAGGTTACCGATGATGGGGGAATCATCATTGAAGAGATTCTAGTCTCTGCGTCTTCCGCGCAATACAACGGAACTGACTGGAATGGAGATGGCGACATAGGCTCATTTTCAGACCAATACATCATGATAACAAATACCGGAAATCAATCAGTCGATATTTCAGATTGGATTCTTGATGACATTACCTCTGGTGGAAGTCCTCCATGCCGCATTGGATGGAATACTACAATCGGAGCGGGGGAAAGCATCACCTTCTATCGAGCCAATACAGATATTGAACTCGATTATTGGGATGGCGATACAGCAACTTTGTTGAATGCCGATGGTAACCTCATTGACTCAATGACATATCCTGGCGAGGATTCTTGGTGGGACAAGGTATACACCATAGCAGAAAATGGCAGCCTTTGGAAGCAGGACCCAAGTCCTTCAGAGCGTCAAGGAACCTGCTTTACAGAATCCGACAATACCGTAGAGTCATACATTCTCAAAGGAAGAATCGTTACGATGACTGGACAGGGTGTCATCGATAATGGGAATCTAATGATTGAGGAGAGTCAAATTGTTGCAGTTTGGGCAGATGGCGAAATTCCTCCGATCAACACAGATAACATCACAGTTTACGATACTGAAGCTACAATTTATCCTGGCCTAATCGATTTACACAATCACATGCATTACAACCACATTCCATTGTGGGACTTCGAAGTTCACCTTTCAGATTCGCAAAAATCAGAAGAGGGGGGTTACACAAATCGCTATCAGTGGGGCAATAATTGGGATTATGGCCCAAGCATCACTTGGATGAAGAACAACGTTCAGCAAAGAAGCAGATGGGATATGTCTGCTGAACAGATGAAGTATGCAGAAGTACAAGCGGTTGCAGGCGGCGTGACTGCTGTACAAGGCTCGCCTGGAAGTGGAACCGATGCATGGGATAGCATGCTATCAAGAAACATTGAATTGTACAATTTCGGTCAAGACGGAATCAGCACCTGTGCAGTATGTGGTGCTGCTGATGACGATTACACAGGAAGTCATCTAATTTCACAGAACCAATCTGGCTCGCTCAATGCTTGGTTCGTACACCTTTCAGAAGGCGTGGACTCGAGCAGTAGAGCTGAGTTCGATGCACTTTGGGATAAAGGATTGATTATGGATGAAACTGTCGTAATTCACGGCACAGGTATGGACCAAAGTCAATTCAACAAGATGGGAACAACCGGTGCTGGCTTAGTTTGGTCGCCATTCTCAAACCTAGTACTGTATGGAGATACAACCGATGTAGTCGCCGCAGATAATGCAGGAATTACAATCTCAATAGCACCTGATTGGGGACCTAGTGGAACCAAGAACAACTTGCATGAATTGAAAGTTGCAGATATGTGGAACAGGGAAATCCTAGATGGGCATTTCTCTGATTATGAGTTGGTGCAGATGGTTACGAGCAACGCTGCTGAAATAAGCAACTGGGACGGATTTGTTGGGCAATTGGAAGCAGGAATGTACGCCGATATTGTCGTTCTTGATACATTCCATGAGAACCCTTACCGTAACATGATTGAAGCAATTGACCCTGATGTAAGACTGACAATCGTTCACGGAAAACCCGTATTCGGAGACATTGACCTAATGACTGCGATGAAGGATGACGATTGGGAATACATCAATGGTTCAGGCTTCTCAAAAGCAATCGATGTAACATCAACATCCATTGTTGAAGGAATGCAAACATGGGATGAAATTGAATCCGGATTGTCGATGGCAATGAGGAATGATTTCGACGACATCAAGGCTAACTGGGATGATGTAGATGGCATGACAGATTCTGAGATAGAAGATTGGCTTGGCACTAATTTCGACGGGGATTACAGAGACAATGTCAACCGTTTGTCCACTGTTGGCCTGGACCCAATTTACACTATTGGAGACGACAGGTTCTTCGACGTAGTCAACCGTTCTGCTCATGCAAACTACCACATTGATATGTCCAAGTTATACGATTACTATGATGTAGAATATGACTCAAATGGTGAGCGCCCATACAAGGAAGATTCTGATTATGTTAACGAGCCACCTGTGGATGAACCAGACCCGGTCAGAGGATGCACTGATTCAAGCGCCCTCAACTATAATTCAGAAGCTGATCAAGATGATGGTACCTGTGAGTATGAAGTCACAACCCCGGGCGACAATCAGGATAATGACGCTACTGGCGATGATACATGTGTTGGCATCTGTGATGAAGATACAAGTGAGAATGCCCAGTCGGATGAATCAGATCCTGTCTTTGTTCTTACAGTTGTGATGGTACTCATTTTCATTGCTGCAATAACGGCAATCTTTGTATTCAAAGATAGTGAAATCGCCAAGGAAACCGAACATGAGGAAAGTACTGATGCGTTCATTCCTGAACTACCGCCACTTGAGCCGCCTAAGGATTAGACTAAATCCCAAATTGGCCCTTCAGCAGTATCGGTCACGACTACGCCCAAGGATGCTAACTCAT
>JAKURJ010000007.1 GCA_022452125.1 Candidatus Poseidoniaceae archaeon
AAATACTCTAATAATCCCGACTTCTTCCGTTATGTTTATCGAATATTCTAGCTTTTTAACTTTATTTTTTCCCAAACCAGATTTTTCCCACTTGATGAATTCTTCTTGTGTAACTGGGAGATGGCCACCTAAAGAATTTTTAATTTCGATAACCTCTTCTTCCACTCCAATTTCTAAATTTTTACGATATATTCGCCCCTTTAGAATCTTCCATACTTTTCTAAAAATCAAGAACGACGGAATACCTACAATAATTACAATAAACAAGACGAAAGCTACGATTTCTCCAGTAGTTGGCATATCTAATTTAAGTCAAACCATGCCTTTTTCATCACAAACACCATCCTCATTCAAATCATCACATTCATCATCACTGGTTAAAGTAACAACACTTCCATAACTTCCAGTGTCTTCGAATTCTGAATTATCCTTTTGATAATCTTCGGCAAAGTTATGATTTACAGAATCGACTACATTTGTGAGAATAAATAACCACAATAGAGCGATTGAAACCCTCTTCATCAAATTTCGTTTCCATTACTGATTATTAAAAAAAATCCCGGATTCAATAAGTGTGTACATCATTCAATTTCCAAAGATGCTTTACGCAGAACGAGACACGACAGACCAACATTGGTGCAATCTATGGATTTAATGACGGGTTTAGCGATAATTTGCCTACTCATGGTAGCTGTCGCATTTAGCCCCTTGGGTCTTGGAGGAGGTATCCTATACGTTCCAATAATGCATTACATGTTGGATTGGGAAATAAAAGAAGCATTAGTTGCATCTTTGACGTTAGTTTTGATGGTTAGTTTAGGTAGTAGTTTAGCACATTCAAAGTCTGGATTTGCAGATCATAAAGTAGCAAATTGGGGCAGGATGGCCGCAGTTCCTTCAGCAATTATTGGTACCCTTTTGTCAGGCGTATTATTGTCATTAGTTGGCGATGTAGGAATAAAAATCCTCGCTGCATTAGTCATTACTTTTGTATTAGAGAGAACGATCAGAAAATCGGTAGCGCATACTGTAGAATATACTGAAGAACAGTTGTTGGAAAAGAGAAACCAATACTTAGCAGGATCATCATCCGCTGGAATTGCAGCTGGAATATTGGGAATAGGAGGAGGAGCAATTCTAGTTACTCTAAATCGTTCGATGTTGAAAATGGATGCAAAAAAGGCTGCAGGTACAAGTTATTTAGTTACGGCTACAATAGTTCCGGTCGCTTTACTAAGCCACCTTGTGATTAATCAAAATCTAGATGTAATAGTCGACAATTCAGGAATGTTTGCTATAGTATTAGTTCCGTTAATGGTGTTTTCATCCGCCTTTTTCGGTGCGAAATATGCAATCAAATACCTTCCAAAACAAGTAGTTACAGGTGTATTCTTATTTGTAGTCTCAATTAGTTTATTGAGATATATTGTTGATTTCCTTACTGTAATATAGATATAATGCAATTACTGGTAAATTTGAGTTCAATACTCGTTAGTGCTACACTCTTTGTTTACGGTCTGACATTAAATTGCAAGCACCAGCCCCGATACAAGATAGGCCGCCGATAATCGCTAAGTAAAACGAAATTCCCGGGCTAAGATCAATTTCGTCAAAGAATGAAGGTGTAGAGAACATAATCAGCCAAATAATTGTCCCAAGAATGGCAAGCCCGCCACTAGCAAACGCCGCAATCATTCCGTATTTTGAAGTATAAACTCCAATATTATTCAGACACATAAGTACTAGAGACGCAATTGCGACTAGCGCAGCAATCCAAAGGAAGATTGCACCTGTAGTTCCAGCAGACATTGCATCCCCAACTTCCTCTCCAGCATCCGGATCCGAGTAGTCACCAGTAAAGGTGAATTCTTCAAAAGAATACTCCACCCCATACAAACCAAAACCGAAACCCGCGTCATCTTCGCTACCAGTCATCCATGATGTTGTGAACATTGATACAAACAAAACCAGTACTGCTCCAAGTACTAATCCTAACGAAATGAGGTCTAGGTTTCCTTGATCGGAATTTTTCATTTCGCTAAATGTCCTTCTAACTGGCATCCATATAGGATCATCTGTTTCAGGAGATTTGAGTAATGAGAACCCTGAGCCTACGCTGAGTAAGCCAGCGATTATTGTTAGGTAAAATGCAGACCCTAGTCCTAGACCATCTTCCTCTAATTCATTTACCTCAGGGAACATAATCCACCAAACAATTGCCCCGATTATAGCTAGTCCACCACCTATGAACGCTACAGTCATTGCATAATTAGATCTATAATCTCCAAAATTATTCAAACACAACAACACCAGAGAACTTATGACTGCTAGGATAGCAATCCATAGGAAAATTAGTGCGACAGTACCTGCCGAATCCGCTTCTTCACCATCAAACATAATCCATTCTCTACTATCATAATCTCTGGAAAAAGATGTGTATTTTTCAGATTCCTCTAATTCAGATAATCCAAATAGATAATCATCTCCATCGTCACTCGCAGTCATCCAAGAGTTAGAGGAAACCGTTGTTAATAGGATTAACAAAGTAGAAATTGTGAAAACAAAAGAAACCAAGTTTAGCAAACTAGGTTTAGAAATACTAAATGAGAAATCGTCCTTGTCACTCATTGAATTTCCTTTTTACACAAAGGATATAATTTAATCCCCGGATTTCCGAATTTAGAAATCCAGTATTATTAGGGGTGCTATTTTAACAGGAAATCAACACAAAATTCCAATTATTAGAAACTGGAGCCGATTTAGAGTAATCACCATTCTCCCACTTTACTAAGATACATCATCGATTTTTATTCGTTAATCTAGAACCGAGAAAACCAAGGGCAACCACTTCTTGGTAATGGTATGGGCGACATACCATATTTCGTAGAACTCGCCCAAGCCCTGGATATTTGCAAACAAACAACTTTGCAAACAACGGTTGAAAGGGTGCCATTGAATGAATCTCATAATAGAATACTGGCTGTGGATTTACCATCTTTGGTTGACGACCCACCGTTTGACAACTCAGCAATGGATGGTTTTGCAATGAGGTATGAAGACACTGTTGATGTGCCGGCTAAACTAGAGGTTATTGGAACAATTCAAGCAGCAGGACAAGAAGATAACATCACCGTGGAAAAAGGTCAAGCTGTTAGAATAATGACAGGGGCACCAATTCCTAATGGAGCAGACTCGATTTTACAAGTAGAATTAACATCAACAGAAAACAACATAGTTACACTTCATCAAGAATCCATGAAACACTTCATCAGGAAAAAAGGAGAGAACTTATCCAAAGGCCAAACAGCGCTAGAAGCAGGCACCTATCTTACTCCATCTGGAGTAGGTCTTTGCGCAACTATGGGGCACTCATCTATCCCAGTAGTAAAACGATTGAAAGTGGCAATAATTTCTACAGGTGATGAATTAAAGCAACCTGGAGAAGAACTAGAACGAGGTCAAATATACGAGTCTAATTCATTTGGGCTATGTGGTTTAGTTAATTGGTTAGGCCACGAAGCAACACGATTACATTGTGTTGGCGACACAATTGAAGACCTTCGTGAAACACTGAACCAAGCAAGTTCTGAACATGATCTAATTCTGACTAGCGGGGGAGTTTCAATGGGAGATTGGGATTTAGTTCGGAAAATAATGGAAGAAGAGGGAGACCTTCATTTCTGGAGAGTAAAATTACGCCCAGGCTCCCCTCCATTGTTCGGTACTTGGAATAATACGCCAATTTTTGGATTACCAGGAAATCCTGTGAGCTCGCACGTTGTGTTTAGGATGCTAGTTGCTCCTTGGATACGTCACAGTACTCGTGCTAATGGGCCAATAGAGAACAGAGCGTTTGCAAAATTAGCAACCAAAGTAAAACCCACTAAAGATTGCCTCACTCTTCGTAGAGTAAGTATTGAAATTACAGAGTCTGGACTAGAAGCACATCAAAGGATCCATCAAGGCTCAGGAAATATTGCTAGCATGGCACATAGTGAGGGCATGGTAATTTTGCAACCTGGGTGCGATTATTCAATCGGAGACAGTGTAGAAGTGATGTTTTTGTGAGGCGGTTGTATGAAGTTTGATCATGACATCGAATTAATTGAGGCCCTAACATCAATTTATCCTAATTCAAAAAGAAACACCCTTAGAAAGATGCTTACATCTGGGCGCGTAATGGTTGAAGGAGAAATCGTTCACAAGGCAAAACAAATGGTTAGTGCTGGCAGTAGCGTTACGGTTTCTGACAAACAGACAGCTGCGAAAAACTCTCCAGCCCCGGCACCAAAAAAACGACACTCGAGAATAAAGATCATTTTTGAAGATGAGCACATCATCGTTGTAAACAAACAAGCAGGTCTTCTATCTGTGGCAACAGACAAAATGGAGCCAGACACTTTACACTCTAGAGTAGTGGACTATCTCAAATCAGAAAACGAGAAAGCATGGGCATTCATTGTTCACAGGTTAGATAGGGAAACATCAGGTGTGATGATTTTTTCAAAGCACAAATGGCACAAAGAATACCTCCAAGAGCAATTTGCTAACAGAGACGTACACCGAATATATCACGCACTTGTCGAAGGCAGGCCCGATAAACCGAGTGGAACAATCCACGAATGGCTTCTAGAAGACAAATTCCTGAAAGTGAAGGCGGTGAAGAAAAGCCATCCACAAGCAAGAGAGGCAATAACTCACTACAGTGTGGAAGATAGTGATGAATACGCCAGTCTTATTCAATTAACAATAGAGACTGGAAGAAGACATCAAATCAGGGTTGGTTTAGCGAATTTAGGTTGCCCTGTAGTCGGAGACGAGGCTCACGGAGCGGAAGGAAACCCAATTGGTAGAATTGCGCTTCATGCAAGTTCTCTGGAGTTCTTACATCCAGAAAACGACGACCCTGTAAGGTTTGAGGCTCCAATCCCATTCGGGCCCGAATGAAAAGCAAGGACTCAAGAACCCTTGACCAGCCGTGCAAATCATGCCTAAGCCGGGAAGCGATGGCTGGATTGAGGTTCGTGGGGCACGAACCCATAATCTCCAGGATGTCGATGTCAAACTTCCTCGTGGACAATTCGTTGTAATTTCAGGCGTTTCTGGTTCAGGGAAATCGTCTCTAGCTTTCGACACCCTATATGCTGAAGGACAACGAAGGTATGTAGAGAGCCTATCCTCTTATGCTCGTCAATTCATTGGACAAATGAAAAAGGCAGATTGTGATGGTATTGAGGGCTTATCTCCTGCCATTTCTATCGACCAAAAACAGGGTAGTCACAATCCCCGTTCTACAGTCGCTACAGTTACAGAAATAATGGATTATCTCAGATTAATGTGGGCTAGAATTGGAAAACCACATTGCCCTACTTGTGGCATTGAAGTAGCTAGAAGAACAGTTCAAGAGATCGTTGACGACATCATTTGGAAAATCGAAGGACATGCGATCGCTGTTTGGAGTCCTGCGATTAGAAACCGTAAAGGAACCCATGTCGATTTATTCCGACATTTGGTTGAACAAGGTTGGACCGAAGGAAGAATCAATGGAAGAGATGCATCATTCGAGGATGAACATAACCTAGACAAGAATTTACGCCACGACATCGACGTAAGAATCGATAGGCTGCGTTGCACTAAAGACCGCAGGCAGAGGCTAACCGAAGCTGTAGAATCAGCCTTACGAATAGGTGGAGGAACTGTTGCCATTGAGAGTATCAAAGCACCAGAAGCCAAATTTGAATTTAGCGAGGGTTCAAAATCAATGGATACTGAAGTCGGACAAACAATCGTTTGGTCTGAAGAATTTGCTTGTCCAGAACACGGCGCTTTTATGCCAGAAATGAGCCCTAGAGTTTTCTCATTCAACTCTCCATTAGGGGCATGCCCTTCCTGCCAAGGCTTAGGCGTTCAGAGAAGATTCAGTGAGGAATTACTAGTCGACAGAAAAGCAACAATCTCCGAAGGCTGCATTAAACCATGGAGACAATCTATGTCGCCCCACTGGTATCGAAAACTTATGGAACAAACCGCATTACACTATGGAATTCCCACAAACGTACCATTTTCTGAATTAGATGACGATGCTCAAGACATAATAATGAACGGCTCAGGCTCTACGATTATCCATTTCGAATTTACATCCGAAACAGGCTCTCAGTACAAGTATAGCAAACCATGGGAGGGTGTATACGGGCGACTTCAGAAAACATACACTGAGACAACATCTGAGCGCACTAGGAGCCGACTGATTGCTTGTATGAACGATGAACCATGTCCGGACTGTAATGGAGAGAAACTCAACCCTGCATCTAGAATGGTAACAGTTGGAGGGAAACGCCTCCCAGAGATTGGCGCAGCTAGTGTTCACGATGCGCTTGACATAATCCGTTCCATGAGCGGACAAGGAAACAGTGCTGAAAAACTGGATGAAAGAAGCGCATTCATTGGCAAAGAAATCTTGAAAGAAATCGAAGGCCGTCTCGGCTTCTTAAATGACGTAGGTCTTGATTACCTCACCTTAGATCGACGCGCAAACACCCTATCTGGTGGAGAGAGTCAAAGAATAAGATTAGCTACACAGATAGGCAGTCGGCTGACAGGAGTCATGTATGTTCTCGATGAACCTTCAATAGGTCTTCATCAAAGAGACAATGAGCGCTTACTTTCCACACTTAGGGAATTGTCAGAACTTGGCAACACACTCCTAGTAGTCGAACACGATGAAGATACTCTAAGACAAGCCGATTGGCTTTGCGACCTTGGGCCTGGCGCTGGATTGGAAGGCGGACAAATCGTTGCAAATGGAACTCCAAATCAGGTTATGAAGGTCAAGAATTCTGTAACTGGGGCCTACCTTTCAGGTAAGCGTACAATCCCTATTCCAGAAGAGAGGGTTACACCATTCAAAGGCCACATAAAAGTCATTGGAGCAAGACAGAACAACCTTGCAAACATCGATGTCGAATTCCCACTAGGGTGTCTAACTGCAGTTACAGGAGTTTCTGGTTCAGGAAAATCCTCACTGGTGTCGAGTATTTTGGCACCTTCACTACAACGCAGGCTAAGTGGGTCAGATGTATCGCCGGGCGCACATGATGAAATCGAAGGAATTGATAATGTTGACAAAGTCATTGTAATCGACCAATCTCCAATTGGAAGGACCCCTAGGTCTAATCCTGCAACTTACACCAAAGCATTTGATGAAATCAGGAAATTATTCTCTGAAACAACTCTAGCAAAAGAAAGAGGTTACACCCCAGGACACTTCTCATTCAACGTAAAGGGCGGCAGATGTGAAGCTTGTAGGGGGGGAGGATCTATCAAATTGGAGATGAACTTCTTACCAGACGTTTGGATTACATGTGACGTTTGTGGAGGTAAGAGATACACAAGAGAAACCTTGGAAGTTACCTGGAAAGGAAAGAACATCCACGACATTCTAGAAATGCCCGTGGGAGAGGCCGTCGAATTTTTCGCCAACCACAGGAAATTACATCGCACACTTTCCACAATCAATGACGTAGGTTTGGGCTACATTCGTTTGGGGCAACCTGCAACCACACTCTCTGGCGGAGAAGCCCAGCGAGTGAAATTGGCTAGCGAGTTGAGAAGGCCACCTCACAGGCACACCATGTACATCCTTGACGAGCCGACAACAGGCCTGTCATTTTCAGACGTTCAACAGCTAATTGATGTCTTGCTAAGGCTGAGAAAAACCGGACATTCAATCATCGTAATCGAACACCATATGGATGTTATCAAATCCGCCGACTGGGTCGTTGATTTAGGCCCGGAAGGTGGAGACAGAGGCGGACAAGTAGTTGCGGTTGGAACACCAGAAGATGTAGCCAAAGTGAAGGGTAGCTTTACCGGCAAATTCCTCAAAGAAATCCTTTGATTTCTACAAATTCTTCAAGCGTAGTATTCATGGACGGTAGTCGCTGGGGTGTGTCTGCCCCCTTAGGGGGCAGGTGTGCCTAGTGTCGTCGAATATTGTCAGAGTAGAGACAACCCCGAAACTTGGAGAAGACATGAGAGATGTCAGGGGAGACTCTGTGAAACGCCAATTGGTCGCTGACCACGGAATTGAAATTAGCAAGGTGAGGTCAATTGTCGGATTCTTGATTTCTAGCGAAATCACAGCCGATGAAGTCGCTAGCAGGGCTGATGACGTATTCGCAGACCCAATTATTGAAGAGAGTGCTACTGATTCACTTCACCTGGAAAACAAGGAACTGTTTTCGAATAGTCCAGATATGGTTGTTACAATCGGATTCAAACCAGGAGTCACAGACAATCCAGGGAAGGCAGCGCTTGATGGATTCAGAACAATATTCCCAAACGCTGGTGGCGATGCTAGAGTATCCACATACCTAACTTACACTTTCGAAGGAGTTCCAGAAGGGGTAGAAGTTGAATGGTTGGCAAAACAACTTCACAACGGCTTGATTGAGCGAGCGCTGTATTCTTTGAAAGGAGAAGATTTCCCAGTTATCGAGTATGCACCAATCACTCCAAGTGATTACGCACCACCTGCGGTTGTTGACTTGGAAATCTCTGATGAGGAATTGATGAAGCTCTCAGAGGAAGGACTACTCGCTCTTAATTTAGAAGAAATGCAAACTATTCAGGCGCATTACAGAGACCCTGAAGTTCGAGCAGTAAGGGCAGAATTGGGATTACCAGAAAATGCACCTACAGATGTAGAATTAGAATGCTTAGCTCAAACCTGGTCAGAGCACTGCAAGCACAAAATCTTCGCAGCGCACATTCACCACGTTGATACAGAAACGGGCGAAGATACAGAAATTGACTCCTTGTTTAAGACACACATAATGAAACCAACACTAGAGATGAAAGATGAAGTCGATTGGCTTCTATCAGTATTCCACGACAACTCAGGAGTAATCGCTTGGGATGATGAATGGTCAATGTGCATGAAAGCAGAGACCCACAACTCTCCTAGCGCATTAGATCCATATGGTGGAGCAATGACCGGAATTGTAGGTGTTAACAGAGACATCCTAGGTACGGGACTAGGTGCAAGGCCAATTGCCAATACTGACGTATTCTGCTTTGGGCCTCCTGATTGGGAAGGCGACCTTCCAGAGAATTTATTCCACCCTTCTCGAGTTCTTCGAGGCGTCCATGCAGGAGTAAGAGTCGGAGGAAATGAAAGCGGAATTCCTACAGTAAACGGAGCGATTGTATTCGATGATAGATACATCGGTAAGCCACTGGTCTACTGTGGTACAATTGGTATGATGCCCCGCAAGTTACCAGATGGTCGAGAATCTCACATAAAGAATCCAGAAGCAGGAGATAGAGTCTACATGGTTGGCGGAAGAGTAGGATATGATGGAATCCACGGTGCAACCTTTTCTTCACTAGAGTTGACCGAAGAATCACCATCTAGCGCAGTCCAAATTGGGGACCCAATTACTCAGAAAAAAATGCTCGATATGATTCTAGAAGCAAGGGATGCTGGACTCATCACATGTATCACAGATAATGGCGCAGGCGGCCTTTCATCCAGCATTGGTGAGATGGCAGAGTACACCAATGGTTGCCGTATTGATTTAGGCAAAGTACCATTGAAACAAGAAGGCCTTTCCTCATGGGAAATACTTGTTTCAGAGTCTCAGGAAAGAATGACAGTCGCTGTTAGGGAAAGCGATGTACCTGCATTCGAAGCCTTAGCGGATTTACATGAAGTAGAGGCGACCTGGGTGGCGGATTTCACTGACACAGGGCAGTTCCATGTCGTTCACGGCGAGGACACAGTCGCCTCACTGCCAATCGAATTTTTGCACGATGGAGTTCCACAATTGCGCCTAGAAAGCGAGTGGAAAACCCCAACAAATCCTGATTTTAATCCCCCTCCAAATGTAAATCATTCATCCCTACTAATGCGAATGTTAGCCCGTCCAAATATTGCTAGCAAGGAGACATGGGTACGTCAATACGACCACGAAGTCATCGCCCAAACCGCAGTTAAACCGTTTGTTGGGGTCGAAAGAGATGGACCTGGAGACGCAGGATTACTTGCACCAGTACACGGCTCTACACACGGCCTTGTAGTATCAAATGGAATCTCTCCAAGGTACAGTGATATCGATGCAGGAGCAATGGCGGCAGCGGCAGTAGATGAAGCGGTGAGAAACGCAGTGTGCACAGGCGTGGATCTTTCCAAGATTGCAGGTCTTGACAACTTCTGCTGGCCAGACCCAATTGAAAGTAAAAAGACACCAGATGGTAAATTCAAATTAGCTCAGTTGGTTAGAGCAAACAGGGAATTGGAAAGGATTTGCAGAGCGTATTTCGTGCCTTGTATTTCAGGAAAAGATTCGATGAAAAACGACTACGGAACCGGTGAAAATAAGATTTCAATCCCTCCAACACTACTCTTCTCACTATTCGGCAACCACCACGATGTTCGCTATACTACAACATCAGACCTAAAGCCCGGAGAAAGTCTGTACTTGGTTGGAGAATCCAAACAAGAATTAGGTGCAAGCGAGATATCCTACATGCTTAGCGAATCTGGAGAATCAGACGGCATCGGCGGAGAAGTCCCGCGCCTACCTAATCCGGAAAAGAATCTAGAGTCTTACAAGGCGTTGACTAAAGCAATCCAATCAGGCATTGTTAGAACTGCCCACGATTGCAGTGAAGGTGGTATAGCTGTAGCAATTGCAGAGATGTGTATTGGTGGTAGATGTGGCGCAGCAATCGATGTAGATGGTCCAGGTGAGGCAGATTTGTGGGGCCGACTTTGGGGTGAATCTCTTGGCAGAATCCTAGTTGGTGTAAAGCAAGAAAACCGTGCAGAATTCTTGGCTGCAATGAAGGGGCAGCCATTGACATACATGGGAGAAGTTACTGACGGAGATACTCTAAGTGTGTGGGATGGCGATGATTTAATCATTGAATCAAACGTTGAGGAGATGGTAATGGCCTGGAAAGGAAGCCTAGACATGACAGGAGGTGTTCAATGATGGTTGAAACTCCAAAAGTTGCGATTCTGTTTGGCTTTGGAATAAACTGCGATAGAGAAACCGCGGCGGTTTTCGAATTAGCAGGTGCAGAAAGCGAAAGAGTTCACGTCAACCATTTTGTCAATGGTGAAAGGGACCTTTCAGAATTCCATATACTGGCAGTTCCCGGCGGCTTCTCTTTTGGAGACCACTTAGGCTCTGGGCGTTTACTTGGTAACAGAATGAGATTCGCAATGAGAGAACAATTAGCAGCATTCGTTGCTGCAGGAAAACCAATTATTGGAATTTGTAACGGATTCCAAGTATTAGTGAAAACCGGATTATTGCCTGGTAGGGAAGTGCCTGACTTCGAGCAAAGAGCAAGTTTGACGCTGAACAACAGCGGTCGCTATGAAGACAGATGGGTCACTTTGGAATTTGATCCAGATAGCCCATGTATTTGGACTAAAGGAATTACCAGAATCGAATGTCCAGTACGACACGGAGAAGGTAGATTCGTAATGCCATCAACAACAGATTTGGATGCGTTGAATGAGAACAATCAGATTGTAACTCGTTATGTTGATCCCACAACAAAACCGGGCGAAGGGATAACTGATGAGACACTACCATTCCCACTTTGCCCCAATGGCAGCATCAGAAACATAGCTGGGATATGCGACCCTACTGGCCTAGTGTTTGGATTGATGCCACATCCAGAAGCAGCATATGCAACATTCTTACATCCACACCACACACGTAGCGAAGTGAATGAAGAAATACTTGCAGAAGGGATGCAAATCTTCCGTAACGCAGTTGAATACGCACAAGCAAACCTTTGAGAAACAACCCCTCTTCCTTTGCTACATGCCGTCGACAAAGTTGTACATGGAGAGCATTGATGCTTGCTATCTCAAGGACTTTTCAGCTAAAGTTACAGCTGTCGATGAAACTTCAGTAACACTTGACCAGACCTTATTCTATCCACTGGGAGGAGGTCAGAATTGGGATACTGGAAAATTGACATGGGACGGAGGACAAGTCGCCGTCACCGAAGTTAGAGGAAGAGGCGACGTTCAACACTTTGTTGGAGAAGATCACGGGCTTGAAATTGGAGATTCTGTTGAAGGCGAAATTGATTGGGATAGGCGACATGCTCACATGAGAATGCACACGGCCCAGCACCTTGTTAGCGGGCTGGTTTACGAAATGTATGATGGAGCTAGAACTGTTGGAAATCAGATACATGCAGACCGTTCAAGAATTGACTTTAATCCGGTTAAGTTTGACGAAGAAATGATCGAAGAATTATTCAGTAAAGCAAACGAAATGGTCGAGTCAAACTTGGATGTAACCGACTGCATAATGACACGCGAAGAAATCAATGCAATAATGCCTCCAGAAAGAACAAACATGGACCTGTTACCCATTTCTGTTAAACAATTAAGGATAATTAAAATTGGAGATAATGTGGATTTGTGCCCTTGTGCAGGCACCCATGTAAGGGCCCTAGGAGAGATTGGAAAAATGGAATTCCTTGGTAAGAAAAACAAGGGCAAAGGTACGACCAGAGTCAGTTACACCCTCGAAGGCTGTGAGAGTTGAAATCTAACTAAAAACACTAATCGGTAACTGAATAGTAAATCTAGTAAAAACTTCTTCAGAGGCCTATAAGTCTAAATCATCATCTAGCAAATCTGAGACTTCAGATTGAGCATCTTTCCACTCCTCTCTGTCGCGCTGCCTTTGAGCAATAGTAGCGGCTTCAACGACCTCTTTCAACGAATCAGGAGCTTCTGAAGCCACCCTTTCTGCCACGACTTTGTCATTCATTTCACGATCCTCGCCCAGGCGGTCAGAACGGTCCACTGCGGCTATTGGCCGGCTTGGAATTGTACGTGCGCCATGCTCGATTTCTTCCGCTTGAAGGGAATCTGCCATGATGTTCAAAACCTCTTCAGGCGGCAATTCGTCCTTCCATGGATTTTGATTCCCTACTTCTTGGACAACATTCTTCTTTTCTCGTTTGGCTTGGGATTCGAACAATTTTCCAATATCTTCGCTAGTTGGTAGCGGTTTTGACTCAGCCATGGAATTTGCTAAGCGCTGTTGTTCTCGTAATGATGGCCCATGAACCTCATCATGGTCGTAACGATTTGGATTTGCAGCCATAGCTAACAAGTCTCTCGCAAACTGAAACAACTCATCGGATTGAGGTGCTTTAGCAATCAAATCTCTCACTTTAGTATGGTGAGATATACACTTTCTGCAGCGATTAGAACCGGCAATATCTGGAGCATCACACCTAAGGCAACACGCTTGGAAACCCAAGTCTTTCATTGCCCTCCTCGGCATCGCCATGAGCCTCCCATTACCTGCCAGCAAAGAATGCTTCCGCGCGAGACTTCAAAACCCACCGTGGTAAGAAAGGAACATGGCGAGAGACCCCCGGGCCGACATACTCGAGGACGACCTCTTTCCAAAACAGAAGCCACGAATCCATCGTGTCCATGCCCACAGGGCGACAGACGGCACTATTCATTTCAATACAGGTGGAGGCTTCATGGGCATCAATAATCGTCAGCCAGTACAACTCCACAAAGGAAAGATTTGGCACTTCAGCGATGAGGAAAAGAGCCATCTTATGTTAGCGACAGCAGCATTCACATTTGCCTTAGGTCTATTGATGGCTGGTGGTATTTTGCGAATCAGCGCTCAAGGCGGTCTTGAACAGTGGCTTGCAATTGTTCTATTATCCATGCCTGTTATGCTAATCGCGGTTGGACCGGCTTTCCTGTTGCACGAGATAGGTCACAAGATTGTGGCTAAGAAATATGGATGTTGGGCGGAGTTCAGAGTAGACCCCAGTGGTCTAAAGTTCGGAATTGCCTTCGTTGCACTAACAGGATTTTTATTCATGGCTCCTGGTGCTGTAATGGTTGCTGGGCTGGTTACTCGCAGACAAAATGGACACATTGCAATAGCAGGCCCTGCGGTTAATTTCGGACTATTCCTGATCGGCATTCCTCTGGGTGGAATTATCCTAGGGTTAACTGGTGCAACAGAGTCAGCAGCCTATTTGGAAGCCGGTGCAATTAATCTCAAAGCCATGGTGTATGATGTTGTATTTTGGTGGGTTGCCGCCAATCTTGGATTAGGATTCTTCAATATGATTCCATTTGGCCCTCTCGATGGTGCTAAAATCAAAGATTGGAGCGAACCTGTTTGGTTCTGTAGCTTCATGACATTTATTGCAATCATCTACATGTGGTGGACTGGAGTATTCAGTCCAATCGACGACGTAGCTCTACGAATCGCTGGATGGTTCTAATTTCATTCAAGGTATTCGCTTCTTACTGGATTCTCATCCAAGTGGAAGAATGAGTAAGTAGCCCACCATGTAATTGTGTCAAGTGCATCAACAAGGTTACTGGTACCGCTTCTTTCTTCACCGTAATCCTTGCCAGTTGTATCCATCCAATCGATCATCTCATCGATTGTATCACAAGTTTGGTGGTAACACCAATATCCATCGACTAAACCACCGAATCCCATAGTTACAGTACCTAGGTTGTCCTGGAAACTAGCATGGTCAGAGCGAGCAGTCGTGTCTTCATAGACAATAATTTCAGGCCTATCCTTTGCCAACCAATCGTCTACTTTCCAAGTGCTTGAATCGTAACCAGTTCCGATTAATGTTGACATCTGTTCTTCGACACCGATAGCATCTGAACCAATCCATAGCGCTAAATTGACCATTCCTGGTTGATTCATTACATCGTGGTCAAGACTCGGCCCAATGTACACTCTCATTGGCCATACTTCCTCGTCCTTAGGATAACCATCTGGGTCGATCTGAGGGTCAGGGTCGCAGTTCGGCTCGCCTCCGCCGTGATTACCTCCACAAGGAGCGCCACCGCCACCGGGCCAGTTAACTCCAGCCATGTCTAAATTGACATAGTTGGTAACTTCGACATTGGGGTTGTCTTCTTTAACCCATTCTTCGGTCCAATAGTCGCTACCTCTTTTTCCACCTTCCTCGCCAGACCAGAGACAGAATACCATCGTATTCCTGGTGCTATATCCGGCCATAGCCTCTGCAACAGTCAGCACCATACTGGTTCCTGCGGTGTTGTCGTAAGCTCCAACCCTTGTCCCGTATGTTCTCTCACCGATTAGGTGAGGGGAAATCATTCCACCATTTACCGGGGGAGCGATATCAAAGTGAGCACCAAAAACCATCCATTTGTCGGGGGTTACTTCTCCGAATCTGTACCCACATATGTTGTATGCTTCGGGATTCTGTTGTCCAGTGTTGACCGAATCGTAAACGAACCTTTGGTTGATTACTTCTAAGCCAAACCCTTCCATCTCTTTAATCAAATATTGAGCACCATCTTCGTAAGCAGCATTTCCTTGTCCAGCCCACCTGTCAAGGTAGCCTACAGCACCATCGGCAGGGTCGAGAGGGTCCGGTGTTTCATCTGACATCACGTTGATGTAATTTAGAACAGTTCTACCATCTACTAGGCCCATAGAATGCCTTCCGCCTTCCGCCTCACTAAAGGCAGCAGCAAATGGGCGATCTATTCCTAGACGAATAGCAATTACTTCCCCACCATTTTTGGTAGAAGGTAAGACTGCATCTAGAGATGTATTGGAAGAAACTCTGCTTATGCCTTGGTTATCGTCTCGCTCGAAACCTTCCCTCGCGTACCAGACTTTCCACGATTCTGTAAGGTCTCTAATTGGCCAATCTTCTCTTCCATAATCTCCAATCAGCACGACAGCAGTGTCTGTGCGAGGAGGAGCAAGAACGGTCAATTGTACCGATTTTCCAGCTTTAATGTCTACCACGGTGGAATTTTGCACAAATCCATTCTCAGTATTCAAAATCAAGTATGGAACAAATGCCGACATATCAGATTCTGCAGCAATTGTAATCGCTTGGAAATCACCTCCGATCCAAACCTTAGGAGTGATTGTAACATCTCCCTCAGAAATAGTCGAATCGACGTTTTCTCCAAAGCAACCGCTCAAGGGAGCTAGGCAGAATAACAAAGCGAGAAATCCCGCCATAATCGGCCGCTGCATGTTAGTCCGTAGATGCAACCCCTTCTCAATGCTACGATTGTTCGTGAACAGATTTTCAGATTCACATTTACTTTTACCGCGCTGTGCTTTCAAATTCACTTGATAGGGGAGGCACCGACACTTCACTATGCCTAGGGCGTTGCCAGTCTCCAATGAACGTCACATCGATGAGTTTCAGATACTTCCTAGGAAAGGTATGCTGTATCAATTACAAGGGCCAGGGCATTCAGGTAAGAGTATGAGAGAATTCGCAGAGGCTTGGACTGCTATGACTCTAATGAATGGAGACTATGTTCACTGGATTGATGGCGCTTGCAGATTCAATCCAGCAAGGATTATCCAAACATTTCCTCATACATTACCTGATTGCGAGCAGTTACTACACGGGTTATTTGTTGGACGAGGATTCACCGTACACCAGTTTTCCCATTTAGTGCAGAGGCTGCAGGCAGAAATCAAAATCACAAAAGCCAAGTTGATTGTAGTAGATGGCCCCCTCACAATGCATCTTGATCCACAAATAGGCAATTATGAAGCTAGATCGCTATTTCGAAAAACAATCGATTTGCTAAAGAAAATTGCAGATGAAAATGATGTAGGCATCGTTTTGATAACTTCCTCTAAAGTCCATTCAAGACGTCATTCTCATCTACTAACAATGGTCAAGAATAGGTGCCAAGCATCTCTTTTAGGTAGAAGAAGACGTATTCAAGGCCAGAATAAGATGTGGCTTTTTCATATGCCTACTAGGTCTTCCGGATACAGAAAAGAAATCACCCCACAACAGACGCTTCATGAATCAATAAGCAGAGTCATTGATACTAGGATTAGAATCGAAGGCGCTGAAGAAATCGAATAGCGTGTATTTCCTATGGCCTTGCCTTATTTCTTCATCGCTCCATCCAAAGGGCCCGAGTATTGCCCAAATCGCTCTTATGGCCAAACCCTCATAGTACTCGGAATCTATCCTGAATCCTGAATTGTCAGACAGCTCTTCCAATAGTATAACCCTCGATTCAGGAATGCCCGGCGATGGCTTTGTAGCGACAAAGCGAACTTTTCTTCCAGGCAGAATATCTTGCCCAAGCCTTCTAGCGCGGATCAAAGCCTGTTGAGTGTTTGTGGAAACGGAAAAATCCTCAATTCTTTTTGTGACACGTCTGGTGACAACCAATTTCTTAGGGTCGATTTTTCCAGAATTCAAGGATTTAATTTCATCATGTAACTTTGCAATAATTTTTTGCTGGACAGTAATAGAATCATAATTACTTTCACCATTTAGATTATCTTTTAAGATTTCAAGAGACTCTTTTTGTATCGCAGCAATCCATTCGCATGTAGAATGTTGCCTCGCTTCGATACCTCTGAGTTTGAATCCATTTTGGCCATGCGCCCAATATTTAGTTAGTGAACCAGCATTGTGCATCCTACTTGGCAAAAATCCGATGAAATCGTAGATATCTTCGAATTCTAATGGGATTCCGATCAAATCTGTCACCTTTTGAGATAGTTGCATCGCAGACGCAATCTTCTCTTCACGTGTCTTCAAATTCTTATTTTCAATCCAAATACAATCTACTATTGCATGTAGTACATTCCATCCATCATCCTCAGCAATGGAGATGGTTGTGAGTAATATGTCTCTTGCCCACGCACAAATTGCTTCATGCGCCTCAATTCTTCCAAATCGTGCATTTTTGTAACCGGTATATCCGAAGCAAGTAACTAGTAACCATTTGAGTGCATTTTGCTGTAAATCGAATGTGTCGCCTTTTCTTTTTCTCTGGCTTTTCAACTGCATCCTTCTTTCGATTATTGGAGCAACAACTCTTCCAAGAAAGCCGTGAGTCCGAGCACAAGTATGCGTTTTCAGTCCTGGAACCTGTAGCGCAGAAGCGTTTGCAGAAGGGAAAATTTTGGATGAAAAAAGACCCCCTCTCGCCCTTTCTCTAAACGCCTTTTCTGCTTCATCAGGATTTAGTGGAACGAACATTCCAGTCGTCGGAAACTCGGTCGTTGTTTGACAACAAGCGCAATTGAGAGTTTCGGGAGAGATGTTTCTAGTTGCAATAATACTCGGGAAGAGACTCGCAAAATCTAGTTCAATAACATCTGAATATACGCCGGGTTTGCTATCCAAATACAAGCCTCCACGGTCGGTTGCTAAAAGCTCCCATGCCGTTTTGGTATCCTCAGCACGGTTCTTTTTCCAGGGAACCAAGACACCATCTTCCATTGCAATTCGCATCTGTATTGCACTAATTACCGAACCGGGAGATAACCTTGAGATGTCTTGAGGAGATTGCCTCGAATGTCTACTTAGTTCAAACAACCCTAAAATTCCACCCTCTCTGACAATGAAGCTAGCATCGAGGTCAATATGCAATCGCCCATTCAAAGGGAAATAAGCATCCTTGCGGATAACCTGTCCATACGAATGAACAACCCTTGACATCGATCTTGGTTTTAATTCGCTTTCAGCCCTACTTAAATTCAAATCAAAACCAACACGTTTGGCCAACTTATCTAAGGCAGCAAAATGTAACGCATCCCCGCCCTTTGTGATAATTACGTCTGGATTTAATCGATTGATACTGTCTTGGAATTCTGCTAAGAACTCCTTGCCGCAATGTTTCCTGCGTACTACAGAATCAAGCCTTTTTCCGGGAAGAAAACCATCCCATAGTAGGATTTCAATTTGCTTTAGATATGATTTGAGAGTGTCAAATCCATTGTTGGAATGGTATTCAAATTTTAATTCAATAACTTTCATTTTAGGCCAAGTATCATTTTCACCCAATAGTGAAAATGAATCACCATCCCATTTTACGAACTGAAATGGAGAGATGCCAAATTCGATGAAGAAACGTTGTGCTAAATGAGCATCTACTGAGAACAGAGAATACCTGTGATGCTCGCCACGAGCCTCGATGTGTTGCGATATTTTTCTGATTTTGCGGCTGTCCAAGACATCGATTTCTAGCACATTATGCATCTCAAATTCATCCAGCGATAATCGCTTTTTCACCATCCTAGTGGCGCCAATAGAGAATTTTTCACTTATCTCTGGCAACTTTAGCCATTGAGGCAGATTAACCAACAATTGGTTTTCTGCATGAACGTGTATACAAGCACACCAAGGTACACAGATTCTCTCGACATTCCCATTTATGTCGCTAATCCATACATCCATGTGGCGCCCACTAACACTTAGTTGGGCATCTATTATCCAGCCCCGCAAAAAATCACTTCTCACTCTGCAATTCTTTGATTGTATTTTCCAATTCAGCGATTTTTTTGTAAGATTCCAAAATCATCGAAAGTAGCATTGGCTTCCACACATCGATTGATGGAAGCATTCCACCAGCAGTTCTACGATTACGTACTCCATTCATTAATTCGTCCAAGGCCTTGCGGTCTGATGAATTCAAAGCCCTTCGAAATGCATTAAGTGCGCTTAATTCACTCTCAACCCTGTTTCTCCAAGTTGGTACTGTTCTGCCCATTAATCGAAATGTCACAAATCAGCCGAGTATCTTTCGCAAGAGACAGGATTGCTGAAAGTGAAATTGAAACCGCTTTCACAAGAATGCGAAGGTTTGATAATCTTCTATGCCTAAATATAACATGAGAATAATGGTAATGACAGCCCCACTTATTCATGAATTACTGAGGAAGAAAAGATGCGCTAAAGGCGTTTGCCGCCCAAAAAGAACAAGTTACCTGTGGGCTAAGATGGTTAGATCTGAAGAAGAGGACAAAACTCCTGTAATCGAAGGATGAACGAATCACTCTTCAGCTAACTCTTGATTCATGAGGACGAATTGGCCTCCTAACACGAGTAGCAGAAATATGCCGAACAAACTAGGCCTCGGGAATGCCAATTCCACTCCAAAGGCAATTAGTAAACCGATTTCCATTACTACAACTCCAGCGATAGAGCACACTAGAGCAATCAATGAGGTGTGCCACCGGTATTGGTAAGATCGATATGCCATTTGCATACTAACTTCGAGTTTTCCGGCGTCGGACATGTGGTGCACATATCTGAACACCAGATGAGTAATTTGTGAAGCAATTGCAACAATTGCAAGAAGCATGAAAATTATTCCGAAGATTGCCAAAACAGAATCTCCACCATCGCCAAAGAAGTTGAACCAACCAGTACTTGCACTGAATCCAAACATAGACGCTTTCATCCCGAATGGACTAGCATCCAAGAATCCGCCAACCGTTAACCAACCCGAGAACATTCCAATGACCAACATCAATCCGCCAGCGCCATGAAGTGCATGTGAGCCTGCTTTGATACCGCTCATTGGCTGAGAAGCAGAATCAGACCTTGCCTTAGATTTCGGCGCTTCGCCCCACTCGAATTCTCCGTCACAATACGGGCATGAAAACTCTCCATAGGCATCGTCGTCTAACTCAATTTCCTCTTCACAATGAGGGCAGAGAATCTCAACCATGTAGAAACCTACAGGGAGGATGTAAAGAATATTTTCCCGGCATAGGAATTATTTCAAAGCTCATTAGGAACTGGAGTTTGGTCCATGTGAAGGAACGCATATACAGCCCACCAAGTTACAATATCCCATGAATGGACAAGATTGTTGATTCCAGTAGAATCATCTGTTCCCATATAATCGATCATAGTCTCCATTGTATCACATTCACGATGATAGCAAGGATATCCATCTACTAGGCCATTCCATCCTAAGGTAGCAACTCCGATGTTTTGGAACGAATCGTGGTCACTTCGAGCGGTTGGCGATTCGTAAATTGCCACCGTATCTTCATAGATATCCCCCCATAGTGGACTTTCTCCATCTTCGAGCCATGCCTCTCTTCCACGCTCGATTTCATAACCAAGATTTAGGGCATCAGCACCAATCCATTCTGCCAGATAATACATGCCGGGTTGGTCTATGACATCTCCAGTTCCATCTGGTCCCAAATAAACCGATAAGGCGTAATCGCCAGGGTAATTGACTCCAGCCATGTCTAAATTGAGATAGTTGCTGACTGTAATTCCGTCAGGCAGGTCGTTTGCAAATGAGCGTGAACCCCACAAACCCTCCTCTTCAGAAGACCACAAACAGAAAACCATTGTTCTCCTTGCATCGAATTCAGCAAGGACCTTTGCAGTACTCAAAACCATACTTGAGCCAGCTGCGTTGTCATATGCACCATGTCTGGTACCGTAACCCGGAATACCTTGTTCAGCACCGGGCGTGTAAGCAACTGGAGGAGCGATGTCAAAGTGTGCTCCAAAGATTAACCACTCATCAGGGTATACTGAACCATCTTTATATCCACAAATATTGACAGCCCAAGCAGTATTCCATTGGAATCTATGTACTTCTACTCGGTCTAATCCATACCCTTGCATTACTCCTTCGAAGTAAGTTATTGCGTGCTCATAAGATGGGTTTGCATTTCCAATCCATCGGTCTAGATATCCCACAGCACCATCCGGTCCACAAGTTGCACAAGGGGTATCATCTGCAATGAAATCAACCCATTCGTATACGTCTCGGCCATTCACCCAACCGCCGCTAGCTCCAACACCATCGGCTTCCGTTAAGTCAGTTCTCTGGTCACGAATTGTTTCAAGCGATTTGATGATAACATCTCCTCCGCTTTGGTTAGCAGGGACAATCCATTTCCATTCTCCACCAGCATCTTCGTTTTCAGCAGCCATTATTGCTGCCGAACCTTCAGTTTGACCATCAGCCCAAGCCGCCCACGAAACATCAGGTGCACGAATTGGCCAATTTTCTCGTCCATAGTCTCCAATTAGGAATATGACATCTGAATTTCTTGGAGGGAATAAGACATTCATCGATACGGAATCTCCATCTTTGAGGTCAAAGACAGTTCCGTTTTGAGCTCTCATAGAACCCGGATCTTGAACAAAATACGGGACGAACACACTCATTGCAGCGTCTGCTTTCAATGTGACAACGGACCACTCCCCACCAGGAAGAATAGATGGCGACACCCTCAAACTATCATCCGAAATTTCCTTGGGAGGATTATCTTCTCCGAAGCATCCGGATAGAGATGCAAGGCACATCACGGTGACCATCATCAGGGCGCGTGCAACATCCATATTGCCTCCGATAGCATCCCTATTGTTGAATGATATGGTTAGAATCTCATTTCCGGTGTGTGGAATACACTTTCCGCTAACAGGATAAGGGTTATACACAGACCATCGGCCCGATTAATCGATGGCGACCGTTCGGTTGGACCAAAAATCTCGGGCGCTGGTCAGGGCAATTCCAGACTCATATCCTGAAGCATTGGCCAATTTTTTCGGGTCAGGTCCAACGGATATTGAACTTGCCAAGGTCCACCACGCTGCTTATGTCGAGGCTCTTTCTTTGAACGGAGTAGAAGTAACTGTACTGGATGCAGACCACGCACATCCTGACTGTATTTTCGTCGAGGACCAAGCAGTAGTCATAGATGGGCACGTCCTTCTTCCTGTTCCAGGCCACGAATCTAGGAGAGGAGAGCAACCACCGATTGCGAACTTCCTTTCTGATGAATTACAGGGGCATCAAATTTGCAAGATGGAGCCTCCGGCAATGATGGACGGCGGAGATATTCTTCGTTTGGGCGATCTATTCTTCGTGGGGCGCTCTACAAGAACAAATGATGCTGGAATTGAGGAACTTAGAGACTTATTAGATCACTTGGGACATGAGCTAAGAGTGGTAGATATTCCCCCCCACGCACTACATTTGACAAGTGTATCCTCTACGCCTTCCGACCAAATAATTCTGGTTCCCGAAGGCTATCTTACGCCAGAAGCATTTGGCGAGATGCCAGAAGGGTGTGAAGTAATTATGATGCCAGAAGAGGAAGTTTACGGATGTAACACAATCGGACTTCCTGATAACAAGGTAATCATCGCAGATGGATATCCAACAGTAAAGAAGGCACTTGAGGATAGAGGATTTGAGTGCATAGTATTGGATATGGGGCAGATTAGAGCTGCAGATGGCTCCTTGACTTGCTGTTCAATTTTCTATTGATTTACACCAAGCGTTTTGATATACACGCGTTAGGTGGCGAAGTTGCTGCAGGGGTTGCCAAGCTTGGTCAACGGCGCTGGGATGAGGTCCCAGTCTCTATGAGTTCGCAGGTTCAAATCCTGCCCTCTGCACCACTCCTGCCAAAATTACGTGCTCAAATAGTGCCCTTAGATTAGTTTCGAAGGTCGCTTCTTGCTGTGTTGAAAACGGCGCGTCCACGTGACGTAATTTTGTGTTGCCAAACAACATCTTTTGGATTGAACGCTCTAAGCATTTGTTCCCTACTCCAATGTCTCCGAGCATCCATTTCATTCATGTGTAAACCCCATTGAGTCCAGCGATTTTCTGCACGCGATGCTTGTAGAACTTTCACAGGCTTGAATGTACCAAACTCTTGGGTGATAGAAATCCATTCAATGTCACAATACCTGTCTTCTAGACCCTGATGAAGGTCTCCTATGATTTCATAACCAACTCCAGCATTAGGATCTAGAGTTTCAACATGTCCGGGGAATAATGCATCTAGATGAGAGAAATCTTCTGGACCCATGCCGGCTGAAATTAATAATGTGTCATGACCACTAGGGCCCAGTCCAGTATGGAGGTCGATAGCCCATATTCGATTGACAGACTCGAGTTTATTATCTAACCAATTGAGTAGTAATTCGGGCCCAGGTTGAAGGCAATCCCCGCCGTACTGGATTGCCTTTGGATATTCGTACTGTCCTTCCGCAACACATTGTTTTAGAGTATTGAATCCGTATTTCCGAATCAGATTAAGCGCTTTTAGATTGAACCATCTTTCTTTTTGCGGAGGGGGTGATTCGGGATTTATGAATTCACGAATTGTCTCATATCCTACAGGAACCCCCTCGTATTTTTGGTCTCTTTTCAGGAAATTTCGATTCAGATCTACGTTGTTTTCATTGAATCTTCTCCACCAAGCCATGCCGTAAGGATTGATTGCATGTACGAAAATAATTGCATGATCTTTGAAAGAATCCTCTTGACACAAATCATCCATTACTGCCAATTGGATTGCGCTACCGGGGTAACCCTCAACTCCGTGAACACCGCTACTTGAAAGCAACACCTTGCCAGATTGAAGGGATCCAACTATTGCAACATCGATGCAAAGCGGCTCACCATCGGGCCCAGTCATCCCAATCTCTAACCTTTCATTTTCCACCTTGTGACCAGCTTCACGTAAATCATCGCAAGCGATTAGGAATCTACCGGCGGCTTCAGCGTACGAATTAGCAAACCAAAACCTCCCTTCCATAATTTACGCAGTCGCAATTCACATTTGAACACTACCGAACTATCAAGAATCACAAGCCCCTAACGAAATCGATGGCGGAGGAACTGGTTGCAGCCGATATTCGAGTTGCGAAGACTCTACCTTCGAAGTTCTATTACGAACAGGAGATTTTCAATTTCCTCAATTCTATCTTCAGCAGCTGGCAATTTGCCGTCCATGATTCAGAAATGAGTGAAAACTCGGTAATTCCTCTAGATCATATCGAGGCAATAACCGGTGAACCAACAGTAATTGTAAGAAGTGAAAAACCACATTGTTTGTCTAATATTTGCACACATCGAGGGATGCGATTAGCCTTGCAACCATGTACAAAATCAATCCTGCAATGCGAATATCACGGTCGCACATTTGACTTGAATGGTAAGATGAAACATATGCCCGAATTCGAAAAAGCGATTGGATTTCCTAGCGAATCTGACAACTTACGCAACTTTCCAATGCATAATTGGAATGGGATTCATTTTGTATCTCAAGAAGACGAACAAAAATTACCTTGGACAGAAATTGGAAACCGGTTTGATTTTCTTGAAATCGAATCATTTGTCCACGACTCATCTCGCGACCGAGACCATTCCATCAACGCAAATTGGATGCTTTATGTCGACAATTATCTAGAAGGTTTCCACATTCCATTTGTCCATCCAGAACTGAATCAAACCTTGGATTATTCGGGGTATTCAACGGAAGTATTCGAAGGCGGAGTATTACAAATCGGAAAAGCATCACAAGGGGATGTGAAGTTTGATTTGCCGAAAGACCACCCGGACTATGGCCAAGATATTGCTGCATATTATTTGTGGCTATTTCCGAATATGATGTTCAATTTTTATCCATGGGGACTTTCAGTCAACATCGTAATTCCAGTCTCTCCCGAAAAGACAAGAGTGCTTTACAGGGGTTATGTCAAAGACGATACGCTAGCGCAAAGAGGGGCCGGCTCAATTTTAGATACAGTTGAAATCCAAGATCAGAACATCATTGAGCAGGTGCACAAATCAATGCGGTCAAAAGCATATGATAGAGGCAGGTACTCTCCTACTAGAGAACAAGGAGTACATCATTTCCACAGAATAATTTCAGAAATCTATGAGAAAAACCGGTGATAAGATGGAAGATACACCTTTGCTAACTATGACCAAATCTCGTATCGTTGGCGAGCAACCAGACATTTCAGATGAATCAAAAGCACTTCTAGGCACGCTTTCTGGCCTTTGTTCATTCCATTCTTGCGAAGATTTAGCCAGTTTCTTGTTCACCGACATGTTCAGGCAATTAGTCGGCGAGGGAGAGCCATGGATTATCTTTGAAATCGGCGTCTACAAAGATCACACTAAAACGATAGAATCAATCCCAGTTCACGATGGAATAACCCTTGCAGATGGAGCGATGACGGGAGGCATTCCTGGTAATCTTACAGTAGTGAAATCCCAGGACGAATGTTCTGAAACTCTTTCAATTTGGCACAACTATGTGATAAACGCGTAAAGCGATTCTTTGAAAGGGAGCCTATGGCCCCATTAAATCGGAGAGAGGTCCATGGGCGACGACAATTTCCGCGATGTTCTGCCCGACCCTGACCCAGAGCAGACACTTGAGTGGCAGGAAGCGATTCGTGCTGTAAGCGATGCCTTGGTTCCTGAAAGGGCGCACAGATTGCTGATGCAGACAATAGGAGCTGCCAGGGAAGAAGGCGTCGATATCGATGTGGTAAATACTCCATACCTGAATACCATTCATCCTTCACAACAGCCACAATACCCCGGCGATTTGGATATGGAAAAACGCATTCATGGAATCATTTCATGGAATGCAATGATGATGGTAACTAGAGCGAATAAAGCAAATGATGGCATTGGCGGCCACATCTCTACCTTTGCATCAAATTCACATCTATGGGAAGTAGGGCAGAACCACTACTACAGAGGCAAAGATTTGGACGGCTGGGGCGACCATGTTTACTGGCAAGGGCATGCAAGCCCTGGAGTTTATTCTCGTGCATGGCTAGAAGGCCGACTTACAAGAGAAAACATTGACAACTTCAGAATTGAGTGCGATGGAAACGGACTCTCTTCATATCCACACCCAAGATTGATGCCCGATTTCTGGGAGTATCCGAGTGTTTCAATGGGCCTTGGTGGGATGACAGCGATTCATACTGCCAGATTCAACAGATACCTTTCCAGTCGCGGCCTTGCCG
>JAKURJ010000070.1 GCA_022452125.1 Candidatus Poseidoniaceae archaeon
TAAGATGTCTTCAGTTGAGGTTAAGACCGCAGATACCTACAAGGACGATGGTCACGCCTATCGTCAAGGTTTGATGGACCCTCACATGGGTGTCATCGAACCGGGTCTACTTTGTCCTACTGACAACTGTAAGTATGACGAAAGCCCAGGTCACTTTGGTCACATCCAACTAGAATTACCAGTAATTCACATTGGATTCGTCAACCTAATCAAGACCGCACTCAAAGCAACCTGCAACTCATGTAGCAAGATTCTGCTGCACGATGCAGGAGGAACTGCTCCAGGCATGGCCAACGAAGATGAACCATCTGAGCAGGACTACTACCGCAAGAGAGTTCACGATATCATCCTGAAGCACGGTGTGGGTTCTACTGAATTCTCCAAGATTATCAAGGAGATTGAGAAGAAGACATCCGAAGCTCGAAGAACCATTTGTATGCACTGTAATGCACAACAAGGTAAGATAGTTCTCGACAAGCCTACAACTTTCAAGGAACACATCGTTGCTCAAGGTGGCGCTAAAGCTACTGAGAGAAAGTTGAACGCTCGTGACATCAGAGAATGGTTACAAGGTATCCCTCAGGAGCACTTAATCTTCCTAGGAATGCACAAGGAGAACAGACCAGAATGGATTATTTTGAAAGTACTACCAGTCCCTCCAATTACAGTTAGACCTTCGATTACTCTGGACTCTGGAGACCGTTCAGAAGACGACTTGACTCACAAGCTTGTCGATGTACTGAGAATCAACCAGAGATTGAGAGAAAACCGTGACGCTGGTGCACCACAATTGATTGTTGAAGACCTTTGGGAACTTCTACAGTACCACGTTACCACTTACTTTGATAACCAAACAAGTGGAATCCCACCTGCTCGCCACCGCTCGGGTAGAACTTTGAAGACTCTGACTCAGAGGTTGAAGGGTAAGGAAGGAAGATTCCGTTCTCACCTGGCTGGAAAGCGTGTTAACTTCTGTGCGAGATCTGTTATTTCGCCTGACCCTTACCTAGGTGTCAATGAAGTTGGAGTGCCAACTAAGGTTGCTAAGGAACTAACAGTCCCAATCCGTGTTACAACCCGTAACCGTGAGCAAATGAGACAGATGATTATGCGTGGCCCAGATGTCCACCCCGGTGTTAACTATGTTATCCGTGGTGACAAGCGCCGTGTCAGAATTAATGAGAAAAGCAGGCTAATCAACGCAGGTTTCCGTTGCCACAATCCAGAATGTACGGAAGAGACTACTCAAAGGTTCGACCTACACTCTGTGATGCCAGCACCTAACTTCCTACCAGGTCTTGTTGTCAAGAAATTCGTTTCTAGAGAAGAAGCTGTTGCTGGTGGAGACGAGATGGTGTCATACGCAATAGACGAAGCAGCAACATTGGCAAACCTACGTGGTGAAGATGTTGATGGTAATCCACTTGCAGAGGACGATCCACGAGCAATACTACACCACCGCTGGAAGTATGAGTTAGCTAACCCTGATTCTCAATTCCCTGAACATCTGGAAGTATCGTGTCCACATTGTGGAAGCCCAATGAATGAATGGGGCGAACGCACTCGTGTTGAAGACCGCCTTTCTACCGTTGACATGAATGGTAATCCTAAGCCGGGTATGCAAGTTGAGAGACACTTGATTGATGGTGACGTTGTAATCTTCAACAGACAGCCATCTCTTCACAGAATGTCAATGATGGTTCACGAAGTAAGGGTCATGGAAGGACACACTTTCAGATTCAATCTAGCAGTATGTACTCCATACAACGCAGATTTCGACGGTGACGAAATGAACCTTCACGTCATTCAAGGTGAAGAAGCACGTGCAGAGGCTAAGATTCTGATGCGTGTTCAAGAACACATCCTAACTCCAAGATATGGTGGAGCAGTTATTGGCGGTATCCACGACCACATTTCGGGAGCATACCTACTATCTAGGCCAGACACGCAGATTTCGAAGCGCCATGGTCTAGAAATGCTAGGAAACATTGGTTACACTGGAGAACTACCTAAGGTCCACAAGGGTCCAAACGGAGAATACTTCAACGGAGAGGATTTGGTTTCAGTAATCATTCCTGAAAACATCCACTTGCGTTTCAGAAGTCGTTCCAATGACGATGTAGTTGTCAAGAAAGGAAAGGTTTCAGGAACTCTTGACAAGCGTGCAATCGGTGCTGAAGATGGAAGACTACTGGATGCAATCGTTCAGACAAACGGTCCATCTGATGGTGCAAAGTTCCTAGATGAGTTCACTCGTCTGTCAATTGGTGCATGTACCTCTCTAGGTTTCACCACCGGTATCGATGATGAAGATCTGTCTGCTGAAGCATTGGGCGAAATTGAACGTCACAATGCTGAAGCTCGTGCTGAAGTACGTGCTGAACTTGAGAAGTTCGGTAAGGATGGTAGAGGATACGAAACCAGACCTGGACGAACTCCTAAGGAAACACTAGAAGAGAATATCATGGTCATTCTTGACCAAGGTAAGCAAGCTGCTGGTGACGTTGCTAAGGAAGAACTGAACCACCCAGGTAACTCTAACGCTGCTGTGGGAATGGCAATTTCTGGAGCAAGAGGTTCAATGGATAACCTGACCATGATGGCAGGAAGTATTGGACAAGCGAAGGTTCGTGGTGCACGTCTAGAACGTGGTTATCACCAGCGTGTACTTCCTCACTTCAAGCGTGGCGGACTTGGTGCAACAGAGAAGGGATTCATTTCCTCATCATTCAAGCGTGGTCTTGAGCCAACAGAGTTCTTCATGCTTTCAGTATCTGGAAGAGAATCACTAGTCGACACAGCGGTTCGTACCAGTAAGTCTGGTTACATGCAGAGAAGGCTGATTAACGCTATGGATGATTTGAAGGTCTATGATGATGAGAAATTGTCAGTAAGAAACACTGCTGACAGAATTATTCAGTTCTCTTATGGAGAGGATGGAATCGACCCAAGCCGTGGTGTACACGGTAAGCCGTTTAACATCGATGTAGTAGTCGATGAGGCACTGGGCACCGATGGTCCTACTAAGATGAAGGAAGAAGAATACCTCGATAGTGGAGACAAGGAATTCGACCTTGGATATGACGAAGGTGATTCTGAAGCAGCACAAGGAGGTGACCTCTGATGGTAGTTAAGAGCGCAACCAAGAAGAAATTAATGGATATGCTTGTCCCTGAGGAATTTGCTCACAAGTTGGCAGATGACAGAAAGTGGGACGACGTGAAGATTCTAACAGCACAAGAGATTGCTCAGTTCTGTGAAACCGACTCTGATACAGCTGCAAGAATTCACGGAATTATCTCCGGTGCAGCATCACCAAGTCGTGATGCAACCAGTGATAATTCAGCAACGACTTCAGTTCGCTTGCGCCGAGGAACACGCCGCCGCCGTACTGCAAAGACAGTTCAAGAATTGGAGCCTTACACTCCTGAGATGAATGCTGAAGGAATTCCTTCAATATATGACGATGTGTTGGCAGAAGACCCTGTATTCAAGTCGATCAAGGCAGCAGCAGACGATGCTGGAATCGAGTTCTCTCAACAGACAATTCACGATTTGACTGAAGCAGTTCACAACAGAGAAATGGCTAAGTTGACAAAGAAGCAAGCACAAGCACTTGTTGCTGAAGCAGGAAAGGCAAGAGAAATGGCCCTTATTGACCCATACGAGGCTGCAGGAATTATCACTGCACAATCTATTGGTGAACCAGGCACTCAGATGACTATGCGTACTTTCCACTATGCGGGTGTTGCAACAGTTAACGTAACGCAGGGTCTTCCAAGAATTATAGAAATCGTAGATGCTCGTAAAGTTCCAAACACCCCAACCATGACTATTCGTCTACAGGGTGAGAACAGTCAATCTGCGGATGCAGCTAAGAAATTGGCAGCAGCGATTGAAATTACTACTACAGTAAACATCGCAGATATAGACACTGACGTTGCTCAGAGAAGATTAGTTCTCAAGTTGAAGAAGGGTAACCTAAAGCAGAAGGGAATGACTCCTGCCGAAGTCAAGGACAAGTTGGAACGTGCTCTAAGATTGTACGTCGAAGCAGACAAGGAGAAGAATCCTTCAACTTTGACATTGATTCCAGGAATTCAGACCGAAGAGGACATGAAGACCTTGGCAGAGAACCCACCTTCATACACGGAACTTCTGCAACTTGAAGACAAGATTAGAGACATGCGCCTGAAAGGAGTTCCTAACATTGAGCGTGCAAATGTTCAGTTGGACGACAAGACTGGCGAGTACTACCTTTCCACTATCGGAAGTAACCTTGCTAGAATTTCAGACATGGAAGGAATTGATAGATCGAGAACTTACACAAACAACATCATTGAGATTTACGAGTACCTTGGTATTGAGGCTGCACGTCAAGCAATCGTCAATGAATTGCAAGCAACTCTAGACGGAGCACGTCTAGAAGTAGACGTAAGACACTTACTAATGGTTTCAGATGTAATGACTAGCGAAGGAGAAGTTCGTGCGATTGGTCGCCACGGTGTTTCTGGTACCAAGCACTCAATCCTTGCTCGTGCTGCTTTCGAAGTTACTGTCAACCACTTGCTTAAGGCGGGTATCATCGGAGAAAGAGACAACCTAACTGGTGTTGCTGAGAACATTATCGTTGGTCAGCCAATCAGTCTTGGTACAGGTTCTGTGGAATTGTATTACATCCCAGAGTGAATTCAACATTGAGAAGCAAAATTGTGGAGGAATGAAAAATGGATATAAGTAGACAACTAAAGATTGCAAGTACAACAGGGAAACTATTGTTTGGTCAACGCCAAGCAATTGATGCATGTGCTAAGGGCGATGCTAAGTGTATCGTATTAGCTGCAAACTGCCCACAGGAGTATATTGATGACCTTGCTGCAAAGCACCCTGAAGTCACTATGCACCGAACTGGATTGGTTAACCGTGACCTTGGGGTTGCATCTGGAAAGCCTTTCAGCATCTCGACTATTACAGTCATAGATGCAGGTGATTCAGACTTGCTTACTTTGAACAATAACCTAGAGTGAAACTAAAGACGGTTTCATCCTAGAGGGCATATGGCCCTTGATATGGTCGCAGTTCTAAGGAGGTTGGGCGTCAGCATTGACACCAATTCTCCTCCCCTAACTGCACCGGGTGTGATTTCTTGGTTTGGAAGATTGATAGATGTCACTCCAGAGCAATCCAATCTTGGAATGAAAGAAGGTATGGAATTGTGGGGTACAGGCCAAGGTTTTGCTTCACTCGACATAGCAGGTGTAGAGTCTTGGTTTTTCGATGCTCCAAGGGGTAATCACCTTCTCATTGCTGAACGGAAGATATCATTTGATGTGCAAAATACTCCTTCTAGAGAAGGCAGGAATTTGGTGATATGGACTTTGAAGGATATTGCTGCATTCATAGGGCATGCTGTAATTGATGGAAGATTACAGATTTTGGAAGAAAAAACATAATCTGCTGAACAGAATGAACCAGACTTGTTCTCAGGACCCGGTCCATTTACTCTAAAACCGTCCAATGATTTCTCAATTTTAGAAGAGAAAGGTCTTGATGTTTCATTAGCTAAACCAGTTTTGATTCCCGCTAAACTTCACAAAGTAACTGGAATACTGAAAGGTCCTGGCGAAGATGAAATCTCTCGCTGGGTCTTAAACATCGGAGGCTTACATATTTTGCAAGAATTTGAATTGCTAGAACGATCGCCAATGTTGAATCATGTAAATTTGGAAATTGATACAAAACCCGATTTCTCAGAACTACTATCTGAAAGGCGTTCACATTCCGATGGAATGGGTGATTTACTTCGATGGTGGACCTTCGATTCTGAAACAGCAACAGTGGAGACATACGAGGTTTTAGTGCCTGCTCACAGCGGCATTGATGCAACCGGCGCAGAATGGATTCTAGATGGAGTTTCGAATAAATTACACATGAACTATTGAACAAAGGATTCATGACCTTCAAACTTGACCACCAACCATGCGCACTCGTGGTATACTGAGCATTGCTATCATCGCAATCTTACTAGGAAGTTTGATTCCTGTAACCAACGATATAGAATTAGATGATGTTGACAACAAGTTATTCGCTAATTCTGAACCTGAACTTTTGATTCAAGCTGGAACCGCTGCAGGCCACGTAAATGGCACAGGTATAGGCGCAACTCCAGACGGCTGGGTCGTTGCAGGGGATACCAGACATTCGCTAACTTTTGGCTCCACTCAGTTACAGGCAACTTCTCCATACAATAGTCAACTGGATGCAGACACTTATGTCGCAGCCATGGATGAACAAGGTAACTGGCTATGGGCTACAATGCCAGATGCAACTCAAGGGCTACTGTTATTGCAAACCATGGAGGTTACATTGGCAGGTGATATCTTCATTGCAGGGCTAATTTTCGGAACCGTTATTTTCGGTTCACAACCTTCGTCTCCGGCTTTAACCACACAAAATGGCGCTGGTGATGGCTTCGTTGCAAAACTGGACCCTACAGGCCAGTGGATGTGGGCCACGTCGTTCAACACCGCAGGTGGGACAGGTAATTTCAGCATTATTACTGGAGTGGCTGAGACATTCTCGGGTAAGGTAATCGTTTCTGGTGTGCATCAAGGAACAACTGATTTTGGTGGAATTACCGAGGTAAGCCCAGATGATGAGTTATTCTTAGTTGAACTTGACAGAAATTCTGGTGCGACTAACTGGGCTGTTACAGCTGGCGGAATTGGTGATGATGAAGGTGGACCTGTTGGCGTTGACTCTATGGGTAACATTTGGCAAGTCGGCTCTACTACTGGTTCATTTACCGAGAATGGATTGACTCACCAAGCTGTTAGCCAACGTGATACGATACTAATCAAATGGAGTCCATCTGGAGTGGCACAAGATGTCATTGGTTTCTCAAGCGGAGCATCTGAGATTAACCTACCCGCAGATTTACTTATCACTCAAAATGACGATGTTATCATTTCCGGTGTATTCTTGGGTTCAATGGATGCAGGAAATCAAAACACCTTGTCCGATAGAGGTAATGGAGATGCTTACATCGTGAAAGTCCTGAAATCTGGCTCAACCTCTTGGGCGGCTAGTGCAGGGAGTAGCAGTGCTACGGAAAGGGCAATGTCGATAGCACAAACGTCCACAGGTGATATCATAGTTGGAGGCCTAATCTCTACTTCAACAACCTTCGGTATTCACGTTGCAAATACCAATGGCGGATTAGACCTATACATGGCAATGCTTGATTCTAATGGGAATTGGGATTGGGTAGAAAATCTAGGAGGCAGCGCTGATGATTTGTTTGCTGGAGTCGCAGTCAATATGACGGATATTCCGGCCGCGTTTGGCTCATTCCAGTCTACCATTAACAAAGGTACACAATCAGTAACCAGCAGTGGAGGGCTGGATTTGGTTGTCTGGGCTTTGGACCCAGTTAACAATGCTGACAAAGATAATGATGGAGTCAATGACTTGACAGACAACTGTCCAAATACAAACAATCCTCTTCAGATTGATTCTGATTTAGACGGTGATGGTGACGAATGTGACTATGACGACGACAACGATGGAATCACCGACAATTCGGGTGCCGATTGTCCTCGTGGTGGGGCATGGAACTGGACAAGCGATTCTACGACCGACTTCGATAACGATGGTTGTAAGGATTCTAGCGAAGATAACGACGATGATAATGACGGAGTCGAGGATGACGATGACGGTTGTTTGAGTTCATACACTCCACCTCGCAATTGGTGGGTATCTGATTCATCTAACGACCTGGATGGAGATGGGTGCAGAGATGCAGATGAAGATTCAGACGATGACGGTGATGGCTTCGATGATGCAGCGGATGACTGCAACAAAATCGCAGGAACCTCGACTCTAGGAACTTACACTGGGTGCGTTGATAGTGATGGTGACGGTTGGGCTGATTTAGAGGATTCATGTCCAAACACTGCTGGTAATTCCACATTAGGTGGGACTCTTGCATGCCCTGATGGCGACGGTGATGGTTGGGCAGATTCAGATGATGATTTGCCAAATGACCCTACTCAATGGATTGACACCGATGGTGACGGTTATGGTGACAACCAAGATGGAAACACTCCCGACCATTGCCCAACTATCTCAGGAACTTCAGTTCTAGACAGATATGGCTGTCCTGACCCAGACATGGATGGATATTCTACAGCTGACGATGATTGCTCTGATGGAGATGGTGCCGATGCATTCCCTTCAGACATCACACAATGGTAAGATTGGGACTAAGATGGGTTTGGCCACAACTACGGAAACCTCTCTTGGATAGACCGCAATACGAATTGGCCGGGTGAATACTATCAATACGCTAGAGACCAAGA
>JAKURJ010000071.1 GCA_022452125.1 Candidatus Poseidoniaceae archaeon
CATCAAGGGAACTAGGCAATCTGGGACTCTTACTCTGCCATCTTCGAGTTGATTTTGCTCCATAATCGCCACTAGAGCTCTACTTGTAGCGACTGCTGTCGAGTTAAGAGTGTGAACTGCAGAATTGCCTTCTGCGGTCCTGTAACGCATTCGTAGCCTGTTGGCTTGGTAGTCTGTACAGTTTGAGCAAGATACGATTTCTTTGAATGCATTTGCACCTGGTAACCATGCTTCCAAATCATACTTCCTTGCAGCAACGGTTCCCATATCACCTGTGCAGATGTTAACCACCTCGTAATGAAGTCCTAAATCGTCCCAAAGGTCGACACAATTCTGCAGCAAATCTTCGTGATGGTCCCATGATTCATCTGGATGTGAAATCACAATTTGCTCAATCTTGGTAAATTGATGAACACGCCATATTCCACGGTCTGACAGACCGTGAGCACCCACTTCTCTACGGAAACATGGGCTTACGCCAACCATCTTAATCGGTAGGAGGCTTGGTTCGATCACTTCGTCCATATACATCGAAGTTAGAGGATGTTCGCTAGTTGCAATCATGTAAAGCGGGTCTGGAGTGATTCCATACATTACAGTCTCAAAATCTGAAAGGTCTGTTACGCCTTCGTAGGCTTGACGATTCATCATTACCGGAGGCTGAACGAAAGTGAACCCACGAGATACAAGGAAATCAACTGAATAGGTTTGCAAAGCCAACTCAAGCCTTGCCAAGTCACCCTTTAGGAAGAAGAAACGGCTACCTGCAATCTTTGCAGCACGCTCTAAATCTACCCATTTGTTCATTTCAATAAGCTCGTTGTGAGTTCTTGGCTCAAAATCGTACTCGGGCTTATCTCCGTGAAGAGAGTGCTGCGTATTTCCAGATTCATCATCACCTTTTGGAACTGCATCGTGTAGCAGATTCGGAATTCGCATTCTAATGCTGTCTCTTTCTTCGAGTAGGGAATTAGCCTTCTCGTCTAACGCAGCGATTCTTTCTCCCAAGTCTTTGACTTGAGCCATGATTCTATCGGCTTCTTCTTTGTTGCCGCTCTTCTTTGCATCTGCGATTCCTCGCGCTGCTTGATTGCGTTCTCTGCGACCCTCTTCCATCTCTTTCAAAGCGCCACGCCACTGCTCATCCAATTCGATGACTTGGTCTATTCTTTCGTGAGTAATACCACGCTTGTCATGATCAGCGCGTATTTTATCCGCTTCATTTCGAAACAAATCCATACTCAACATGTAATCAACTCAAAACGTTATTCCAAAGGAAAATGCAGCACTACCTACGAAAATCAGGCCGCCGATGATGTATCCTAAAATCGCACCACCATTCAGCAATGGTAGACCTGCTTGTGGTCTTCCTGAAGCCACATAGGTCATCAAAACAACATATCCAATTAGGCCACCAATGAGAGCTGAGATTCCAACCGCTAGTCCGCTTTCAGAGATGTAGTTCACACAAGAGATGACCAGCATTCCTGGGAATATTACGTCACCAAGTCCCATGAACATGGCTTCCTTTGGCTTCTTTCGCTTTACGACCTGCTTCGGGACAGATTCTGCCTTACTCTCTTCAGGAGCACCTTCCTTGGCCTCAGCCTTAGATTCTGGTGGACGGATTGAATCCTTTTCATCAAGCATCGAGTAACCGCTTTCTTGTGGAGCTACCAACAAGATTGGCAAGTTTAGACCAATCATTGTGTCTGCTAGGTCCAACATGTGCTTTGAGCGGTAAACAGCCCAGGCGTCATAAATTGCAGCAAGCACCATGAAGATTACAATCAATGTAGGAACAAAAGTGACTCCCAGCATAACGATTACGCCAGCGCCAACCAATACACCTACTGTGTTCACGATGTACCATTCAGGGCGAATCATTAGTGCAGTCATAAGCAACACTGCAAGACCAATTCCTACAAAGAAAGCCATGTCGTCCCACTGGATACCGTAGGTGTTGTACATTGTATCATAATCGAATTCACCACTATCTAAGACGAACATCGACATTGTGATATTTGTTGGGTCTTGATATTCTGCGCTTCGAGTTGCCTTGATGGTATTACCATCTAGGAACATAATCGATTCTGAATCTAATTCTACGTCAATAGTTACGTATTCTGTTAGCGATTCATAGAACAATCCATGAATTCCATCGCCATCGGCAATCCACAATTCGTCGCCATTGTGGTCATCTAAATCGAAATTAGCGATGTATGCAATAGGACCCACGAACGAATCTCCTCCACGGAATCTGTCCTCTTCATCGAAAAGCTCGTCAATATCATCATCGACAATCCATGCGCCAATATATCCATCTTCATGGCCAGACATTACCAAATCTTGGGATTCATTCCAAGGGTTTGTGATAACATTGAATGCAGACATCAGATTGTCACTATCAGGAATGTAAATCCATTCTAGACTACAAGCATCGGCCCAATTTTCAGGCTTTGGGCCTTGGCCTACGAACGGACTTGATGAAGTCTCAAGTTCGATCATTGCAGCACCAAACGGAGTTGCCAGCAACAGACTGTCAGAGTCATATTGGCGGCTGAGAAGTACTTCACCATTGGATTGTAACTGAGGATACTGCCACTCCGCCATGTTGCGATGGAAACTTACATTTTCCACGTATTCAGATTCGATTAATGAATTTGCAAAGGTTTCAGACCTTACTATCGTGTTCTCAGCGGTCAAGATGTACAGAGCGCCTTTGCGTTGTCCAGTATCTGCTTCCGCATCTTCAATGACTTCTAGAGCAGATACACAAGGCCCAATCTCTACCAAATCAGTTGCGTTAACAAGAGTGCCGTCCCAGTTTTCAAATTCAAAGCAGGCATACTTGCTCAAAATTTCCCCGCTGTCCTTATCCAAAGTCCAAATCCATGCATTATTGTTTACAGTGTAACCATAATCACCTTCGATAACCGCAAATTGCTCTGGAATACCCGGATATGATTCTAACTCAATTGCCCATTCAAGCGAAGCGTCAGTCCCCCTCTTTGAAACAACAAAAGAGTGGTCAGAAGCATTACTGCCATACATTACCTTGTGAGTGATAATCGAGCCATCGCTGTTAACTGCGAATAGATTCTCTTCAATATCTTCCGAATCAGTGAATACAAACGCCTCTGTTTCGATTTCAGGAACTAGAAGAATATGTGCTCCTGGTACAGTTGTGTAGCACAGTGCAAGGAATAATACGAACAAAATACCGTACTTGATGAAGTGTTGCAGGTGGTTTTTAGCAAGCCATAGAATCAAGAAAGTAAACGCAAAAATTGCTACTAATTCAAGAGCAATCCAACGAACTTCACGAGAACCTGACTCTCCAAATGCCTGCAGACCAGCAGCATCAAACCATGGTTGTAACCATATTCCAAGGAAGATGGTAATCACGAACATGAAAGCCATTCCAATCATGCCAGGTGCTTGCTCAATCATGTTGGAAAGCAGACTGTCTTCCTTGGCCAATTCGCGTTCGACGCGCTTGACATGGTCTGTAGATGAAGACTCTCCCATGCTTTAGACCGAGAGTGAGGGTGGTTTTCTAATCATTGGATGGTCTGGCCCCTACGGGGCCAATGAGAGAGAATAGTGTTCGAGAGTGGCTTCACGCCTCAAAATCCAAGGGAATGTCTCTTGGTTTATCTCGAGTAAATGCAGCACTGGAAGCCCTTGGCCGCCCGGATAAGCAGATGGATTGCATCCATGTTGCCGGCTCGAATGGTAAAGGAAGTGCGTGCGCTCAACTCGTTGCTGGCCTAGTTCGGGCGGGTTATCGTGTAGGGATGTTTTCTTCACCACATTTGGTCAGAATAGAAGAGAGAGTTAGAGTCGATGGTAAAGCGATATCAGAAGATGAATTTGATGATGCGCTGAAGAAAGTCAAGGACCTGAATTGTGAACTAACATTTTTCGAAATCACCTATCTAGTTTCATTGATTGCTTGTAGAGATGCTGGAGTTTCAATTATGGTACTAGAGACAGGTTTAGGCGGGCGCCTAGATGCAACGAGATCCGCCGATGGGGTGGCTTGTCTAGTAACTTCAGTCAGTCTAGAGCACAGCGATATCTTGGGCGATACTATCGAAAAGGTAGCCAAAGAAAAAGCCGCCATCTGGAGGCCGGGAGTCCCTATGCTAATTCGCGATCCTGGAAGCGCAAAAGTCCGAAATGCAATGCGAGATGAAGCGATTAGTGCTAGATTCTATTCCCCGGAGGCTTCTACATTCATGGATGAAGCTGCAGATTTAGCAGAAATGTTGTGCGCGATGATCGGTTATTCATTTGTGCGCAGACCAATCTCATGGCCTGCGAGAATGCAGTACATCGAAGGTGAACAGAACTATCTTTTGGAAGCCGCACACTACCCAAGTGGAATGCGAAGAGCAATTCCAGAAATTGCTGCGATACTGCCTGAAAGATGGTCGTTGTTACTTGGTACCTCACCACAGCAGGAAATGAATGAGTTCCTAGCACCAATTTTCGCATTGATTGAGGAATTTCCTCCACTCGAGATAATCACAACTGAGCCTCAAAACGGCAGATATCCTGGTGTTGTTGAGCCAATCAATGGCACCCAGCATATCGAAAATCCTGAAATTGCCATCCAGTCATTTACCGAACAAAATGATTTGATTGTAGTCACAGGTTCTCTCTATTTGTGTGGAAATATCCTTTCTTACCTCGGATTAAATTCCGACATACTTTGATGAATAAGAGCAGTTTGGGATGGATGATGAAGGACAAGCACCTCGCAATCCGCATCGAGCAATGTCTTGCCCTTGCCAAGGCCAGCAACTGCCCCAGACGAAAGTTCGGAGCATTACTAGTAGACCCCGACAGAAATGTTGTGCTAATGGATGGATACAATGGTGGTCCACGTGGTGGAGGAGATTTGTGTGGCGGAGATGAATGTCTTAGAGACACTATGGAAGTGAAATCCGGAACTCGAGTCGAAATCGGATGCCACCATGCTGAAATGAATTTAATTTGTAATGCTGCAGCTAACGGAGTGCCCACGAAGAACGCGTGGTTACTAGTTACTGGAGAACCCTGTATGATGTGTGCTAAACTGATTCATCACGCCGGTATTGAACAGGTCATAATCGTTGATGGCGGCTTCGGTGGAGAAAATGGAGTAGGCTATCTTGAAGACCACGGAGTTAGGATAAAACGTACAGATGGGCCCAAAGACCCACGATTTTAGTCGGTGCATTGAAATCACATATGGCTGTCATCTAACCATGCAGAAAATCCCGGTTCTGGTAGCAATCAGTTTGCTACTATTACCTGGGTGCACATATCTGGACGAATACATGGGAAATGATTCATCCCAAGAAACAGTCGAGACTGAGACTATTCTTGGCTGCACAGACCCTGATGCAGAAAATTACAATGAAAGTGCGGATGAAGACGATGGCTCATGCGAATATGAAGAGCCTGAGCCCGAACCTGAACCCGAACCTGTTCTAGGCTGCACTGATGAGGATGCAATGAATTATGATTCCAATGCCACTCAAGATGACGGTTCTTGCGAATACATGGAAACTATTCCCTGCAACGGTCTTGTTATCTTGTGTCACAGAACCTATGACAAAGTCACGTTCCCTGAAACTCACAATTCATACTCAACCCATGAAGATAACATATACTATCCAGCAAGCAATCACCGTACTGGATTCCAAGCGCAGTGGAATGCTGGAATGCGTGCATTTATGCTTGACACACATTATCTTACAACCGCAGACCAAAGCGCATCAAATGTGAGATTTTGCCATGGTGATTCTGATAGAGGGTTCAGCCCGTGCACCTACGGAGCTGTTGACCCATGGAATTGGTTGAGTGCACTAGAATCTGAAATGAATAGCGAGGATAGAGATATTGTCACTCTCCTGATTGAGAATTATGTCGAGCCTGACCACTTGAAGGACATATTCGATGACGTGGGGCTTTCAGAGATGATGTATGTGCATGAAATGAATGCTGAATGGCCTACACTAATCGAGATGATAAACATGGACAAGCGCCTAGTTGTTTTTTGGGAGCAGTCTAGTGATTCCAACCATCCTTACTTCCATGATTTCCTTACACATAGTTGGACTACAAATTATGCTGATGATGATACCTCATCGATGGATTGTGAGAACTTGAGAGGAGATGTGAATCAGCCGGTATTCCACATGAATAACTGGTTGAAGAATCAAGCAGGGCTATCTGACCCGAATCGTGCTGGTGAAGCAAATGATGTTGATTTCATGGTCGAGCGAGCGATTGAATGTATTGAATTGCACGGAAAGAGACCTACCTTCATAGCTGTAGATTGGTGGGAAGAAGGCGATGTCGTTGAAGCAGTGGAAAGAGTAAATCTGATGGAATTGGATTCTGATTAACCCCAGAATCTTCGTGTTCGTGCATACTCGATTTCCGCAATATGAATCGCTTCTAGCAAAGCCTCCTTATCTCCACGCTGTACTTTTCTCATTAATCTCTGACAGGTTGCTTCTCCGATTCCACGCCCCATCAATGCAAGAATAGCATCCATACCTCGATTTGCAACAGCTTGTGCGTTCTTCATCATGCGGTCTCGAGTTTTTTCATCATCTGATTTAACCCAGTCAATCAACTGCTTTTCTAGGCCTTCACGAGCACAAGCCAGCATATGGCCACCGCAACTCAAACACTTTTTGGCATCAGACATTTCTGGATATCTTGCTACTCTAAATCTGCGAATTGTATGACACTTCAAGCAGCATAATACTGCTCTCTCGTTCATCAACCTGCCTTCTAATCTAGCACGGACTTGCTGATTGTCAAAATTTGGGAGAAGCAGGTCCTTTTCTGAACGGCTGGAGATTCCAAGAGGGCCCATGGCTGTAACTTCCAACCCGATCAATCCAGATTGTATTGCCCGCATTACATCACTTGCGCCGACAACATCCATTCTCTCGTGGAATAGTTTTGACAGGACTTCATCAAGTACCGGAGTACCTCGGTATTTTTTCAGTAGGGCTTGGATGTTGATCTTCCTAGGGTCTACTCCGTGCCGTAAAATTCCGAATATTTTGGCGATTTGAGCGAATCTCCACCTTACTTCTCTGGAGTTAGGTAGAGTTACGGACAGTACGCCTTCCAAGGCTTCTGGAGGAGTGGCTCTTAACCAATCAATAATCTCTCTAGGAGTTACACCCCCTACCTGTAATGAAATCCTACATGGCTCAACAATCAACCTGCCCCACTTTCCTGAACGGGTACTTGCCATTGCCAGCAAATAGTGCCCAAGAGCCTCATTTATTCGATTTCCCTGACAGGAATTGATTACGAGTGCTTCATCTCTATCTTCGATTGTAATCAAACGCTCGCTAGGTATCATTCCTGCTGAGTCAAAATGAGTTGCCACAATTTCTGCAAGTATTCCTTTGGCCTCTCCATTCAATGGATAATCTCCTAGTTTTGAATCACCCTTGAGCAACTCTGCGGGGTCGATTTCATTCACTTCTTCATCTTCCATCAAGCCCAAGTCGATTGCAAACAATCGACGTAAACGGCCTGCTTCTCTTGCAACATCTGCCGGAGTAGGGGGTAATTCTCCTACCCACTGTGGTGCGTGTCCTTGGTCTGAAACTGGAGCAACTAACAATTCGTTTTGTTCTGGGTCTGCGTCTACCACGATCCATGTTCTTCCTGCCATCACGAATCTTCTTTGTGAACCATCTTGGTCCTCTCCACCATCGTTTAGTGACAATACGAATGCCTCGTCCACATTTCCTAATTGTTTGCGAGTTACTGCATCTCTTACTCTGTATGATTGCTTATCGGGAATCATCGAAAGGTGTTTGCTAACCCACTCTCTAGTTCTGCCTGAGCGGCTAAGCCATCCTTTAGAGAACCTTGGAGGTAAATCAAATGACAATTTTGCTAAATCTTCACTCGGTTCTTCATCGTGAGCGAGTTTAGGCTGCTCTGGTAATGATTTGTTCAGATGAGCCTGCAATTCTTTCCAAACATCATGTGGCCAGCGGTACCAAGGCACTGTACCGGGGTCATCCACACACCTAATCACCCATCTATCAGCGAGGATATTGCCCAGCGAAATTGTATCTTCGCGAGACCAGCCTTCGAATTGGCAAGCACCTGAAATCGCTTGGGTTACTGCGTCTATTGGAAGAGCGACGTGAATGTCAATAATCAACACAAATTGATTGGCAGAAACAGATAATAAAATGTCTCTCCCTTCAACCG
>JAKURJ010000072.1 GCA_022452125.1 Candidatus Poseidoniaceae archaeon
CACCCCACAACCCAGCGCCTTCCACCCACCAGCCGACGACTTGTTGGCGGAAAACGATGCATTGTATCGTCTGTATTCCATGTCTCGAGATGAGGAACACGCAGGATAGTGTATTTCCCTCAAGACTTATCACTAACTTAGTTCACGTAGTGACGTGGACTTCATCAAAAAAATCGGAGTCATGGCCGCCGGTCTAGGAATTAGTGGAGCAATTGGAGCCATCTCTGGAGTTCTTCTGCTCTACGTCTTACTCGACGCAGCAATAGCCGGTGCTGACGAAGTTGTTTGGATCTATTTGTCCGGAGCAGTAGGCGTAATCGTAGGCGGAATTTGCTTCCGAATTGTCGTTTGGGCAGGGAAAGGAAAGAAAGTTTTGCAATAATTGTTGGCGCAAAATCTGCGAGAGTTTGATAACTCTTCTTCACTAGCATATTTGTATGGGTCTAAAGGAAAAGTTCGGAATTGACCTCGGAGTTTTCAAAGATTCACCCACTTGGAAGGCACTTGGAATTGGAATAGTCCTCTTTTCGATTATTGGATATGCTGGTCTTTCTATGTTTGATTTTGCATCTTCAGGCTACGGCGTAGATAGAGATAACATTCGATTAGCTCCTGACTTTGAGGTTGAAACCGTCAATCGTTCAGTTGAAGAAAGCGGATATGTGAACGAGACAGGTTGGTTCCAATTATCTGACCATCGAGGCAAGGTTGTTGTCGTTGATTTCATGGCAATTGACTGCGCCAATTGTCACCTTGTACAGGCTCACTTAGAGAAAAAAATCGATGACTGGCGTGAATATAATGGAGATTATGAAATCATTGTTGTTTCAGTTGGAATGTGGTATTCAGTAGAATCTCTCAACATGTTAAACGACACATTCGGCGACCCAGGTTCAGATGCACACATGCCATGGATTGTGGCTACTGGTCAAACCGACTCAGTTCTGAAATCAGAGGTGATTCATTCTGGTGTTAATTCATCTGAAGTAGACCTTAATGATGGTACATATTGTATTGAAGCGCAAGTTAACAACTCAGCAAAAGAGGTCTCGTGTTTTGATATCGGGCAAGGATTAACCGACAATGATGATTTAGACGTCGATACAGAAGGAATCGACATACTGATTGAGGAAGGATCATCTGTGAACTTCACAATCGAGACAACACTGGAAGGAAACATCACATGGGAACTCATCGAGTTTACTCGTGGAGATATGGTTGAGGAATACCAAGCCCAGGCGATACCAGTCGCTCTTGTAATCGACCATGAGGGATACATCGTTGCCAAGGAAAGTTCCGGCACACCAACTGGCGGATGGGGTGAATTCGATTCCGCAGTTCTAGCAGCTGCAGATGGTAATGCAGAAGATATGAGGTTCTCTTTGGCGGAAGTAGACCGTTCTGCTGGAGCAATTTTCACAATGGGATTATTGCTGGGAGTTCTGGTGTATTTCTCACCATGTGCTTTCCCAATCTTACCGGGTTACATATCATACTACGTCAACCTAGGTCAACGCGAAGATGAATTAATTGAGGCTGGAAAACTTGAGAGTAGAATGCCAGCCCATTGGATTCTAGGGGGCTTGGCAGCACTAGGACAACTAACCTTCTTTGCTATCATTGGAGTTATCGTTCTAGGCCTTGGAAGTATAATCAATTTGTCAGGAGTACTGCATTATTTCGCACTTGCTGTAGCGATTCTTCTAATCGTTTTAGGGGCGTTCATGCTAACCGGTGGTACTGCTCATTTGCTCGGTTTCGTACAGAAGTTGGTTGACAAGTATTCCACCACAGAGATGGATGAAAAATTCACTCCAAGACGCAATATGTATCTGTGGGGTATTGGATATTCTGCAGCATCCATCGACTGCACTGCGGCAGCAGTCATTCCTTTCATTGCATATCTTGCACTAATTGGAGGAACTGCAACTTGGACTGGACTAGCAGGTCTGATGCTATCTGTCAGTTTGCTGATGATTGCAGTTACTACCGTGGTTGGCTTGGGTCAACAAAGATTCATCAATATTCTACGCAGGTCAACTGGGCTGATCAAGGCGATAGGTGCATGGATGATGATGATGGCAGGTATTGCTCTAACGTTCTACTTGACTCAACCAGAACTTATCGCAAGTTGGATGTAATCTCAGATAATCTGAGAGCCAATCTCACGTCCATTCGAAAGTGATAGTATTTGATGGGTTGAAGGTCCATTTGGAATGTGTAACCACAAATTTGCAGTAATTCCATGAGTATCAAGGTGTGGTGGTCCACATTCGCCTGCAGCACCTCCAGGGCTAGCTTGTGTGCCTCCGTCTAGAGTGAAGAAATATCGAGCACCTGGCTCAAAATTATTGACATTGGTAAAGCCTGCGCTGTTTGGGTCATCATCGCCAACTCTCCAAACATAAATCGGGGCACCACCCATAGAATCGCCTAATGCTGCAGACCGGTAATGGAAGGTTCCATCAGGTTCTGTACACGTCAATACATACATTACATCGACTCTGGAAATAGGGTCTCCAGTTGCACCAAATTCCATCATGAATAACATGTCGTCTTGATTATCGTAAACCCACGCACCCGTAATAAGAACAGAGTTGGCAAAATCACGCCTTACATCTTCAGCAGTATTCTGACTATCTTGAGCGAGTTCTTCTGTGATGTGAATAATCGTGAATGAGACGATTGCAGATAGCAAAATCATCCCAATGAAAATGATCATTGCTCCCAAACCAACAGCGCCTTTGATGTCAGAATCAATACGTAACCTTCGCATCATATCACCTCAGTTTAGGTCCTGGCCCTGATAAGGGGCACTTCCAATATTCATTTGCCATTCTTGGGTACGGCCCCTATCTACCATTATCACTAGGCTAGCTTCATCAACAGCCTCTAAGTCGCATTCTGACAATTGCATAATCATTCGATAGGTCACTGCAGGTTCAAATTCATCGATATCTGCTGCGGTTAAACCATCACCATCCAGTTCGGTTGCAAGTGAGAAATCTCCTTCATCGAAATGCATAGTTTGACGTCCTCCTCCTTGGTTTGTTGGGAAACACATCACAACCCATGCAACATTTGTATCACCAATACTCTGCTCGATATAAGGCAACTCAAATACGAGGTGAAGCTCATCATCGGCTCCTAAACTGGATATCTCAAATACTACAATGTTGACAATACCTTTGAAACTGGGTATGTTTTCTTGGGCATCAGTCTTGGTTTCAGCGAATACCTTTTCCCCAAATCCAATAACTACTGCAGAGATAATTGAGCACATCAAAATAATTGAAACGAAGATTATCATCGCACTAATGCCTTGACTAGCATTGTCCGAATTCATATCCCTTCGCATCTTGCTCATTACCCCCTAGCAAATCCGACGCAATTTAATCTATCGAGACAAAGTCTTCATTTCTGTCAGTATCAATCAACTTGTACAACAGGGAATTGCAGTTTTATATTTTGAAAGATGTGGGTAATTTATGGCGGGGATAAGGTCGATTTTGGTCTTAGCCTTGCTGTGTGGAATGACTATTCCAGGATGTATTTCATTTGGAGATACTAATGTAAATTTAGACCTGCAAGTCAAACATAGTATTCTCAATGGCACAGTGGTTGAATCATATGTTGACGGTCAGTTAACTAGTTTGGATTCGGTGACAATTGTAGTGGACTTCTCAGAAACGGAATCAGAAATCCCATTGAAGCGCTTTGGCATCGAATTTGAAGGAGATAGAGATGCGATTGAGATTGATGCGAAGAGTGAGTCTTCAATCTCAGTCGAATTTAGTACTCACGGATTATACAATCTTACAGCATACGCTATTGATGAAGACAGCAATCGGGTCTCTTACACTGAAACAATCCGCATCGATTTGGAAATTAATTGGGTTGAAGAAGGCACAAATAGCCCAGAAAAGATGCCATTCAATCCAATACCGGATAATCAGGGAGTCCATCCCAGTTACATTGAGGTAATTTCTACTGTCGAAAATCCCAGCATTCTAGAAGACTTTGGCGGCGGCCGGTCAGTTGATTTTACTTGGAAAATTACCGATGAACTCGACGATACATGCCAAAGCTATAGTGAGCAAGTTGACGATGGTGAATCGGTTACTTGGAATACCATTCACTTCAACACTTATCTGTTACATGATTTGAGTGTTGAATATGAAGAAGGCCAAGATTCGATTTCTGTGAGCCATTCCGTATTGATAATCTACGCCTAACTAGTCGTTGGAGGGAAAGGATTCAACCCATTCCTCATTAGAAGACGCTTCCATCGCTGGAATGCACATCCAATACCAACATGCAATACCAGTAATTATTCCGGTAACTAAGTCGAAGAAGAAATGCTGCTTTGTAGTCATCACAGAAATGCAAAGTGCAATCCACGCAATCCAGAGTAAGGCTTCTTTCCATCCAAATACAATTTTCCAATACCTCAGTAGCATCACAATCATTAGCGATTGGACAACATGCAAACTAGGCCAGGCATTGTATGGATGGTCTGTTTTGTGCATTACATCACCGAACCAGAATCCCCAGAAACCCTCTCCTGCTCTAACATCTGCTGGAATTTGATCCCGAATGTAGACTTCAGTTGGAAATAGAATAAATATCAAATTTACAACCCACGTCATTACGAATAATGCTTGATAAAAAGCAAACATCTCCCGAATTCTAGCGTCATTATCTCTTCCAAACCATGCTGCTGCAGGATAGTATAGGTAAAGACTGAGATAAATCACAAATGACCAGCCAATGAACGGGACCATGGAATCTATTGGCATTATTGGATCCATAACAGACCTGTCAAAATATCCCATAATATGGTTGATGACCGAGTATGGCAGAGCCATTGCCAAGATCAAGGTTAGAATTGTATACCAAAATAATCGCTTATTTTCTTTTTCGCGCCAATGTGGTAGCCAAAACTTCCACGGGCGCATGAACATGCTTTGGCGAAAGCATCTCTCTATTCATTCAATCGGTAGATTCCGTCAAAGAAAGATGTGATAATCACTCGGAATCTTCTTCCTTACCATCGATTGCCTTCTGCGCTGTTTGTTGTCTAAGCATTTCCTGGACAACTTCCGGGGTTAGAGCACCGTGTTGAGCTGCTAATTCCATAATCTCCTTTTGCAATTGATTCTGAGAATCCATCCTTTGTTTTTGGAATTCCTGTTGGTTTGCAATTCTCTCTGCTTTACGTGCTTGGACTTCAGCAAACATATCCATGGCTCTCTTGGTTTTAGCATCAGCCTCGTCGACTCGAATCTCCATCTCGCCGCGCTTGAAATCTAGTTCTGCATTCCATTTTGCTTCTTGAGCACGTAGGTCTTTCAATTCATTTTCTAGTTCTAGATTGACTTGGCCACGAGCATGTGCCCTAGCGACATTGTTTTCCAATTCAATTCTAGCAAGCGTCAAAGCCTCAGTTTGAGCATAGTGAGCTAGTTGGGCTTCGACATTCGCCTCATCACCAGAAATCTTTGCTTGTACGGCTGCACGATGCCTCTGTACTAACTCCATGTCCGTTGGGTTTGTGATCGGGAATGCTTTCAATAGAGTGAATCCTAGGTTTGACAACAAGTTTCTCATTCCACTTTCAGCAGACATCTCAAATTTCTCAAGGAATGAAGCACTTCTCAGTCCAGCTGCATTTTCACAAGATGCTAGAGAAGGGGTTACCACTCTTGCTTTCACTTCATCTGCAATAATTCCGATTACACCATCACGAGTCAATGTTGGAGCATTATTTGCAAAATAATTGAGCAATTTCGGGACGTCCTCTAAATCCATCCGCATTCTAAGGTTTGCGAATCCAGTAACCTTTTCTCCATCTGCAATTTGGCCTTCGAATGGTATCCAATAATCCATAGGTCCGGTCATTGCGAACAACAAACGCCTATCATTTGCGGTTACACCAATTTTATCACCAATCCATCTGGTGAAACCACCTGCCATGCTCTTGAGCAGTGTTTCAGTAAGAACATCACCAATTCTACCATCTACGATGAGTGCACATGCTTCGTTTGGCTTCAGCAATACTTGTTGTGATGCTAGGGTTTGTATTTTGTCTGCATTAACCAATCTTGCAACAATATCCGGGCTGTCTCTCCATTTGTAATCGCTCATAATATCACTTCTTCACTTTCTTTTGTTTCAGTCCCGCAAGTACATTTGCTCTTGCGCCAAAAAATCCCTTGCAACTCGTAACCAGCTGAGTTGTTTGCATTGTCAGCTGCTGGGCGTTGCCGTCAGACGTAGCCGTAGAAAGTTCTGCACTATTGGCTACATTGACGGCTTTAGTTACCATCTCAATAACATCATGGTCGTGCTTAATCAGTTTCTTCAAATCACGATTAGAGGGAGATCTTTGCCCCGATAGGAAAGCATGCTCCATTCCAGATACCGATTTTTGAACATCTTCGATTAGGTAATCGCACTCTTCAATACATTGTTTAGCAGCCCGTGCTACCTCGATATTATCAGCTTTGAATTGGCTATCGAAAATATTCTGCATGTGGCTACGTACTCTTCCAGTGGCACGGACAATTTCATCTCGAACCATCTTGTCATTTTCAAATCGGGAGCCCTTAGTGTAGCCATTGTATCCTATCAGAATCAATTGCACCCCACGGATGTAAGGTACAACATCAAGCCCTCCTGTCACCATCTTACCAAATTAATATACAACCAGGTAGCATATGATTGTAACGGTTATTGAATGGAAATTACTGAATCTGCAAATTTCTTTGCAACATCATGATTGTGAGTTACCAGTATTGCAGGGCAATTTCTTGCTTTCAATAATCCTCTGACATCAGATAGTAGTTTATCTGACAATTCCTCATCGAGTGAACTGAAAGGCTCATCCAAAAGTAATACAGATGGGTTAGCCAATAGGGCTCTGGCAAGTGCAATTCTTTGACCTTCTCCACCAGATAGTGTCTCGACTCTGCGATTTTCAAATCCTGACAAATCGACCTCTTCTAGGGTTGCAGCAACATCACAATCTTGTGCACCCAACTTGAGATTACCCTTGACATCTAGGTGAGGATATAGCACAGGTCTTTGGAAGATTAAGCCAATGCCTCGCTCTTCCGCAAGCGTGTTGGTTATGTCTCGACCGTCTAACATAATTTGCCCCTCATCCAAATCCTCGAGTCCGCATATGCATCTCAATAGGGTTGTCTTACCGCAACCACTAGGACCAGTTATTGCTACAATTTCTCCAGATTGTAATTCCAAATTGAAATCGTTGAATAACAACTTATCGAATGATTTTCCTAACTCTTTACATGATAACATCAGAACATCCCTCCATCTCTTCTTGGTCTAAATTTCTCTGTTGAAATGAATAGTATTAACGCGATAATCATTAGAACTGAAGCCACTGCATTTGCAGCAGGTGCTGTAAGCGAATTATTGTATGGAATTGAACGCAAGGAATCTATCATTATCGGCAACGTGGTCCAGTCAGAGTTCCTAGTAACAACCCATGATGCCCCAAATTCTCCCATTGACATCGCTAAAGTGAATATTGTCGCAATTAAGATTGAACCTCTGAGCATTGGGACCTTAATTGTGAAAAAACGCTTGAATTTCGAAATCCCCAAAGTTCTGGCACATTCGTCATACATTGGGTCAATCGACCTCAGAGCCGGCAGGATTATTCTGACTACAAATGGTGTTGTTATCATTACATGAGCTAACGCTGGAGTCAGCCATAGAGAGTAGAAAAATTCAGCATCGATTCTAATCATGCCAAGCATCACGCCAAGGCCTATCATTACACTTGAAACAGCGAATGGAAGCATAGTAAAAACATCTAACATTCGTGCTAGACGAGGCTTGACCTTCTCTAAGTCGCAGATATATTGAGCGAGCATCCAGCCCAGAGGCAAAGCGATCACAAGCGCGACTAAAGCGTACCCAACCGAGTTGAACAGGGCATCCCATGCAGAAGGTAGTGAGTTGGTAGAGGTAAATGCGTATTCCCAGCCTGCTGTACTCCAACTGTAGGTTGTTCCACTTGCACTCGATTCACGTGATGCCATCAATAGTTGCAGCAATGGGAGCCGCTCAAATTGCAGTTATACAAGGAATGACGTATCAAGGAGGAGGAACGGGAGATGTTGCACAGCCTAGGTCTATAACTGTAGGTCAAAGAAGTACTTCAACAGATCTCGCACGCTCACAGTGAGGTGCTGGAGAACTTGCTT
>JAKURJ010000073.1 GCA_022452125.1 Candidatus Poseidoniaceae archaeon
TAGAAGAAAAATATGCAAGAATTATACTAGCCCTGTGTGGACAACCTCCAATGAAGGCGAGTGAAATTGGTAAATTAGTATCAATTTCACGGATGGACGCATATAACAGTCTGAAAAAATTGAAAGAAATGGGTCTTGTAATGGCCACTTTGGACAAACCGATGCGATTCACTGGGCTTGCTGTCGAGGATGTTTTCCGTCAGTTGATCAAGAAAGAAGAGGCTAATGTTAGAAGATTACAACAACACCTTGATGAAATGAATAGTCACTCAGTAATCATTAACGAATCTGCAAATTACGCTGACGAACCATTATTTTCGGTGATTAAAGACAGACACAGCATTTACGCAACAGTCGAAAACTTAGTTCATGAATCAGAACATCGTGTTTGGATGATGTTGTCTCGATGGGGAATACTACACATGATGCGCTCAGGGATTATCGATTCAATAATCGAATCGTTAGACCGTGGAGTTGAGCTCAAGATTTTAGCAGATATTGACCCAAAAACAATCAGATTTTACGAGGAACTGGATAGTAGAATCGAGATTAGGCATTTAGAAAACCAATCACAGATGGGGTTCTACGTTGATGAGGACGTAGGTATACAAATCGTTCATTCAGATTCAAATCCAACTGGACGAGGAAAAGACGACACCGCTTTGTTAATTGAATCACAAGATTACATGTTAGCACAACTTGAATTGTTGAAGGTTCAATGGAATGGTGGAGTAGATTTCACTGCTGCGAAGGCTAGGATTGTTGATGGACTAATTACTGAACCTCTGAAGTTAAGTTTGGGTGAAGGGTCATTCTACAAAAGATTGCGCGGGTTGATCAGTAATACTACAGGTCCGGGATTCACAAACGCAATATTGCGCAGACCAGGGGAGCCACTGACTCTAGGAATCTCTGCCGCATCCCTAGGCCAATTAGGAGTTGACATGAGTGATATTTTGCGCACAGTGGGTCAACGTATCGGCCAGGAGCTTGCTCTAGAACTAAGAGATGAAACGGACGACAAGGAATTCTGGAATAAGGTGACAGAACAATGGAGCGATTTAGGAATGGGCGAGATATCCTTCGATTCGATCCCACCTAATGTCGTTACTGTGAATGATTCTAAGAATTGTGAAAGAGACCCTGCCTTTGGTTCGGTTCTATGCCACATGGACGAAGGTGTTCTAGAAGGTATATTGAGCGAAAGATACGGTTTTGATGCTACTGCATCTGAAAGCATGTGCACTTCACGAGGACAAGATCACTGCTTGTTTGAAATTGCAATAAATGGTATCAAACCACACACAGATTGATATGAGTCCCCTATCTCAGCAATGACATGGACTGCAATACTTGTGACACCGCGCCTGCGGTAGTAATCAATAAACCTGAGGTTGTTCAAGTCGCTCTAACCATTTCAGATAAGGCAAAAGAAATGCTGGGGTCAGCTTTTGGTGATGACCGTTCACACGCTCTTCTCGTTGGTGTTCTATCCGGTGGTTGTTCAGGTTACATGTATGATTTGCAAATCGTTGAATCCACAGACCAAGATTGCCAGGAACTGAAAGTCGATGGTTTCAGAGTGTTAGTCCCCAATGCATCATCTCACCTATTGGATGGCATAGAAATCGACTATGTTGACCGATTAATGGGCGGGGGTTTCAAGATTAACAATCCAAATGCTTCCAGTTCATGTGGATGTGGCGAATCGTTCGCATGAGAGTGAGCGAATGGGCATTTACAAATTAGACTCATATGTTCTAATTATCAGAGGCAAAGACAGACTATCGTTCATAGATGGTTTGTCGACAAATAAAGTGGAGGGTAATTGCTCTACAGTTTTCACTACTACTGCTGCGAAGATTATCGATCTTGTAGACGTTATTGATATGGGAGATTTCATTGCAATCGTTGGACATCAACCATACAAAGATAATCTAATCCAACACATATCGAAAAGAGTTCTAAACCAAGACATATCGATTGTTGATATTAGTTCAAACAATTCGGTTTATCTTTCAACAGAGGATATTGTTGTCGGTGATAAGATCACCAAGCGTAATACATGGCGAGGATATTTGTTAGTAGCGCCAAATAGCGAAGTTATCGAATCAAATATGTCAGAAGATGAGTTTTCAGAGTACAGAGTTGAAAATATGATTCCCCACCAGGGACACGAAATTACACCAAGTGTTCATCCACTAGCATGTGGACTTGGCGACCTCGTTCACGAAGCAAAGGGTTGCTACATCGGTCAAGAAATACTAGCTCGAATGCGCAGTAGGGGCAGGCAGGGAAAGGAATTGGTTAAACAAACCAACCCTGTAGAAGGTGCTACAACAAAAGGAAAAACTCACTCTTTAGCAATCGTTCGAAAGAAGATTGAGTAGCCTACTCGCTTTTCTTGACGAAGAGTCGTTCTATGTGGTCATATACTTCCTCTTCGAAAGAGGCAATCTTGCGAATCATTGGGTGATTGTTTGGTTTCTCCTTATTGAGAATTGGAACCATTGATGACCAAATTCCTTCACCTTTAATCCGAGAATAAATCGCAGCTGAAACATGTATCGCAATCAACACATAACTTGCAGTTGCAGCGAATTCGTGCACAGAAAGTGCAACTAATTGCATAGGGCCATCCTTGATTCCTTGATTGAACAAGAATGCTATTGCTAAACCAGATAATGGCAACAATATCAAAACAATGTACATTGATGAGTGGACAGATTTGGCGATAATATTGTGAACTCTGTGTACTGGAACGGTAGATCCGTGCATCGTCTCAACTTTTCGCATGTAGAAAAACCTCCAAATCACTATTCCTAGAAATACTGTAGCAAATATGACTTCAAAGATAAGTAGTCTCGAATTTTCTAAGTCTGAAATATTGTCAACTTGCTTCACAATTCCATATACATAGAGCAAGATGAAACTCCAATGAATGATTTTTGCAAGTTTGGTATGTGACCTATTCATAGAATCACATTCCCTTGGACGTATTTATGTCAATGCACAAATAGTTCTAAATCAATATCCAAGAATATCCTTCAACTGACCCTTGTAGAAGTGTGCAGAACCTTGTAGAGATTCCAACTCAGAATCTGTTAAGTCAAGTTCGAAAATCTTCTCAACACCATTGGCACCGATGATACATGGAACTCCAATGTACACATCATCCAATCCATATTGACCAGTCAAGTAGCAAGATGCTGGAATTACTCTTCTGCGGTCATTTAGGACTGATTCTGCCATTATTGCTGCAGCTGAACCAGGGGCATAGAATGCTGAACCTCTTTCTAGTAATTTCACAATTTCACCGCCTCCACCTGCTGTTCGTGCGCTAATTGCTTCAATCCTATCCTCAGGAATCAATTGGGTAATTGGTATTCCACCAACAGTTGTGTATCTTGGCAGAGGAACCATTGTATCTCCGTGACCGCCTAGTACCATTGGAGATATGTCCTCTTCAGCACAGTTTAATTCCAGTGCGATGAAATGGGCCATTCTTGCACTGTCCAATACACCTGCTTGACCAATGACACGGTTTGTAGGGAATCCAGTCACCTTCTGCATGTGGTATGTCATCAAATCCAGAGGATTGGTTACCATGATTACAGTAGAATCTGGAGCATGGTCTCTTATACCGGCACCTACCTGAGAGATGATCTCTGCATTCTTGCCAATCAAATCTTCACGGGACATTCCGGGCTTTCTCGGGAATCCGCTAGTTACGACTACGACATCACTACCTGCTATGTCATTGTAGTCAGCCGTACCTGTGATTGTACCGTCATAGTTCAGAACGTTACTGTTTTGACTCATATCAAGGGCCTTACCTTTAGCAAATCCTTCAAAGATGTCGAGTAATACTATGTCAGCGACTTTCATTTGTGCTAATACAAATGCACAAGTTGCACCTACATTTCCTGCTCCTATAACTGCAATTTTTCTACGCCCCGATGCCATACAAAACACTCCGACATTTAACCCCATGAATAACCCGTCCATAAGGATATGAGGTCTAAATCTGGGAATCAAAATTTGGAATATCAACCGTGTCGTTCAAGAACCGAATACAGGTGGCACAATTCATCGCGTGCAGCCGCTGCATAGTCGAGGTGATAAAATGAAGATTGGAGTACCAATGGAACCAGAGGGCGAGACTCGTGTTGCAATCGTACCTGGAAGTATGAAAAAATTGCAAAAAGCAGGTTTCGAAGTTGTAGTCGAAAAGGGAGCAGGCATTGCCGCTAATTACTCCGATTCTGAATATACTGAGGCTGGTGCATCTATCGGGGATAGAAAGGATGTCATGTCATGTGAGATCGTAATTTCTATTCGCATTCCTGATACTGGAGAATTATCCAAAGGTCAGATTATCGCATGTGTAGCAGACCCATTCAGGCATCCTGAGAAAGTTCAAGCATGCATTGATGGAGGTATTACTCTAATGAGTATGGATATGATTCCTCGAAGACTTTCTAGGGCACAATCCATGGATGTAAACTCCAGCCAAGATAACTTAGCTGGATACAAAGCCGTCCTTCTTGGAGCTTCTCAAGTACCAAGAGGAATTCCAATGATGACCACGTCCGCAGGTACAGTTAGACCTGCTAAGGTTGTAATCATGGGGTCCGGAGTCGCAGGCTTACAAGCAATTGCAACTGCCAAAAGATTGGGTGCAGTTGTGTATGCATCCGATGTAAGAAAGTCCGCAGCAGAGCAAATTGAATCCGTGGGCGGCCGTTTCATTGAAGTTGACGGAATGGATGATTTCGAAGACGAGGCAGGATATGCCAAACCGCTGACACCTGAATTCATTCAGAAAGTCAACGACACCGTATGTGAAGTTGCTAGTGATGCTGACATCATAGTAACTACTGCGAGAATATTTGGCAGGCCGGCACCAATTACTGTTCCTGCATCTGCAGTTGCTAATTTCAAATCTGGTGCGGTTGTAGTTGACATGAATGCCGATGTGGGTGGCAATTGTGAAATCACCAAAGCCGGTGAAATCCATACCACTGACAACGGTGTAATTATTGTCGGTACCTCGAACTTGCCAGGAACTCTGGCTAACACTGCATCGATGCTTTATTCAAACAACCTTACCACTTTCATCACAAGTTTGGTTGACAAGGAAAACGGTTTCCAAATTTCAGAAGAAGATGATATTCTAGTCGGAGCACCTGAAGGTAATGACTTCCACGTTCCTGGAATGGGCGGTGTTCTGATTTGTAAAGATGGAGAGATGCATCCTAAGCAAACTCGACTAGGAGGTGTTCTCTGATGACTCCCGAACTTCTAATTGGCTCAATTACTCTATTCGTATTATCCATTTTCCTTGGCGTTGAATTAATCACAAAGGTTCCAGCTATGCTTCACACTCCTTTGATGAGTGGTGCTAACGCTATTTCTGGAATCAGCGTAGTAGGAGCGCTACTAGGAGCAAATGTAGCATACGATGCTGGAGATACTGTAACTTCAGGAATACTCGCATTCATTGCTTTAGTACTTGCAATGATCAACGTAGTTGGTGGATTCGCAGTAACAAATCGCATGTTGAATATGATTGCTGGCAAGAAGAGAGGTGCTTGAGATGTTGGAAGATTGGGTTTCTGTTGGATACCTAGTATCTGCAATATTCTTCATCTTTGGTCTAAAAAATCTAGGCCATCCTCGTACTGCACCTAGAGGAAACCAGTACGGTATGTTGGGAATGGCAATCGCTGTTGTTACTACAATTATCGACATGAATTTCTTCCCAGATGGAATTGTAGGATGGACTTTAATCGGTTCAGGAATTCTAATTGGTTCACTGATTGGTTACATCATGGCAGTCAAGGTCGAGATGACTGGAATGCCGGAGATGGTTGCCCTGTTCAATGGATTTGGTGGAGCTGCATCTGCACTGGTAGCGCTTTCCGAGACATGGAAGTGGATCGAGACTACATCACCCGAACCTGGATTAGGTGCCACTGTTGCAATTGTTGCAGCCGGACTGTCTGCGCTAGTAGGGTGGATGACACTTAGCGGTTCCCTGCTGGCAATGTACAAATTGAAGGGCGGAGTCGAAATTTTCGGCAAGTGGATTCGAACCCCAACATGGGGTCCTGCATGGCTGAACCCTGTCAAGGCACTATTGTTTGTTTCAGTTTTGGCACTAATTTACCTGTCAATTGAAGACCCAACTAACACTGACTACATTTGGGCAATAATTGGAATCTCTTGTGTTCTAGGTATTATCCTAGTTCTACCAATCGGAGGGGCGGACATGCCTGTTGTAGTCAGCCTGTTGAACTCATTATCTGGTATTGCAGCAGCATTCACTGGATTCATAATCAACAACAGCGTTCTAATCGTTGCTGGAAGCCTTGTGGGTGCTTCAGGACTAATCCTCACTTTCATAATGTGCAAGGCAATGAACCGACAGTTGTTCGATGTTCTCTTCAAGTCATTTGGTGGAGGGGAGAAGCAAGAACTCACTAGAACCAAGGTCGGTAGTGATGCTGATGAAGTCGCAATGATGGCAGACGGTGCTCAGAAGATCATCATCGTACCAGGTTATGGTATGGCAGTAAGCCAATGTCAGCACCAAGTCAAGGAATTTGCTGATTTGATGCAAGACAAGTTTGATACTGAAGTAAAATATGCTATTCACCCGGTTGCTGGAAGGATGCCAGGCCACATGAACGTATTACTAGCTGAGGCCAATGTTCCATACGAGCAGTTGATTGAAATGGATGACATCAACCCTGAATTCCCAGAATGTGACATGGCGATTGTAATCGGTGCCAATGATACTTGTAACCCAGCCGCTAGAACAGGTGAAGGACCGCTAGCAGGAATGCCAATTATCGATGCTGATCAAGCAAGAACTGTTGTAATCATCAAGAGAAGCCTAAGTGTTGGATATGCAGGAGTGGACAACGACTTATTCTACGAAGACAAGACAATGATGCTATTCGGCGATGGTAAGGCAATGATGACCGACCTCAACAACGCAATCAAGGATTTGTGAGTCTAAATCCGCCCCTTTAGGGGCGGCAGGATGTGACAATGTTCAATAGGGAACCACAGGTGGCCCTAGATAATGTCCCGTAGGTTCTCTGTCCTGCTGGTTGCAACTTTAGCTCTGATGCTGGCTGCTCCAGCCTTCGGTAACTCTCAGGGACCACCTTGGTTGCATAACGACCGCATAATTCCAGAGGAAGGTTGTTCTTGCCACGGAGCAGGAGGTTCTCCATCCAACGAGGTCATTCTATCAATTAGCGGAGTTCCAAGAGTGTACGAAACCGGAGCAACATACAACCTCACAATCAGCCTAGCACATGCAACATATGCAGTGGGTGGCTACATGATTTGGGACTATGCAGACGGCAATTTTACACCGGGAGATGGCTCGAAGTATGTCAAGAGCTCCGGAGGAGCACTATCCCATGATAGTGTTGGAAATGACTGGGCGATAGGATGGACAGCACCAGAGGCAGATGTTGGAGATGTTCACTTCTCATTGGCCGGAAACATCGTCGATGAGAGTGGAGCACCTGATGCTGGGGACCACTGGACGATTCTCACCTTCACTGTAAGCGCTCCAGGAACAGCAACTGCTGATGTCGATGCAAGTTTGCGAACCATTAGCGTCGGCGATTACGATTCACTATTTGGACAAAAATCTGCTGAAGAAATTGAAGCTGAAAGACAAGCTGAAGTCGCAAGCGGATATCTTGAGCAAGGTAACCTTTACTTCTGGACTACTCTATCGATTCTAATCGTAGCGGCGGTAATTCAAGGCGAGTTTTACGAGAGAAGATTTGCGGGTGGTCCACCTCATCTCGACATGAGTCTAGCAATCCCACAAGGTATCCGCAGAGGAGTTCTAACTCTTGGCTTAGCAATCGGATTCGGCTGGGCTATCGATACGGCCTTACCGTGGGGCTACACATTGGTAATTGGAATGTGCCTTTTGT
>JAKURJ010000074.1 GCA_022452125.1 Candidatus Poseidoniaceae archaeon
GCATCTGACAACTCTGGTTCTGATACCACTATTGATGATTCGGGAGAAGAAAGCGGTGGACTGCCGTCACTCGGTATGTTTGCAACAATTGTTGCCATGCTTGGAGCAGCACTATTGCTTCGTAAGGATTGAATATCCCAACTATTGAGGCCTTGCGATGTTCAAAGGACGTGTAGAGAAAGTCAGCCATGAAGGCGGACTACTCGTAAGTTACACTGGCGCATGTCCTGCTCTTGGTTCAGTAATGGTAGATTCCGGTGAAAACTACATCGGCAAAGTAGACGGTGTCATCGGGAATCTGAACAACTCTCTAGTACACATCGCTCATCTAGATAGGCAAGCTAACGCCAACAAGATGGTCGGTCTTGAAATCACTATCCGCACTAGAAAACCAAGGGAAAACAACCGCCCTAGGGACAATAACCGAGGTCGTGATGATCGCCGAGGAAGGGACGACCGTAGAGGTCGTGATGACCGCCGAGGAAGGGACGACCGTAGAGGCCGTAACGACAGAAATTCTGGAAGAGGTCGTGATGACCGCCGAGGAAGGGATGACCGTAGAGGCCGTAACGACAGAAATTCTGGAAGAGATACTCATTCGCGTAATGACTGGACTTGTGGCGAATGTGGAAATGTGAATTACTCATTTAGGACTGAATGCAACCGCTGTGGAGCTCCTAAATCAAGAGGTAGAGGCTCAAGCAAGCAATGGACAGGCAATGAACGCAGAGCAGGTGACAGAAGAGAGGAACCGCAACCTAGAGCAGGAGATTGGGAATGTCCTCAGTGTGGAAAATCCAATTTTGCCAAGCGGAATGAATGCTTTGGATGTGGACGTTCTAAGAGAGTAGGTGGGCCCAAACAAAGAGGACATCATCGTAAGTTGAAGGACCCGCCTCCATTACACCCTACCAAATATGAAAGAAGTAAAAGGAGGGATAGGTAATGAGCGCAGAAAGTCATTATCTTGATGCAATTGAAGCCGAGGAGAATGGTGAATTAGAACAAGCACTCGAGCACGCAAGGCTTGCTGTAAAGGCCGACCCTGAACACTCTAACGCTTGGTGGATGATCGTTGGACTATTGGCTCCAGACGGTAAATATCCTGACATTGACCAAGCATCAAAGGCGTTAGTTGCCTGCAACAAAGTTGTTGATTTGGACCCAACGAGAGTTGATGCTTGGGTGAAAGGTGGTCGTTTGATGGTAGACCACCTTGGACTATACGAAGATGCATTGCACTGGTGGCAAAGAGGCCGAAAAGCTGCTCCTTTGGAATCTGTACCAATTGTAGAACAAACCACAATTCTGTCAGATTTGGGAATGTACGCCGAGGCTAGAGACAGGTTAAGCGCTTTATTCGAAGAAAATCTCGACATTGCCAATTCACAATTAGCACGCATATCTCATCAACACAAAACCCTAGAAAAGTCTGCACAGCAAGACCAGAGTGCTCACTTCAAACCGTGGAAGAAAAATCACGGTGGTTGGACTGCAATCAAGATGAGGTCTAACAAAGCACCAGTTTCAGAAAACATGCTCTTCATGATGACTACGATTCCATTCTTGATGCTGGAAGTCTTTGCATCGAGGTCCATTTTCGGGGATGGATGGGGAGGATTCTGCCTAACCAGCCTTCTCATTCTTGTTACTGTAATTGTTGGAATGGCATTTACTCGAAAACTGTACTATCGTGTCAATAAACCTGGATTCAATCTACTGAGAGCTATTCAGTTTGAGGCTAGTTCTGCAAAAGTGGTGATTCCAGAAGATATTCGACGCTCCAAACTATACCAATTCCTGTATTCTCGACATCCCCCCGCATTCCAGCAAAGGCTTGAGAAAATCGTTGCTGCCGACAAAAAACTTCCAAAGAACTGGAAGATGAAACTTCCAGATTTCGATTCACATCTTGATGAAATCGGCTACATCGAAGATGGAGAAGAGGATTCTGAACTTTCTTCGTATGAAGAAGAGTGATCATGTCCCTGCAGTATAATCTGTGGAATATTCAATCTGCTCAGCAGTCAACTCATCGATTGAGAACCCTAGGGTTTCCAATTTTGTCGTTGCTAAATCCATATCCTGCTCGAGTGTGATATCGTATACTTTCGTATCCATATCTTTTCCATCTGCAGCAAGCCTACACAAAGATAGGAATTGATTTGCGAAGCTCATGTCCATGACCTCTGATGGGTGTCCTTCTGCTGCTGCAAGGTTAACTAATCGTCCTTCTGCATGCAGGTGAATCCTGCGGCCGTCAGTCATTGTGTATTCTTCATTCTCTGAGCGGATAGTTCTGACAGAGGAAGCCATGTCTCGCAATTCTTCTATATTGATTTCACAGTCGTAATGGCCGGTATTGGAAATCAATGCTCCGTCTTTCATTACTTCCATGTGGCGTCCTACAATGACATCCTTCATTCCTGTAGCTGTACAGAAAATGTCGCCTAGTGGTGCAGCGTCATCCATTTTCATGACTCTGAATCCATCCATTACCGCTCTAAGGCCTGGGAGAGGATCGACCTCGGTAATAATCACATTTGCACCCATTCCGCGAGCCCGCATTGCAACACCCTTGCCACAGTGCCCATAGCCAGCGACAACGAATGTCTTGCCCGCAATAAGTACGCTAGTTGCTCGAAGAATTCCGTCTAAAGTGGATTGTCCGGTTCCGTAAACATTGTCGAAATCCCATTTGGTGATTGCATCATTTACTGCAATAACTGGATACTTCAAATCACCAGCTGCAGCCATTGCTCTTAGTCTGTGAACACCAGTTGTAGTCTCTTCAGTCCCTCCAATCACGGTTTCAGCATACTCTGATTTTTCACCATGCACTCTGACAATTAAATCAGCACCATCATCAAGAGTTAATGTTGGCTTGAATTCCAAAGTCTTGTCAATGCACCAGTAGAAATCCTCGACGGATTGACCATGCCATGCGTGAACAGAGTATCCCTCCCTCGCAAGCCATGCTGCTACACTATCCTGAGTGGATAGTGGATTGCAACCCGACCACGATATATCAGCACCAGCAGCCCGAATTGTTTCGATTAGCACGGCGGTTTCTTTCGTTACGTGCAAACAACCTGCGACACGCATGCCAGCCAGGGGCTTGTCTATCTCAGCTTGCTTACGCAATGCAGCAAGTACAGGCATTCGTGAGCGTGCCCAATCAATTAGCATAGCGCCTTCATCAGCGAGACTCAAGTCCGCAACCGTATACATTTCACCCTTGTCCATGGACACGGGCGAGCGAGCATACCTCAAAGGTCAATCGGTCAGATGTCCGCTCCAAGGAGCGGTCAATCGGCCCAGATTTCGCTATTGTTGCTGTTGGAAATGCCCAGCATATTGTTGAGCATAGGCCCGAGCAGTCTCTTCTGGGTATCCTTGTGCAATTAGTTGCTGTACATATTGCTCCATTGGATCCATTTGAGCTACTCCAGCATATCCGGCAGCTGTTGCAGAGAAGTCGCCACTCATCTGAGAATCGATGATGTCGTCTTCCTTTCCGCCTTTCAGAACGAAGAACAAGGACAGGATAACAATGAATGCTAATCCTAGTCCGCCACCGATGTAGAGAATCATGTTGTCGTCTCCACCGCTTTCAGCTTCGTCCTCGACTGGCGCTTCGTCCGGGATTCCGTCGCCGTTTGAATCAGTATATTCTCCAGACCATTCACACTCTGAAGTGTCAGCGTTCCAAATCCAGTAAGCATCCGGTTCAGCATCCAATACCTCGACTGGAACTTCTAAGCCTTGACATGCTGGAAGTGTAATTTCAATCCAGTATATGATAGGCCAGCGCTTGTCATCGCCTTCGTATACCTTCAAGAATACTCTCTTGGACTTGGTTTCGTTGTCGAATAAGTCATCGATGTTCAGCGTCAATTGGAAGCCATCGCCGTCACCTAGCGGTTCGGACTTAGCCCACTTGCCTTCTAGTTGCAGTGTGTACTTTGCAACAGCAGTTTGGTCGAATGTTGTGTCTTCAAGAGCAGCCTCAACGTAGACATCGCTTTGCTCAGCACCATCTACGATGTTACCTGTTAGCGTAATTGTGTCACTGTCGACCTTTGTTCCGTTTAGGGACAAATCGATTTGGATAGTTGGTTCAGCGTCTCCGAATCCTTCAGGAACTACAGAGAAGTACATCTTGTACTTGTCAGAACTCTTTCCAGCCTGGTCAAATACTACCAATTCGATACGGATTAACGACTCTGTTTGACCGCTTGGATCTACAGTTTCGTTACTGAAGGTATATGCCCAAGCTCCATCGCTTGAGGATGGAGTGATGAACGTGTGTCCTTCCAACTTGTAGTTATCCTCATTGTATGGCTTATCGAAGAGGACAGTCCATTCATAAGATTCAATTCCGTTACCGGTTAGGGCGTCTGCGTCAGATGAGTTGCTTGCATCAAAGTGAACAGTTAGTGAACCTGTGTCGTCCAAGTGTATTCTCTTTAGTGGCCAATCGACTCCTGAAACCGATTTGATTCCACGGTCTTCGATTTGGTCAGCATATTCATCACGCATGTCAATCATTACATCAGCTTCTGGGCGGTATTCGTCCGCTCTGGTATCATCAGTCATGACTGTGACAGAGATTGTTCGAGAGTGCCCTGCTGCATCGTGCAAGAAGAGAGTGATTTCCCAAGTTGCACCTTGTAGACATCCGGTTGCAGATGAAAGGTCGACCTTACAGAAGTTGACTGTAGGGCTCATCACATCTGTGTGGTCAGTACCACTAGCCATGGATGCACCTGCCCAATCGGTAGGTCCGCTCATTACCCAATCAGTTGACAAGGTCTCAGTAGCGGTTGTTGTGTATCCGAAGGTTACCTCTGAGTTGCTCTTCATGTAGTGGAATGCATATCCACCAGTTGAAGGGTCGAAGGAAGGAACTTCTCCATTAATTGTCAAATCTAGGCCATTGCCTAGTGTACCGAATCCAGTTGGATAAGGAGTGACGTGGTAGGATAGCATGTTACCTAGTAGAGGGAAAGTAGTGCTGTTAGCACGGTCAGACACACTCTCTACATCGATTGTGGTAACAATTAGTCCACCATCGACGTAACTGCACACACCGAGGACGGTGTCTTGCACATCTGCTTCGGATTGCAATAGTCTCTGGAATGAACCTCCTTCCTCAGAATATCCATTACAAGCGCGTGGGATTGATGTCGCTGATGCGCTCTTTGTATTGACAATAGCCTCAGTGACTGTTCCGAATTGGTCAAATCCTTGGAATGCTGCCAAATCTACACTGTCCAAGATTGGATGGTATGGATCTGCAACTTCCATGTTGCTGTAAGTAATTCGAGTCTCTGGGGTGTTTCGTGGCTGAATGTCCATATTGAATGGCAGTAAACTTTCACCTGTAGATGAGGAGTACTCGTAGTAATCAGTTGCTCCTGACAAGTGAACCTGTACCGTACCACCAGATGACATGAAACTCTTCAGAGCGTTCTGGTTAGAAGAACCACCAATCAACTCGTAGTATCCCTTTCCACCTTCATCACTTGGCTTTGCTGTGTTCACATCTTGCCAAGGCATTACCACCTTGTCATAGTGAGTCAACCAACCTAGGTCAAGATATTCTGACCAGTCATTGATGTCAAACTGGGTGTATGTCAGTCCTAGAATAACTAGGTCTTCCTTGATTGCAGTCACTCTTGTTGAATCACCAGAAAGAATTGCGATGTCAATTTGGTCAGCGAAAGCTGCATGGAAGTATCTTTCATTACCAGAAGTGCTTCCATCAGGAAGTGTTGCATAGTAACTGATGTTGTACTTGTGACCATCCGTCCATCCATTCCAAGGAGTGAACGAGATGGTTGTTCTCTCATGAGGACCCAAGGTCTGGCTTGGGCCAGCAGTTGTAGTGTGTACCTGGTTTCCAGAGGCCATGTCAACCACGTTCATGTGGAATGTGTAGTCTCCTTGAAGAACACCGTTGGTCGCAGATAGTGACCAATCGTGAGTCTTAGCGCTGTCAATTGGCAGAACACAATCAAGGACTACATCAGACAAACAGGATAGTTGATCAGGCTTCCCTAGTGTAATATCTACGCTTTCAACCGAGAAGATAACTCTTCCAAGATTGTTCGCTAGTGAAATTTCATCGTAACCATACCAAGGTGTTCCTTGTGTAGCATTGTCGAAGATAGATTCTACTTCAATCTTGTAAACACCAGAAACAAAGTCGTGATTTGCAACGGTGATGGTGCGGTTCTCCTCAGCATCCAAGTCTACTACAGTAGTGCTGTAGACTGCATCTTGTGTGAATGAGAACTCCTGTAGAGAGATGTTATCGAAAGCAACTCCTCGAACACCGTCGTTCTGTCCGTTGTGACCATCGTCGTTGGAACGGAACTCAAAGTTGATGTCGACAGTTGAACCTGCTAAACTGATACATTCATCGGTCCACAAGTTGGAATCAGGAGAAGTTGTATTGACAACATAAAGGTGAGTTAGGTCAATGCTTCTGCTTTGTACTAATCCATCACTGTTGAAGAATACGTTGTAGTTTCCAGAGCCACCGTTGACGTTAACTGGGTCGCCGATGTATTCGATTTCAGTGTTATCAAGAGTAGTCTCGTTCTCTGGGTCGATGAATCCGTTTCCGTCTTCATCAACAATACAGAATCCATCTTCGTTGTAATCAATCCATTGTCCATAGATTAGACCTTCGTAGTCTGAACCACCCTTGTTCCAGTCAACTGTAATTGCTGCATAGTCGTTAACCGAAGATGTAGCACCAGATTGTTGAATCTCGAACCATGTTTCAGCGAAGTATTCGAAGTTTAGAGCAACATAGTCGCCAGACATACTTGTCAAATCAATGTCCGGTAGAGTAAGAGTCTCGTTCTCCCAAACATCTCCGAAGCTGTTTGCGGTGTCACATGGGTGGCCGAACCAGTATGCGTGAGAGCCGAAAATCTGCTCCGTACAACTAGAATCGTCTAGGATTCCGCCGTTTGCATTTCCATCGTCACTGTATCTGAATCCAGCAGATCCGCCCTCAAATCCTTCTTCACAAACAACTAGAGGTGAACCACAGTAAACATCTGTAGGAAGGGCACTGTAGACCTTCGCTTCCAAGTCAAAAGATACGTTTGTGTTACCAAGGTGCTCTACCTTGACGTTAACTGGGAAATTGCCTTCAGCGTACAAACTACCAGGTTTGAATGAAGTTATTTCATTCACCGCAGGGTCGTAGATATTGAATGCCGTAATGTATCCTACAATTTCATCATTCGCTGGCTGCTCATCTTGACCGTAGTTCAATACTGCAGAAATACGGTATGTGGTTCCATTTACGAAGTCAGCAGAAATCGCTGTAGTGTAATCCTCGTTAGGAGCCAGATTGTTCATGTTGATGTTAGATTGTTGATTTTGTACATTAGATGTGAAAGCTGTGTTTTGCTTCCAAATCGTGATGTTATCGATAGCGAAACCGTCTCTTCCAGACCAAGTGGATTCGTTAGAACCAACCGATCCTTCCCATCCAGACTTGAATCTGAATCTGATGTCTACTGTTTCACCAGTGAATCGAGATAGGTCAAATGCACCTAGGTCTTCTTCGGTAAAGTTACCCCATCCGTACTGAGTACCAGGGATTGCGCCACCGTATCGGTAGATTGCAGCGTCCAAACCAGTGTTTGCTTCACTTTCAAGTCTGCCGTTGTCATATCCTCCCCAGTAGCTGGTATGAGAAGCACATTGTCCTGAGAAGAATGCGGAATTCGGACAGTTGATTGTTACCCATCCTACATCTTCAGAGAATACCTCAATCATTGCGGCATCGTCCCATACTTCAGCAAGAACGAATCCGTTGGCGTCTTGAGTGTAAAGGTCTGAAATACCGAGGTGCCTGAATATCTCAATGCCCATCCATGCACGGTCTGCACCTGTAAGGTCGACATCATTCAGAA
>JAKURJ010000075.1 GCA_022452125.1 Candidatus Poseidoniaceae archaeon
GCCTTGTGTAGCGGCGGAATCATACTCTCCAGGCCAACTTTCGTCTTCATCTGGAGTAGAAGGGTCATCTACCGGTCTGATGGATGTCCATGAAGCATTGTCGTAATTATCTCCCCAACCATCACCATCGGTGTCATTCCATTGCGATGGATTCATCGGGAATGCATCGCCCCTTTGATTCATGTGCAATTCAGTAAATGGTTGTACATCGTAGTAGTAATTGTCTCCACGGCCATCAGAATCAGAATCAGCCCATTGTTCGTTGTCGGTCGGGAATTCATCCCCTTCGTTGGAGTACCCGTCACCATCGCCATCTGGGCAACCGAATCTGTCTTGGAAGCTGGTTCCGTAAGTATTTGGACACGCATCTCCTTGAGATGCAGGTAGTGGATTGTCTCCATATCCATCATTATCTGTGTCATTCCATTGAGTGCCATCATCAGGGAATGCATCGGTTCTGCCATCTCCTTGGTCAGATGTATTCCATCCATCGTTGTCAGGATCTAAGTCTGCGAACCAAATGTAGAAGCCTTCGTCGTTCCTTCCGAACGCTTGAGCGATTCTCGAGCCGTCTGGAGACCACGATAGTCCGTTGTTTTGTCCACAATTGTTTCCGTTACCAGAACTGCAGTTACCTGGTCGAGGCTGGACAATATTATCTACGCCGTTAGATGTTGATAGTTGGTTTATTGTTGCTGTGGCACCATCACCCTGGTACCAACTCATTCCAAAGATTACTTGTCGTCCATCTGGAGAGAAATCTGAAGACAAGCAGGACGTTGAGATTGATTTACTCCACTTTTGCGTCCAAGAGCCTGCAGCATACAGTCGGATTGTGGCTCCTCCGCCATCCCATCCTTCGCATATTGCCATATGCTTTCCATCATGTGACCAATCGACTGAATTGACAGCGGCATTGGGGGATGACTCGGACCTAACCGTAGACCAGGATGAAGTTTCGACAACATAGAAATCGTTGTTACTTCCGATAAGCAAATGGCTTCCTGTAGGGGAGAACTCAGCGGAATAAAATCTATCTTCGCCTCCGGGGTTTAGGTTCTGAATTACTGAACCATCAGTCATGTTGATCATCCTTACAACGCCGTTGGTACCGCCATTGCCAGAACGCCCGATAGATATCGCAGCCATTTCTCCATCAGGTGAAAGGTCAATGTCATAGGGGTAGTCTCCTCCTCCAACATCAGCACTTATTGTGCCATGAACACTGGATAAGTTGCCCGAATAGTAAACATGCGCCGAATCGTCATTTCTGGTTACGCCAATAAATCTGCCATCGCCAGACCAAGATACACTAGACAACTCTCCTCCAACGTTCACTGACCGGAAGTTGGAACCCGTTGTAGCATTCCATAATCGCAAATATCCATTTTCATCACTGGTGGCAATCGCAGTACCATCAGGAGAGTGGTCAACATCGGTGAAATCATAATTTTGAGGGATTGAAACATCTTTTGCAAAATTTGGATTCGATGAAGTCCATCCATCATTGAAATCGGACGTCCCGTCGCCATCTCTGTCAGGGCAACCGGTCCGGTCTACAGTTGAATTTCCAGCAGCATAAATGCAATCATCAACGGAATCATCGACTCCATCGCCGTCGATATCTGCTCCAGACGCAAGTGTAACCCAACTCATTGATATCATCAAAAATATCAGAGTCAATGCACGGCGGCTGGCGCTTGCCATATTACCCGGGCGTCTTCCTTACAAAAGGATTTACGGTCAAGATGTTCACATGGTTTTCAGGCATTAAAGGGGAATCGTTGAATGCCATGCCATAGTAGGCAGAGTCGTGGCCGGTGATATCCCTCGAGTGAATATAGCGGTCAAAGACCGTATACTGCTCCATCTTTTGGATGAAGACGAACAGGCAGACCGCTACGTCGTAACCTCTGCACTAACAAGGCCAGGGATAGCAGAAGCCTGCGCTCAGCACCCCCCTAATGTCAGCAGAGCAATGAGAACATTGTTGAAGAAGCGTTTGGTTAGTGAACACTCTCGCTCAATTCGCGGCGATGATAGACGGCAGAAAACTTGGCAACTAACTGACGAAGGCCGAGGTGAGGCCAAGAAGCGATTAGGTGAACTATCAGAACTTAGAGTCTTAATTCGTGACGAAACTGATACCTTGTTAGAAATAGAAGCTAGCCAAGCAGCAACTCGTTTACAAGCAGATTTGTCAGTGTTACAAATCCTTCTTCACGCACAACACGAAGGAGTTCTTACCTTCGGAGACATTCGTTTTGGATTGGTTACAAAGAAAGACGAGGATTCGGACTTGCCTCCTCCGGGTAGGCTAAAACTGCTGGCTGGAGCTCATGCAACATACCACACATCACCTCCAAAAACACGCCCGGTTCATGGTAGGACAGGTTCAATTCAAGAACTGAATTCTTGGTTTGAAAAAGGCTCTCCATGTATGGTTATTCATGGAATCGCAGGCATAGGAAAGTCGACTTTGGTGGCAAATTGGCTAGGAGAACACATGACCGAGGTTCCACATTTGTCAGTTTGTTGGTATCCTTGCCAGCCTTGGGATAAGGCAGTTGGATTGGCAGTATCATTACTTCACAGATTCGGAGTCGATGACAAACATGACCCGTATCAGCTGATGGAAACCTTACCTTTGACTCCCGGCGCAGAATTCGATGTTGATTCTTGGCGTCGCAGACTGCTAGCATATCTTACAGATGCACAAGCCATCCGCGAGAGATTTGTAGGCGAATCAGGAGGCCCACCTCCATACTGGCTAATCGTGTTAGATGACGTGCATCATGTAGCAAAAGAGGCTAGGGACTTGTTAGGTGCGCTACTTGACATCTCAAAGAAAGCCCCGTTACGTTTGGTTTTCATTTCAAGAACTACATTGAATGTCTACGATAGAAGAGATGTACATACTAGGGAATTAGTCGAAGAACTTCCACTTCAGGGATTATCGATTGACGAGATTAGTGATTGGGTAGAAAATATGGATGGCTCTCCTCCAAATGCTGAAGATGTTCACCGATTAACTGGAGGCCACCCATTAGCGCTTGAACTCCTAGAGATCTACGGCCAAGCGACTCACGGAGATTGGTTGAAATTCCTTGATGAGGAGATTATCGACCACATGCCCGGCGAGGAACATGAGTTACTGGCCACTCTTGCCGTAGCCGAATCTCCAGTTCCATGGAGTAAGCTATCTGCTGCAGTCAATTGGGAAGGAAACCCTCCTGAAAGATTGCTGACATACGGACTTCTGTTAGAGTTGGAAGAAGGTATGTGGCTTCATGAAGCACTTAGAGAGCGGTTCCTGCGAGAGGTTGGAAGCGCTTCCAAGAAGCGTAAAGACAGTCTGAAGTAATCAGAAATCACTTGCTGACATTTGTTGGTTTAACCAATTGGTCAGTGCTGGCTTTGGAACCATTCCTGTTTGGTTTGCGACCATCTTTCCGTTGTGGAATAGGAATAATGCAGGGATGCCACGTACTCCGAGGCGGGCCGCGTTCATCGAATCAGAATCAGTGTTTACCTTGGCAACAGTTACCGGCATTTCAGATGCAACTTGTTCCAAAATTGGGCCTAGTGCTTTACAAGGGCCACACCACGGTGCCCAAAAGTCCACAAGAACCCATTCATTTCCATTCACAGCACTATCGAAATCAGCATCGCCCACAGAAATGACTTCACCCATTCTCTCACCTAAATTGCCGACCGTGGGCTCTCCTATGAGGGTTTGTACACCCCAATACTCATGACTTGGCCCCTTCTCGGGTGTAATGAGAGGGTAGTGATGATTATCGCACCATCAGTGCTAACAGCAGACCTTGCAGACTTAGGAAACGCTTGCAGCGAGGCTGTTGATGCAGGGTTGGATTGGCTACATCTCGATGTGATGGACGGTAATTTTGTACCGAACCTTACCTTTGGACCACCAGTAATTGCCAAGCTGCGCAAGGCATTAGGAGATGGTCCGACATTCGATGCTCATTTGATGATTGAGAACGCTGAGGAATCATTTCAGCAATATATCGACGCCGGATGTAACCACATTTCTGTTCACGCTGAGGCGGTTAAGCATCTACACAGGTGCGTCACAGCAATTAGAGCAGCAGGGGCAAGCGCAGGAGTCACCTTGAATCCAGGTACTCCTGTTGATGCAGCATTAGAAGTACTATCTGAAATCGACCTTGTGCTGATAATGAGTGTAAATCCAGGATTCGGCGGACAGTCGTTCATTCCTACCGTTGAATCGAAAATTCGAAGATTGAAAAAAGCAATCGATGCACAAGTAGCAGCTGGTGGAAGACCGGTCCAAATCCAAGTTGACGGGGGAGTAAAATCCCACAACATAGCGATGCTGCGCGACTGGGGGGTCTCAAATTGCGTAGTTGGCTCTGGTTTGTTCAACGACAAGGCCAGTGTATCAGACAACCTTGCAGTAATCCATCAAGCACTAGAGTGATCTCGATGCGAATCTTGCTGGTTACCCGGCTTTTCCCATTGCCGGGAAATGTTGCGCGCGGAACATTTGTTAGCGACCATGCGGAATTGCTAAAATCACTAGGACATGAGGTAAAAATCCTCAATGTTCTTCCTAGAATGCTTAGGATGAATGAGGCACGAAGGTCAACTATGGAGGGTGTTTCTAAGGCACCTAAATCATACACTCATGGTGATTTTGAGGTTGCGGTAAAGCGCCATTGGGAGCTCCCCGATTTCCCTGCAGTAACAGCATTTAGTTCATCCCGGATAAGAAGTGCTTGGAGGCCAGACGTTGTAATCTGCCACACTATTTGGCCCGCAGCATATGCGGCTAAATCAATCGCAAAAAAGCACGGTGTTCCTTGGATAGCAGTAGTTCACGGACATGATTTTGATGTTGCATTAAATGACCATCGTGGAAAAAGAATCGAATCGCTTGCACGCTCAGCAAATCGCCTAATCGTTGTTTCAGACTCTCTTTCAAGATTTGATTCGATCACCATCCCCTGCCACGTTAATGTTGATGATGAGTGGTTGAAACCGATGAAGAAATTCAACGGATTATTCAGGAAATCGAAAATCGATATTCTATTTCCAGCCGACCCACGTCGTCCAGAAAAGAATCACCTCTTGTCACTGAGAGTTGGCGAGGAATTAGAAACACGGGGTTGGAAAGTAGGAATTACAACTCTAAAGAAGCAACCTCGCTCCATGGTATGGGATAGGATGCTAGCCGCGGACGTTTGCCTGATTACTTCAACTCGTGAATCAGGTCCGTTAGTTGCTAAGGAATCAATTGCGTGTGGTTGCCCGGTTGTCGCAGTTGATGTGGGGGACATGTCGCAATGGATGGATGTGTGTAAACCAGAAGTTGCTGATTTAGCAGATGCTGTCGAAAGCAGATTAGCAGACGGGCAAGACCTCACTCTTCCTGTAAATAGCCAGTTTGAGAACGTAAGAAATCAATGGAGTTCTTTGCTGGAATCATTGTAAGCAGGCCAATTAATGCTAGAGAACTTCCAATCGACAGCAAGTAGCAAATCGCTACACTGAACAGCGCAAGACCATCACTTAACCTCTCTTCATCACCGCATAGTAGCTTAGAAAACGAGAGCATTATTGAACAGCCAATAACGCTAGCCCAAGCGGCTCCCATCACCCCATATTCAGGAATCAATAACCATCCCGATAATCCTGCTGCAAGTACGACAAGCAAAATCAGCGTTGTAAATCTCCACGGGTTATGTCCTGCTTGTAGGGCAACATACCACGGAATAGCCAGCAATGTCATCGCCCAACCTGCTAGCAGTATATCGAAAACCTGCACCGCATCAGCATAATTCGAGTCGAAGAACTTAGGGATTGAAAATGAAACAATCAGGTGACCTGCAATTAACCCAACAGGTAGTATTGCAATAGTCCAATGATGAGCAGCAAGCATTCTTTCAGAGAATTTTCCAGGATCATCTCTAGCTTCACCAAGATACGGTAATAATGCGGCGCGCATTGCTTGAGGTAGCATAAGCCCAGCAATCCATGCCAGTTGAGCGACATGATACAAACTCACATCATCATAGGATGCTAGGCCCGCAAGGAGGAACTTTTCTAGCTTAGTGACATATGGTAAGATGCCCAAAGTCACGGCAAATGGTAGAGCTGAAATCAGCAGGGCTTTACTCGAATTCCACTCTTGTGGCAAATCGTCATTTCCATCTCGAGCAAGCCTCTCGCCCATCCATAAAGTTCCAATTAGAGAAATTAAAACTCCAATTGAAAATCCACATGCATAAATTGTAGGAGAATCGTAGTCATTTACTAGGAAAAGATAGTACAATCCTGTTGTAATTACGCGCTCAATTAATTTGAGAATCGACTCAATTCTAGCCTCGCCCAAGGCTCTCAACATCGCTTTGTGGGGATAGGACATAATGTGTCCAAAAGCAACTACAGCACAAGCTATCAACAATCCCAATGGAGCATCATCCCAAATCGAGGTTGAAACAATGGCACTGCCGAGCAAAAACGGAACCGCGATTAAAGCCTGCAACTTTAGTACACGCCGCACAGCCTTTCGACTCGCACCTGGAGAACGGGGGACGTCTCTAGCAATGATTGTGGGAAGCCCGGCATCGATCAGGATGTACATTGTTGCAAACGCGTCCAATATTACGACAATTAAGCCATAATCGGATTGCAGTAGCGCTTTAGCAAGAATTACTTGGCCGATTAATCCGAAGATGATTGCAAGTCCATCTGACGAGGCCAGCCACACGGTATCACGTGCTAATTTTGGCCGGCGCATGTTTGGCCCAGTAGGACAATGGTTGAAAGCACAGCGCCTTCTGCGTCATCACATGGTGACCTGTGAGTGGCTAGAAGAAGAGATTCGCGGAGTTATTCCAGATTGTGATGTTGAAGCAATCGATCTCAATGGAACACAAGACCATTTCCATATTCGCGTAATCTCAGAATCATTCGAAGGAATGCGGCCACTGCAGCGCCAAAAAATAATTCTGAATCATTTCAAACCCTATATCCCAAGACCAATTCATGCAATTGATATCAGATGCATGACGCCTGCACAAGCAGAAACTGCAGGAGATACAGTATTCCATCCACATGCTGGAGGAACAGGAATCCACATTAAGCGGATTCAAAAACACCAAAACAAGGAGTGAGACAAATGGACTGGACACCAGAAGAATTGCAAGCAATAGTAGACGAGCACGCACTTGTGCTATTCATGAAAGGAGAACCCGGAGCTGCTCAATGTGGCTTCTCAAACAGAGCAGCGCAAGTAATGCAATCTCTAGGAGAGCCTTTTGCATCTGTTAACATTCTAACTGACCCGCGCGCTATACCTTCAGTTTGCGCTTGGTCTGATTTCCCGACTATGCCTCAAGTATTCGTACACGGCGAATTGATTGGCGGCTCAGACATCGCTCTCGAGATGTTGAACGATGGCAGCCTTCGTGAAATGTTCGATGCTGGTCGTCAGTGAACTACTGTCAAAAGCACAACTAAGCCATTTTATGGCGGTTTCATTGAAAAGGTAGTTTGACTCAGGAGTTTCTATGGGCGTTTCTGAGAACAAGGTTCTCCGTAGAGACGGGAAACTCCCTTTTCTTTCATCGCCTGTAAAAATAATTCAGAACCTGTATAGTTACAGGCAGTTACTCAAGCATTTTATTGGGCGTGATTTGAAAGTAAGATACCACAACTCAATTCTAGGCTACGGTTGGTCGGTTTTGGAACCTCTAGCTCTTACTGTAACTTTTTACATTTTATTTGCAATTTTATCCGATAGCGAAGATCCATACAGGCCATTGACTATTTTACTGCGAATACTAGCATGGTCTGTGTTCGCTAGGACCTTCTCAAATGGCACAACTTGTATCCAGCGTAATTC
>JAKURJ010000076.1 GCA_022452125.1 Candidatus Poseidoniaceae archaeon
GGATATGCGGGTGGACATGATCCGAATCCAAACTACAAATCCGTTTGCAGTGGCTCCACTGGCCATGCAGAGGTGGTTGAGATTATTTTTGATGAATCAATAATCTCATACGAAACCATACTGGAAGTTTTCTTCACTGTGCACGACCCTACTCAACTAAATCGTCAAGGAAACGATATTGGAACACAGTACCGTTCAGTAATTTACTACGTTGATGAGGATCAGAAAATTCTCGCACACCGAATCAAAGAAGATTTTCAACAGTATTTCGATGATGAAATTGTTACCGAGATAACGGAGTTGTCAAACTACCATGAGGCTGAAGAATACCATCACAACTACTTCGAATTGAACCCAGGAAACGGCTACTGTCAAATGGTTGTAGCCCCAAAATTAGCTAAAGTAAGGCACAAAATGTCTCATTTGTATTGATGGGCATTATTTTGTGCCACACCCCTTCGGGGTGGATATGGTGAACAACGTAGTTCGACCCCCAACCCCTGTCAATGAGCCGGTTCTAGGATACCTTCCTGGAAGCAATGAGAGAACCTTACTGAAGGCTGAACTCGAAAAGCAGGAAAGAGAAGTTTTGGAAATCCCTTGTATCATCAAAGGTGAAGAAGTATTCACTGGAGATGTTGTCGAGCAAGTAATGCCTCATGACCATAGTCACGTTATCGCAAGAGTGCACATGGCTGGAGAAAAGGAAGTCAAGTCTGCTATTGAGGCTGCTTTACAGGCTCATGATATGTGGTCAACTATGCCTTGGGAATCTCGTTGTGCAATTTTCCTGAAAGCTAGCGAATTGCTAGCAGGGCCTCGTCGTGCTGAAATAAATGCATCCACTATGCTAAATCAATCAAAGACTTGCCACCAAGCAGAAATCGATTCCGCTTGTGAATTGATCGATTTCTGGAGATTCAACAGCGACTACTGCCGTCAAATCTACGAGGATCTCCAACCTCCAGTCTCGCCGTCTTCTATGTGGAATTCAAGCGAAGTTAGACCACTTGAAGGGTTCGTATTCAGCGTAACTCCGTTCAACTTTAGCAGCATTGCAGCAAACCTTCCTTCAAGTGCGGCAATTATGGGTAATACTGGTGTTTGGAAACCATCAAGGAACTCCTATGTGTCGAATTATAGATTAATGCGCTTGATGATGGATGCTGGTTTACCACCTGGTGTAATCAATTTCATACCTGGAAAAGCAAGTGTTGTTGGAGATATCTGTATGTCTCATCCAGAACTAGCTGGAGTTCACTTCACGGGCTCGACTGCAGTATTCAGAAAGATGTGGAAAGACATTGCAAACAACCTTGAGAACATGCGTTCATACCCAAGAATTGTTGGAGAAACCGGAGGCAAGGATTTCATCGTTGCACACCCAGATTGCGACAAGCGTGCTCTAACCGTTGCACTACTTCGTGGTGCATTCGAATTCCAAGGACAAAAGTGCAGTGCAGCAAGCCGTGCATACATTCCAGAGAGCGTCTGGGATGAAATAAAAGACGAGTATTGTGAAGAAGTTTCTAAGATTCGAATGGGTGACCCAAGAGATTTCTCCAACTTTATGTCTGCAGTTATCGACAGAAAGTCATTCGACAACATCACTGGATATATCGATAGGGCAAAAGAAGATCCAAGTTGCGAAATTGTAACTGGTGGAGGATATGATGACAAGACTGGTTACTTCGTAGAGCCAACAACAATTCTGTGCAAGGATTCGAGATATGAATCAATGGCAGAGGAAATATTCGGCCCAGTACTTTCAATCCATGTCTATCCTGACAGCGACTTTGAAAGAATCCTAGAAGTGTGTGATTCAACTTCTGAATATGCTTTGACTGGTTCTATTTTTGCTACTGACCGCAGGAACATTGAGACCGCTTTGCAAGCTTTGAGATTCAGCGCAGGCAACTTCTACATCAACGACAAGCCAACTGGTGCAGTCGTAGGACAGCAACCATTCGGTGGCGCAAGAGGAAGTGGAACCAACGACAAGGCCGGTTCACCATTGAATCTGCTTCGCTGGGTCAGTCCACGTTCGATCAAGGAGACTTTTGCTCCTCCACACGATTGGACTTACGGATTCTTGAATTGAGAAGGAAGCCTTCCTTTTTCTTCCAAGGGTTTCTTTACCTTTGGAGTCAGCAATTGCACTTGTCTATTTTTGGCAACTAGTGATAGGAGATACCATCCTACAGTCAGTATTGGAGTCGATACCAAAATCGTCATGCCAATCCAAATCGCAAGGTTTTCGTGAGTTGATTCCCAATACCACCAACCCACTACTAGCAAAGTGATTATCAAGAATATTCGAGATGCTTCACTTGGAGTTTGCCAACCCCTATGGTCTATCCTAGGAGCAAACAACCAATCCGCCCAACTCATACACAGAACTCATTCGATTTGCTAATGAATGAGTGTTTATCTCAACCGGATGGTTAAACGCCAACGCCCACTAGGACCAATCCCTGCGATGATGAGCGCACTTGAGCGGACTGCTGTTTCAGTGACGAGTGATGGGCGAACTGAGCGGGGACCTAGGCAAAATTGGTTTATGCCATCCTCTCTGGCACCCTCATGCAGACCATGATGGCGCCACTTACGCCACCTCCCAAAGGTCTTGCATTAGCTTCTAAATCTTCACCTTGGAGCACAATTTGGCGAATGTTAGGCATTGTTTTACTGCTGTACATTATTGCACAAGTAATGGTTTTGTCTTTATTCGGAATTGTAGATGGTGATTCTGAATTAACCATTTTTTCTTTAGTATGTTCTGTTCCTTTGCTACTTGTTTTCATTTACGCTAGAAGACCAAAGTTAACTCATGTAGTCGTAGCTAATCCTTCACCTACCGGGAAGACTCAGCACATATTGAACGATTCTAGGATGTTGATTACTCCTGTTCCTACCTCGTTTTCACATCATTTAGTCAAGGATTCACCACCGCTTGAAATGCCACCGACTTCAACTCTGTGGGTCGTTTTCACATTAACAGTCATAACCGCATTTTTGGGATTGTTACCTGCGATGCTTAGCGAAGAACCAATTTGGTTGATTTTGGCAGTACTAGTAGGAGTGCCTGCTTGGCTGTTTGGATTTTCTTTACCCGTGCATGCTTGGTGGGCGTTCTCTACTCGTCACTTCCAAATAATGACAACTAAACTCGAAGGTGAAAAGATGCTGATTGCTGGGATGCTTTCGACTTTTCCTGCACTTGTAATCAATTCCTTACTATTCCCACTGATCTTAATTTCTGTAGGAATTTATTCGATGGGACCAGGAACATTCGGCGAATTCCTAATTCTTACAGTTAGTGCCCCGGTTGGTGAAGAATTGTGCAAAGCAGCTTTCGTATTGAGTTTGTACAAACTGATTGACTCCCCCAAGAGAGGATTCCAAATCGGCTTTTCTGTGGGCCTAGGATTTGCACTACTGGAAAATCTACAATACATCATGGGATCATTCAGTGGATTAGCAGTAACGTACTCTCTAACTACTGTAATCAGAGGAATTGGCTCAATACCCGGTCACGCATTGTGGACCGGGCTATCAGGAGTTTCAATAGGCTGGTTCCTGTGCACAAAAAGAGGGATTAAACCACAAAATTTGCAGGCCCAGGACCAAACTAATTGGGTGGTTTTTGATGGAGAAACAGGACAAATTGTGAACACTCAGCGAGAGTTGAGCTCAATGGGTAGAACTGTTAGAGGTTGGCTCTACAAGCCGTTCGACAAAGTTTGGAATCTTCCAAGAAGCCCAATAGCCGGAATTTCTCTTGCAATACTAGGGCATGCCATCTGGAATGGCAGCAGTTGGATTGTTTCATGGCTGTTCATGGAAACAGACATCGTGGTGCAAGTTATTGCGAGTTTATCTTGGATTCTAGTGATGATTGTTACTTTGTGGGTCATCGGAAGAGAAATATTAGCCGCAGTAATGCATCTTCCGTCATAATTTTTGACCTTAACAAACCGTTTTTTTGAAACAAATATAGGGGCAAGGTATAGACGGTGATTCCCGTCGGGAGTGATTGGGGAGAGACATGATTGACATCATGCAACCTGGGCTAGAGCAAGGTAACATGCTAGTTACCTTTGGAATAGTCGGGGTGCTAATCCTCATTTCTGAGAAATACCGGGTCCTAGACAGATTGGGCGTTTATGCCGCTGCTGCTTTGGGAATAATCGTTGGTGCACTTGGACATTGGACATGGCTTGTAATACTACTCGGTTTCCTAGGAACCGCTCACAAAGCAACAAAATGGAGATTTGAAGAAAAGGCCGCTAAGGGTCTTTCTGAATCCAGCGACGGTCACAGAAGTTGGGGCAATGTCGTGGCAAATGGAGGACTACCCGGTTTGGTAGCGATTATCGCGTTCGCTTTAGATGACCACGAAAACGGACTCTGGTTATTTTCGGCTGCTGTTTCAGTAGCTGCTGCTGATACTTTCGCTTCAGAAATTGGTTGTCTTGATGATAGGGTGAGAATGATTACTACAATGAAAAAGTGTGAGCCTGGATTGAATGGAGGTTTCTCTCCAAACGGACAACTCGCAGCATTAGTCGGGTCAACAATCATTGCAGTACTAGCATTTGTATCAGAGGCAAATATCGAATTAGCAGCACTGGTCGCTGTTGTAGGCTGGCGAGGATGTCAAGTAGACAGCGTTTTAGGAGCGGTTCTAGAGAACCGTGGTTTGATGACTAAAGGGACCGTAAATGCAGCCGCAATTACCTTTGGAATTGTTGCAATGTGGTGGCACCTAGGATTCCCACATCTATGATGTGGGTTCTTCAACTCATACTGCTTGGGTGGTAATATGCAGAGGAGGTGGATTGCAATTTTTGCACTGGTGTGCATATGTATTCCTTCCATAACTCCAATCGTTTCAAACGCGTCTGGTGAAGATGAAATCTACAAGCCGGGGTATGTAAGATGGGAAGGCAACGAACTGCACAGAATATATCTCAGTGGCACAGAAAATAATGTCAACCTGACCCGCGACTATCAAGACGCATCTATGGGTAATGTACAGATTACAACTGGCCAGTCTGCATCTATTGGCCCACTCTCCATGCCACCTCTTGAAATGGGCTTCAATGGCTCTTTTGAGATCTCGACATACGTAGCAGCATACGTGCAAGCAGGCACTGGATTTCCTCTTGCCCAATGCCGCACAAACAACCCAGTCACGATAGACACACAAGTCCAAATTGGAGATTTCTCATACTTTGGAACAGTTGTCACCAATGTGTATGAATCTTCAGCAGATGCCCACAACATGAGTACGCAAATTGAATTTGCAAATATCACTGCAAGGCCAGATGACGTTATCACCTACTCAATGACGGCATCGACAAATTGTCCTTACAATATCAATATTGAATGGGGAGGAGATGGTGAATTCGCTGGAGGGATTGTCATCAAAGGCGACCTATTCTCTCCAGTTGTCGAAGTTACAGTAGACGACTCTAAACTAGCACATATCCAACTCGTTGCCACTTTACCTTGGGGATTTGATGACCTAGACAAAGACTTCACTTCTCTAAACATATACGGACCAGTGGAACCTGATGAGGAGAGGGTGTATGATGAAGACATGCGTGCAGAAGGGTTCACTGCAACCAGTGAAAAATATCCTAGAGATGATGACATGGGCAGGCCTTCAACGGTTTGGACGGGGACAAATCCCTTGCCTGCGGGAGACAATGTCCTGATTGTATGTCTGAAAACAATCGACACTGGAATCAACGGAGTCGCAGGCAAGAATTGTGACCATGAAGGAATTATCAGATTCAATGTAGAAGCTGATGAAGAGCCTTTAGCAAGTGCTTTCCTATGGCTTTCGATATCTGGATTTGTAGCGGTTTTAGCCTACCTAATCGTACAATTAAGACAAGGATTACTTCTTCCTCCACCGTTGATGGCAGCACTGGTAATCATGGCGATTTTGATGATACCACTAGCAAGTAACCTGCCCGATTTAGGAGGAGAAGCGATTGTGGCAGATGATGCAAGAGCGCCATCATTCATCCTGCACCAAAACGGGAACGGTTCGGTATCATTAGACGATTTACTGAATGGAAAGGATGCAGTAGTTATCGGAATTACACTTCCTGCTTCTTCAAATGCAGTTGACCAAAGTAAACAATTAGAAAATGTTGCAGACCGGCGAGGAGATGACGTCAGCATAGTTCAAGTTGTAACAGGAGAAAATGTTCGAATGGATGACTTAGACATCATCGCTGATATCACAAACGCAACTTGGCCTATCCTAATCGATGATGGAGAAAGTAGGTTTGCACAAAGGATGCCTATGGGTATTTCTGATTCGATTGTGGTGATCGATTCATCAGGACACGTAACTTTCTCTGCGAGTAGAACCGCAAGTTCTGAAGACATAATCGACGCAATAGACGATATCGGATATGGAGGACAACAATCGGTCTTTTCGACTCTAAGCCTATTTTGGGGACCTGGTCTGGCTATGCTATTTGTTGCCTTACCTCGGAAAAAATTCGAAGTACCGGAAGAAGCACAAGTGCCCGGTTCTTTGTGGGGAAGCGTAGCACTAGCCGGTGGAATCGGTTTCTTGATGGTCAATTTAGCTCCAATGATTATGTCATTTGTTCCGGGCGATAACGACATACGAACTTGGGTCGACCTGGGCCTTCTGTTTTGGTTTGTTACAGCGGCAATTAGGGCCGCAATCGTTGGAACTCCGAAGGAAATCGAATTTGTAGCAAATAGATTGCACAGAATGTATTCTGAGGGATTCAGAAACTGGAGAGAAGTTGAAGACGTGGAGAGAGACCTATTGATTGGTTTCTGGATGGGCTGGTTCATTTGGTTAGCATTCCCTGCCACTCTACCCCAAGGTGTAGCTGCTACAACAATGACTGGTGGCATGGGTTACCTACTGGGCCCTCTACTGCTCATTGTCCATATTCTTGTAGCAGGAGTGCTGACTTTGTTGATCAGATTCGTTGCATCTTGGGGAGGTGCTGTTTCCCGCGCATTCGGGTCTTTCGGTTCAGGACCGTTCTCACAGGCTTTAGGTTGGGCACTGATTCCAATTTCTCTGTGGTGTCTTGTAAATGGAATAATCCACGCCAGCAATATCGGGTTACTGAGTGTTTTCAATGGCTAGGGAAATAAGTAGACATCACCTTCCATTTTCTATGCCAGATAGGCCACACGCTCTATCTCAAGAATGGAGAAATCTTACTTTCATGCACTGGGAAGTTAGACCCGAAAAGATTGCACCTTATATTCCTGAAGGGCTGGAATTGGATTTGTTTGAAGGTAAGGCATATGTCGGAGTGATCCCTTTTCAAATGAGAAACGTTAGACCTAGGTTTCTTCCCTCAGTTCCCGGAATCTCAACATTCCCAGAATTCAATATCAGAACATATGTCAAAAAAAATGGAAAGGCTGGAGTATTATTCTTGACATTAGAAGCTCAAAGCAGGATTACCTGCTGGCATGCGCCTAAGGCATATGGCTTACCTTACCGTTACTCAAAATGTAAACTGAATTTTGCTGATGGCAAATTTTTATGGAAATCAAAAAGCAAGCGTGATGGATTGAGTCTCACGGGAGAATGCAAACTTACCGGTTCTTTACGAGGAGCAAAGAAAGATACGCTTGAGTACTTTCTTTTCGAGAGATATTCGCTATACACTGAACACAACGGGAAATTACCCATGGCATACGCTCTGCATGAGCCGTGGACTTTCCTAGATGGAGAAGTTATAATCACAGATAACTCACTAACTGAATCTTACGATTTAGGAATTGATGTA
>JAKURJ010000077.1 GCA_022452125.1 Candidatus Poseidoniaceae archaeon
GGATAACCTCCTACCGCTTTGCAGGTTGGGGCACCTGCCTGTGTAACGAAACCATCTATTACTCTGTGGAAAAATATTCCATCATATATTTCGTTCTCTACATTTTTAATCATGTTCGTAGTGGTATTTGGGGCCCACTCTTCAAACAACTCAATGATAATTTCACCTTGTACTTCTGACGCTAAGTGACTTGGTTTGTATGACACTTTGATCTTCAAAACAGCATCGCCGGGGCGTGGGTTATCCATAGGTGAGCCTTCTAATTCTGGGCCATCATCCCATTGGGAGACATCAACTTCAACTTCTCTCCAAGACTCGTTTCCGGTCTCGTAATTTGCCCCAACGACAGGCGCGAAAAGTAGCATACACAGGAGTACTGCTACGGCTCGCATGATTGACCGAGTAACTCAATCTATGAAATCATTCTTCTCTAGACTTTCTTGCATGTATGAAAGATTGAACACAAATGTAGGTGTAGACTGAACCCGTGATTAATAGCATCAACTTGGATGCACCAGCTGCAGGTAAAGCAAACGCGCCCTCATCGCTTAACATGCCTCTAATGAAGTCTAATCCGCCTAATGCGCAAAGCAATCCAAATGTGGCAGCGATGTGCATCCACAATTTCCTCTTTTCAGGAATCTTAGTTGCTAAAATGCCCGAAATCAGAAGCGGAATTCCCATGAATGAAGGGATGTAAGAAGTGAATGACGCTGCATCAGAAAGTTGTGAAACTACGATTCCCCATAGAATCAGAAATCCACCATAAGCTGTAGTAATCGTCGGTATTGACTGGCCTGCGACAGTATATTGTTCGCCCATGATTAATGCTTGAGCATTCACTCTTTGAGGATTTGTATCTGAGACTGGATTAGATAAGACTGATGAGGAAGTCATTACTCGTAGTGGTAATGCAGGAGGAAGTGTTCGAGGCAGAAATCGTCCCGGACTCGGGAGATAATACTCTCAACATCACCTTGGGTACCACTTTTGCTGTTGCGATAATTTTCTTATTACTCGGCACGAACGTTGGTAAAATATTGGATGAGGAAGCCTTTACAGAAACCAGTGTTCCTAATTGGTGGGAAGTTCCAATTCACGAACGACATGAGTTGGAACTATACGTACCAGGTCAAGAGAGGTCTGTATTGCCAATAAACGGCACACTAGGAGTTAGAACTTACACTGAACACTTCATTGAAGTTGAATTACCTCCCTCTGAAGATGATGTCGGATTCCCAGAGCCAGATGTGATGCATGTGGCATTATGGCTGCCAGACGTTGCTGAGGGAGTTAAGGTTCCAGTAATCATGACCATACACCCATACTACGACTTCGGAGGAGAAGGTATGCCAGGTGTTGGTGAGGATTCAAATCCAAACACAATCCCTGACCGTGGTGTTGGCGAATGGGTCTACAACAATTTCATCTCACACGGGTACGCACTCGCGCAAGCCTCCACTTTTGGAACAGGCCAGTCTACACATTGTCAAGACGTGAAAGGCTTGGGCGAACAAATCGGAATCCAAGCTGTTGTCGATTGGCTAGGTAAGCAGAATTGGTCCAACGGTAATGTAGGGCTAATGGGCAAATCCTATGCTGGTACAACAAACTGGGAAGCAGCCCAAAACCCGTCAGAGCACCTGAAGACAATAGTACCAATTTCAGGCTCAATCGGAGTTCAGGAAATGTTCTACCGCAATGGCTCAAGCGAGTTCAGGGCACTTGGTTATGATGCAGCATATTGGGCAGCAACCAGCGATTTGACTACCGACGAAATGAGAGTTTGTCAGGATGACCTCCAAGGTCCACTCAACCCCTTTACTACCCACCTCTGGGCGCACTATGGTGGAGCAGAATGGAATGATTATTGGGATGAAAGAAGACATCTGCCTGATGTCCTTGCCAATTACAAAGGAAGCGTGTATCTCGTGTGGGGAATGCAGGATTGGAATGTAGATCCATACCACGCATTCCCGACCTATCAACTAATGAGAGATGCAGGAATTCCTGCTAGAGGAATAATGGGGCAATGGGCTCACAATTATCCTGACCAGCCTACGACTCACCAAAATGCAGTATCTCCAGGATATGGTGCCGAAGCATACCCCGAAATGACGAGGATGGACTGGGCAGTGGACTTGTTCTGGTGGTTTGAATACTGGCTCAAAGGTAACGGCGAAATGCCAGAATTGCATGTACAAATGCAAAGGCACGATGGTCGATGGCACGTAGAAGATACTTGGCCGCCAGAGGACATGTATTGGGAAGAAATAACCCTAGACCAGGCTACTTCATCGGGAAGCACTGTCAGCGCTACATCAAGCGTTACAGTAACAATTCCTGCTTCGGATAATGATAGATTCATTTCAGGTCTACCAACCCTACATCTTTCCGCAACGACTGGACTGTGTGATGGTGGACAAGTGTTCGCAACTATGTTTGATGCAACTCAAAACCTCAGAATCGGTCACGCCACAATGGACGTTAGATATCGAGACGGAGGATATGAAGCAAAGACCGTAACGCCTCTTACCACTTACAACATGCAGATGGAGTTCAACCCAATGGACGTAATCATCCCTGCTGGTAATGAAATTACCATTGAATTGACTGAAATGGGCATGGATTACTTGCCAAGTGCTTGTGCGGCAATTGGAATGCAAGTGAACATCGATTCTTCTTCAGTACTGAGTTTACCATTGATTGACCGTGATGAAGAAACCGCACCTGAGTGGTTTGAAGTTCCAAATTGGTGGGATGTTGTGGAATGATGGTGCTGGCCTTCGACGATTCTTTTGACATCGAAGCCTTGCTAATTAGCGGTGGAGTCAACCTAGAGAAAATTGAGTTCAAACAATACTGGGATTCGCAAAACTATCTTGAGAGGATTTCAGAATATTCTCCTGATATTTTGATGCTAGACCATTACATGCCACCAACAAGGGGATTAGATGTGCTGAAAGGATTGCTTTCGGCCGATGTACAAAGGCCCAGAACTATCATTGCGATGAGTTCCGCAAGTATGGCAAACAATGCCATGCTAGTCGCTGGAGCTGATATTGGAATTGTCAAATTCAGTGTTCCAGACTTAGAAATCTGGAATCAGTCGTGAGGCTGCCAATCGTCTTGACCTGGCTCTCTGTACCACCAGTAGCCATCATCATCTTTCCACCATTCGACGCCGTCATCATCTGTGTAGTAATTCTCATCCTCTTCTTCTTCAACGGCGTTTGGATCTTCAAGACCGCTTTCTTCTGCCATCTTTTTCTTCAGCTGAGTAATACCTTCCTCAGCATCAGCGAATACTCGGTTTTGAGTTCTAATCTCATGTTGGTGGTCACCTGCAGCGATAGCATCATCCGAATCTGCATAGAAATCTGCTGACATTTGTTGTCTGAACTCTTCGAACTCATCCCTTCCAAATGAACCTGTGAATTCATTTCCTTGAGATTTCATCAAATCATCCAAATTCTTTCTCTTTCCGAGTTTAAGTTCTGGAGAATCTGGCATGTCGCCATTGTCGTAAAATGAATCGCTGTCATCTGTTAACCTAGAGAATGAACGGCCTTCTGGGTCGACTTCTTCTATTGCTTCGATGACTAAATCGTGCTCTTCGTCATCGATGTTGCCTTCTTCATATTGTTGACCTACGGTCTTAACCAACTTCCTCAAGGTCTTGGCGAGTGCTCTATCGCTATCCGCTTCATCGACTACTTTGTCGACTTGCTTCAGCAAGCGTTCGTATGGACTCCCGGTAATTGCACCGAAGATTCGTCCAAAGCCGCGCTTCTTCTTCGCCATAAACAGATTGTGTTGGTTTTGGTTTTTCAAAGATTTCCCCGGAAAACCAATTTTTGCGACTTATTCATGACTAAGTGTTTCATCGGACGTGTATGGTGAGCGACTGGTTGGCAGATGCTGTCGCCATCTACAATGATGAATCTCACAATAGGAGAGACGAGTATGTCGCTCAGGTTCACTTCCCTGCTCGAATATTGGAGGATATCCTAGAATGGGCGTTCAAATCATTACCAGATGAAATTTTGGTTGGGCTCGATGTTTCTAGAGATAGGAATTTCCCCGAGGTTGAGGTTGAATTCCAAGGCTCCAATCAAACGAAAAATCTGTTCGCAGGTCAAGGCTATCGAATCCATGAGGCCAAGAGGGTCAACAGAGGAGATTCATTCTCTGTGCATCATTTACCTGAGGAATGGACTGACGAAGTCTTCGGTAGTGATAGAGGCCCAAGAGCTGGTCGCTTTACTCACTGGCTACACACTCATCCAAATTGCCCTGCAATCCCAAGCGGCGCAGATGCGGATGCTGCTCAATCAACTGATGGTGTCGACCTAATCCTAGGAATACAATTCTCTCCCGAAGGACCACTACCTTGGTTCGAAGATATTGAAGGAGAGAGAAGACTCATTGGCGAGAAAAAATCATGGTTTTCTCGAAAGGATAAGCGTCAGGTCTTGGGTATTGCTCCAACTGGACATAGAATCCATTCTTTGGAACTTATTGCTTTTCATAAAGCGGGTTTAGGTGTAAACGTTGTCTTCGTTAACGATGACGGAATCGCTTACTGACAAGTGGTTTTGAAATCGTAAGATTCCAAGAAATCTTCGAGGTCATCCAAACGGTCTGCATTTACTCCAAAATCCGAGCCCCCGATTCGGGATTCACTCTGAACTTCGATCCAACCACACTTGTTCTCATAGGTTACATCATCTGGAAATTGCATCAGAAGAGTCCTATCAACAATGTGTCCTTCACTAAAAGACGCTGTGAAGATTCGTGTGTCCACCCATTCTTCCATAGCCTCATGCAATTCTTCTTCACCGACATCAAGCATAATCTGGCGACGCTCACAATTCCTCGAATTTTCAGGGCAATCCTCCGGTATGCCTTCCGGAGCTAGGGGGATCGATAGCAGATTCATCAGTAGCAAACCTGCTATGTACAAAGCAGGGGCCCAAATCCAGGCTCGACTTGTCAAGAAATCACCGACGTTGCCAGCCACCTTCGCTCCACTCGTAAACGATAGGTTGACCTGTAGGAATTTCAAGATTCAAGACTTCTTCTTTGGAAAGATTCTCAATGCTCATTACAATCGAGCGTAGACTATTTCCATGCGCTGCTACAAACACGTTTTTCCCTTCTGCTAGGGAGGTAGTTATCTCTGATTGCAAATAAGGTATTGTTCGCGCAGCAGTGAGTTCTAGAGACTCCCCATTAGGTGGAGGGACATCATATGAGCGCCTCCAAATGTGCACTTGTTCATCGCCGTATTTCTCTCTGGTTTCTTGCTTGTCAAGACCCTGTAAATCACCATACATACGCTCATTCAATTGCCAAGATACGTAAACTGGAATTGTGTTATCTCCCGTATCATTAGACTGGGCCCACTCCACCATTCGAGATTCATTTTGACTCATCGAATCTTCATTTGCTGAATATTGGAAGATTGGAGTTTTACCAGAATCATGTTGTGCTAATGCTAACATTGCTGTCATTTGAGCTCTAATCAAAGTCGAGACGTGAACCTCATCAATCGGTAAATTGGAGATTTCTTTTCCGCCTTCGATTGCTTCCTCGATTCCTTTGTTGGTGAGCGGGACATCTACCCATCCAGTGAACAGATTTGCAGCATTCCACATGGATTGACCGTGCCGCATGAGGATGAGGAGCGCCATATCTCTCAAACCTATGGCGAAGGCTACAACCCTTCAACCTTCTCAAGGAAGAACCACAGGAATCAGCCACAATGCCACCAATGGAAGCATTCCAAGAACGAAATCCCGGATGAACATCTGCAATACAGTATTGCTAGTTGCTACTGAGAATTTGTTGAATTCTTCTTGCATTTTATCATCGATTTTGTCAGAGACTACTCCGGCGCCTCTTCTAGTCAACTCGATTGCAGCACCAGTTGCGACTGCGCCAACTAGTCCAGCGGGGGTGAATTTCCGAGCTTTTAGTGCTAAAACGCCCCACGTTTTGAGTGAGGTCTTTGCGACTGCAGTAGTAACCGATTCCTCTTCAATTTCAGGCTCTTCATCCCTGCGTGCGAACCTTCGCAACCATCCCCTTAGTTTGAATCCTGTATCTGCAATTTTCTTGAGACGTGCAATGTTCTGTTTCTCAATTGTTCTCAACATTCTTCGAACTCTCAATATTCGATACAGGTCAACTAATAGCCACAAAATTGCAAAACAAATCAGAAGGAACATACCGAGCCAATTTGTTTCATCCCAGGAACTCCAGCCGAGTGGATCAGTCCAAAATCTGAACAGCAATACCACAAGTATTGGTAGGGAAAATGAAAGTACTTCGTTCAATGCAAGCAAAGTGTATCCCTTTACTGGTAATTCCTTCAATCGTTTGAGGACCCATCCGCCATGAGGCGCTAATTGCTTAGTCACCGATAAGAAAGGCTTGGCGAGTAATACCACTCGCATTATCCCTGGAATTAACAAGAACAAAATGTACAATTCCCACACATTTCCAGGCGGGAATTCAATGAATCCTAGAGGTTGGACCACAACCTCTGCTTGTGGTACTCCTTTTTGAATTGAGGGCCGCAGGTTTCATGCATTGGTCGCACTTCGGCTCATTCATGGTATTCTGGCACGGGCTATCCGATTGGCTATCTTTCAACATAGATAGAGAGTGGATTAACGAGAATGTGAAGTGGAGAGATTTCGGAACCGGCGTTCGCTTAGGCAAACTAGCTAGAGAAGATGCTCTATCGCTTGTTCTCTATGACGTAGTTAGTGATGTGGATGTGGATGCTTTCATGCCTCACAGCCATCCTGGTGGAGAATGTTACTTAGTATTGGAAGGCGAAGTTTGGGACGAAGATGGAACATATCCAGAAGGGTCTATCGTTTGGATGGACAGAGAGACCACTCATACCCCAAGAACTAGAGGACAGACTCTAATCCTAGTCCTGTGGCCTGAAGGCGTGAAAGCGGCTTGAGGTGAAGCCCATGTGGACTAATATCTCAGCATACAAGTTTCTTGATATGCCTGAGTTTGAAGAATTACGTGAACCCCTGAAAGAGTTCTGTGATTCCCATGGCATCTATGGTACAATCCTGCTTTCACCTGAAGGGATCAATATCTTCCTTTCAGCACCTAGAGAAAAAATCGACATATTTGTCGAACACATAAAATCAGATGAGAGATTCTCTGACATCTGGGTCAAGTATTCAGAATCTGAAGACTGTGCGTTTAGAAAAATGAATGTAAGACTCAAGAAGGAAATCATCTCGATGGGGGACATGAGTGGCAAACCACACGAATTCACTGGAAAACACATTGACCCCAAGGAATTCAAGAAGTGGCTTGATGAAGGAAAAGAAGTCACGATTCTCGATACAAGAAACGACTACGAAGTCAGAATGGGAACTTTCGAAGTGGACATAGATTTCGACATCAGAAC
>JAKURJ010000078.1 GCA_022452125.1 Candidatus Poseidoniaceae archaeon
GTGATACAATCTATTTAACGGCAATTGGCGAATAAGACAATCTGGCTCTATACCACCCACTCAAAACTTTTGCTGATTGTATTGCAGTAACGTATGTACGTAGTTAAGAAGATTTGAGTCCCGCAAAAGATGCTGTCAAGGCTGCTGGATTACACACTCCAATTATTGCCAAAATAGAACATCCTGCAGCTTTACAAAATCTGCACTCTATTCTTGACGTCGCAGATGCGGTAATGGTTGCTCGTGGGGATTTGGGAGTCGAGATACCTCTGGAAAGAGTGCCATTAGCTCAACAGAAAATTATCGATGCAGGTTTGATGCGTGGGATGGTAGTGATTGTCGCTACTCAAATGCTTGAATCAATGACACTCAATCCTAGACCAACACGTGCAGAAGTCAGTGATGTATCAACTGCAATTCGACACGGAGGAACTGCCGTCATGCTATCTGGTGAAACCGCCTCCGGCAAGCACCCTGTTGCGGCAGTAGAAACAATGGTAAGAATAGCAACTGCGACAGAAGAAGGACTGGACTCCTCAGGAGGAACTCCCGGAGTTCTATCCAAGTTCCGTTCGACGAGAGCTGTCGCTCATTCAGGGGTTGAACTTGCCAAAGCAGCGAGCGCCAAACACATCCTCGTAGCAACCCAACACGGCAATGCTCCCCGACTAGTTACTGGATACAGGCCAGACGTGGTTGTGACTGCTGTAACAGATCGCATTCGAGCCGCTCGCAGAATGAACTTACTACCCGGAGTAAAATCTGTAATCGTCAAAGAACATGAGAGAGGTTCTCAAACCATGCAGAATGCGATTAGAGAGATTGCTAAAGATGGAACCATCAAATCCGGAGATAGAATTGTGGCGATTTCAGGTTCTCCACAAGCAATGCGCGGCGCAACTAGTACCGTCAGATTATACCGTTTGGAATCGGATGGAAGTATTTCTGGAACAGAGTGACACCAAGACGCTTTTTTCTGCGCAAGGTTCAATGCTGGAGTTCCATGTCGAGTGCCATGGGTCTTAATCCTGTGAATGGTATATTGGTCGCCACCGGCCTGATATTGGTATCTCTCAACCTTGCATTGGCGTCTTATGCAACCGGCGAAGTTCCTGCTGCTGTAGAAGAAGCTGTTGCGATGAAAGTTAAGGACGACATTTGCGAAAATACTCTATGTACTGAAGTAAGTGAAGACTGGTCTGAATCGACCTCCCAAAGAGATTTCTTTGCATGGCACATAACTAATGTAGACGAGGTAATAATGGATAATGCAGAGCCCATTTATGAAAAAGTAGGCCCTGTAACTTATGATGTCACTCTCAAGCGTGAAGTCGATAATTATGACATCAAGAATGGGCTACTTACATACGAACAATTGACATCATATTCTTGTTCTGAAGATACTCTAGTACCATGTTCAACTGAGGTTAGCCAATTGAATATCGCGTTTAACCCACAGGTAGTTGGAGCTACTGGAACCGCAATCAACGCTGTCATGGACATTACAAAGACGGGATTTGTTTCTGGAGTTGTTGGAATACACTTGAAACAAGTAACAGCAGCTCAGGCTGTTGCGGATGAAATCCAGTATGAACACATGGCCAATCTGGTTGCTGTTGAAGGCCCAGGTAGTATCTACATAATCGATACTGACATGCATAATTCAGCTGAATCTTATTTCCTCGAGGGGATGTTTGAAGCGTTTAATGATGCATATGGGGACGCATTCCTAGATGATGACACCAAGACTTACCTGGGCGAAGGTGGAGTTGACCCTCGCTGGGTTGATGGAGTTTGGAATGATGATGGTGATGGCATTCTAGAACCAGATGAAGAATGGTCTTACAATGAAACAGGTGCTCGAGTTGGAGACTTGAATGGAAACGGAATCATCGATAATGAATCGAGCAGTTTCGTTTCCACCTTGAATCTAGATTATGCATTCTATGAAGCGGTGGGGCCAGATGGAGAGAATCTATCTCTTGTCAATTACATGGGCCCTCTGGTTTACGCTGCAATGGGTGAGCCTGAGTCATTAGAATTCATCCAAGAAAATCCAGAAGAATCTGTCACACTAGAGCGTGCAGAATTGTGGAACTTTGCACACCCTACCGACCTAAATATCACACTAGCAAGAGATTGGACACTGTATGGGGGAATGGGCGCATTGATGCTTGACTATGGCGCAGGTAACGACGATTATCTCACTGATTATTCAGAGGATGGAGTCAATCTCTCGGTAAGAGTTGAACGCCTATTCGGTATCGAAATGGATGATGATGTTGCCTCAGATGTTCTAACTATGGGCGATGGCACTGACGAGCCATTGGGAATTTTGGCAGTCAGCGAGTCAGGGACTTCATTTGGATTAACCGAGTTCCTAGAAATGGACCAAATCACTGCAGTTGAAACCTACGGAGTAACTGGATACCAGCACCAAGTTTTGAAGAAATTTTGTAACGACTGGATGTATAACATCGCAACTCTACCGCTGATTCTAGTTGGTGGAGAGGGCTACATATCAGCATCACAGTTCGTCAACCAAACATTCGGTTCCGTCAATCCAATCGATAATGAGTACATGGAGTACTCACTCAATATTGGAGGAATGTGGGGCACTGGAACATATGGCTTCCCAGCAGGAGACCCCATCGACCTAACACAAGAACAGAGTTCTGAAATGCTGTACGGAGATTGGGGTCTAACTACTGCAGATGGCGCGAGTATGTTCCTTTATGGTGAGTTGAGCGGCAAAACTTTGCCGATCAATTATTCAACTGAAGAAAGGACTGAAGCTAAAGAGTGGACAAATGAAACAGTTGCTGAGATATATGGAATCGATGTTGAGGCTGCTGGTGCAGCAAGACTACTAATGATGGAAGTAGTGTTCAAAAATTTCGTTCCCGACTTCCTAATCGATTCATTTGGAACCAGTAAGTATCTCACACAATCTGTTGACAACTGGCTACTAGGTTGGCATGACCCTGTGAATGCATATTTGGCGACAGGTGATTCTGAAAATATGACTGCTGGCTGGACTAGCCTTGAAGCGAATGAAACATTCTTTGGTTCTGCTGCATATGTTGAGGGTGGAATATCCACAGGAGACCCTGCTAAAATAACGATTTGCACAGGCGAGGCTGATTCTTGTGACAAAGGAGAAACCGTACAGGTTGGAGACAGCGAATATGTAAGTTGGAGAAACAAGTCAAAGGAAAGTGCAACCTACGGGTTGATCAAGGCTGAATTGCAAAGTGAAACCACTGGCGGATTCATCACGGGAGATGGCGACAAAATTGACTTATCGGGATACGGAACTGCTGATGTCAAGTGTGAGAAAGAAAGCACTCTCAAAGGAATTCCTGTAGACGTATGTACTGCTTCTATGGACCCATTGGACAGATCAATACAAGCCAAACTAATCAACAGCGGAGATCTCCTCGATGCTATCCCTGGCGCACTACCAGTGTTCTTTGGAAGCGATGTCGAAATCAAAGTCGAAAAGTTGAGTGGAGCAATTATTGGCGGTCAATCGGAATCAACATTCTGGCTAGACACTCGAAACATCACAGACCAAAAAACTCCACCTGAAATGTCTGATTTGCAAGAGGTGTTCGTCATCAAGACTGCAGCAGAACTGGATGATGAAACCGCAGAATCTATGGAATCTCAAATCGTTACGAATCAAGACTTCTTTGCATTCTTTACTAATTTCGACCATTGGGCAGATTATGTTGCACTTAGCTTATGGATTGGAGGATTAACCTCGCTCCTAATTGGTGCAGGATTAATTTTCAAGGGAAATAGCAATGAAGTTTCTGCCTCAAAATGGGGAGACGAACCTGAATCTACTGATTTCACTGGTGAAGTCGAGAAAGAACTCGATGAACCCAATGAAGAACCTCAACCAGAAGAAGTATGATTTCAAAGTGATATCACTTAGATATCATAAAGTAGGAGTCTGTTCTGGGAAGGAACATGCAGCCTGCAGCCGTAAGCATCCCGACTCAAGTCGTGATGCCACAAACTGAGCCCCAATTTAAAGACAAAGAAGCCAAGACCATCAATGGATTCATTGGACTACTAATCCACTTATCCCTGAGTGTATTCAACATACTATTATTGGCCACTGGACCAGGAGCACTTCTTCTGATAATCACCGGTCCAATTTGGCTAGTATTGTGGAATTCTTACGTAATTGTGAATCCAAATGAAGCAGTAGTGACTCAATTCTTTGGAAGGTATGTCTCAACTCTGAAAACAGAAGGTTTCAGATTTTTCTTTAACCCTCTGTACAGCAAGTCAAAGATATCATTCAAGATCAACAACTTCGAATCTAGCAAATTGAAAGTTAACGACGTTAATGCGAACCCAATCGATATTGCAGCGGTTGTTGTCTGGAGGGTTTATGATGCTGCAGAAGCAATGTTCGAAGTAGAGAACTACGGACATTACGTCCAAATTCAAAGCGAAGCAGCCCTGCGTGAAATGGCTACGAAATACCCTTACGATGCTATCGAAGAGAAAGACATTGGAGGAATCACACTCTCTAGTCACCAAGATGAAATCGCAAAGCAATTGCAACAATCTGTTGAGGCTCGCTTAGCAAGAGCTGGCATCCAAGTATTGGAGGCTAGAATCTCTTACCTTGCTTATTCTACAGAAATTGCACAAGCAATGCTGCGCCGCCAGCAAGCGAGTGCAGTCGTTGCAGCACGTCGTGAGATTGTCGACGGAGCTGTCGGCATGGTCGAACTTGCGCTTCAGCAATTATCGACTAAAGGAATCATTGAACTTGATGAAGACAAGAAAGCAACCATGGTTAGTAATCTGCTAGTTGTCCTGTGTTCAGAAACTGACACTACCCCTGTAGTCAACACAGGAACATTGTACCAGTGAGGTGAAAAAATGCATACAGCAGCAAAAGTATTACTCATTTTAGGAACAGTTGTAACCGTCATAGGCATTGTAGGTTTCGCACTAGGAGCTGGCCAAATAGATGACTTGGAAGACAGTTGGAACACGTTTGAATATGAAAATGCCACTAATGGAACAATCATGATTGAAGACCTGGATGGAAAAGGAGATGTCGGGCTTACTTTTTGGGTCAAAGGTGTTTATGAAGACAAAGACGGAGATGGAACATGGGATGTATGTCAAAACACCAGTGTTACAATCACAGAAAGTCCTGAAGTGAACAATTCATGGGAATGGGCTGAATTATTGGATGGTAATTTCTACAACGAAGTCCAGGCCAACCAGGAATGTGATGCGAATGACAAAAACACGAATTACGACCGAGAAAACAAAGGTTTAGTCAAAATTGGTCGTGCTTGCTGGGGATGTTATGAAGGAAATGTTTCATTTGAATCAAATCAGAGTGTCTGGGTAACCTATGAGGAGAAGGTTGGTGAAGAAATTGCTGAAGACGGCCTGCTTCTCGTACTTGGATTCGGTCTAGGCGGAGGCGGTATTTGCTGTGGAATATTATTCTTGATAATTGGTGGAATAATGGCATTGACCATGAAGGATAACAAAGCCCAGGATATGATGTTCACCCCACCTTTAGACAATCAATTGGTTTCTCCCCAAGCAGTAAACAAATCAGTCACTCATATGTCACAACCTGACTTCGGAAAACCCCCTCAAGGCGGACTATAGGTGATTAAATGGAAATTCGACTAATTATCACTTCAGTGTTCTCAATAATGATTCTGCTTTACGTTGGTTATTGCTGGGTAAATCAAGGCGTGCATGCGAAGGGAAAAGGATGGGTAACAAGAGAATTCGCCCCCAAGACATTCTGGTTTTGCATGATTCTATACTTAGTGATGGCAATTGGAATATTTGCGAATACTTTCTTTATGCCAAGATGATGGGATTGAGATGGAGAAAAAGAAGATTTTACTGCGATTAGATCCTAAAATCCATGAAGCCCTAAAGCAATGGGCTGATGATGAGTTTAGGTCTCTCAACTCACACATTGAGTTCTTGCTTAAGAAATCGCTCAGTAGTAATAGGCGTACTGAGGATGATGAATGAAATCATACATAAATTGAAGTAGAATTTTGTTTACAACAGTCTATGGGCGCTCAAAACAATGTGCTAGGGCACGAGATAGGAGAATGTTCTTGCAAGCCATTAACTGGCTGGTACCGTGATGGCCACTGCAATACTGATGACATGGATAGAGGCTCTCATACGGTCTGCGCTATTGTTACAGAGGATTTTCTTCAATTTGCTAAATCTAAAGGCAACGATTTGATGACACCAGCTCCGCATTTCAATTTCCCTGGGCTAAAACCGGGCGATTCTTGGTGTGTGTGTGCACGTACTTGGTTGGACGCTTTGAATCACGGGCAAGCATGTCCTGTTGATTTAGAAGCAACAAATATCAAGGCACTGGAAATCATTCCACTAGAACTGCTCGAAGACCGAGCAATCTGATTATTCACTCTCTGTATTTGCAAGGTACTTTTGAGCATCTTGCTTTAGGAAAGGAGTGTACATTGCAGGCAATACAAACAGACTAGATACCAATGCTAGAATAATTGCTACCACGAATACCTGCCCGAATAATTGCAGCGGTACAAGTGAAGAGAAATTCAGAACCGAGAAACCGCCTGCAGTGGTTAATGCAGCTCCGAACATAGCCCGACCGGTTGTTGCAACAGATTTTGTTGACCAAACCACAGGGTCAGCACTCGGTGCATGCTCGACTTCTTCTTCTAGTCTAGTCGTGAGGTGTACCGCATAGTCAACACCTAATCCGAGTGTGAGTGCACCAATCGTGACAGTTTGTGAATTCAATTGATATCCGGTAAGGCCCATGATTCCATACACCCAAACCACAACGACCATCAGTGGAATCCAAGTTACGAACCCTCTTGCAGCACCACGAATCACATCCTTCTGCCTCACCGTGTTTATTCCAACTAGCATTAGCAAAATTACCGCAGCAACTGTACCAGTTGAGATTACTGCGGAGTCAGCAACATCTGCAGTAACTTGTGCTAGAATTAGTGAGCGTCCAGATAGTTGAACGGTGAAATCTCCATCACTTTCATCAGCAATATTCGCAAGGTTTCCGGACAGTTCGGACTCAAAATCAGCGGTTGCTTGCCAATCTAAAGTAGCAGCCTGGAATGATATCACTGTTTGTGAAGCATCTGAATTAAGATTGCCAGAGGAAATATTCCTTCCATCTTCAGTTAGCAACCAAGTCTCAAGAGCAGCCCAAGATGAATCATCATCACTCAATCCATTCATTAAGGCATCTAGTTCGCTATTTGTCGTACGAGACTCTTCTAGAACAGACCATATTCCAATAGGTAATCCCGTCGTTTTCGGATTAGATGACAACTCAACTACAACGCTATCATACAGGAATCTACCTTCTTGAGAGATAACGTCGCCATCCAATACTGCATACAATGGCGAGGGACTGCTCTGGAATTCATCTGCAATAAGTAAGAAATCTTGTACAACAGGAACCGAGTCATCAAAATTATCTCTAGTATCGAATCCTACCTC
>JAKURJ010000079.1 GCA_022452125.1 Candidatus Poseidoniaceae archaeon
GTCCATGTTAACTGTAGAAATGCTGCTACACAATCTAGAGTTATGCAGAAGATTGTGCAGGATTTAGACCCAGGTCACCCTGACAGAGGCCTAGGCGTTGGTGAATTACTAACGAGCTTGAGAAGAATGTTGCAAAGCAGCAATACACACCTAATCGTGATTCTAGACGAAGTAGATCACCTTCTGAGGCGCTCTGGCGACGATATAATCTACAAATTGATGCGAATAGACGAAGACAGAGAAGGCGTTGGTACACTTTCAACTATTTTGATCAGCCAAGAGCAGGTTCTGGACCTGCTAGAAAATGCGGTTATCTCTAGAGTTGGACGCTCAAATCATGTTCGAATTCCTCCTTATGATGAGAAAGGCTTGATGAAAATCATCACACAGAGAACTGATTTGGGCTTAGTAACCGGAACTTGCCCTGAAGAGATTCTCAACCTAATCGCACAAGCTGCTGCACCGTCTGGAGATGCCCGCCAAGCAATAGAATTGCTAGAAGGTGCTGCAAAGCGTGCTGAAGCCTCAGGTCGCTCAATTATAGAATCAAAGGATGTTCAAAGAACAGTTGTAACTATGCCAACAAATGTTGATTCAATGAATATCGAAAATCTACCTCCGCATGCAATGCTGGTCTTGCTAGGATTGTGCAGACGATTGAAGAAAGAAGAAAGCGTTACCAGTGGGGAAACTGAAAAACTCTACCACGTGGTTTGTGAAGAATATGACCAGGCTCCAAAAGGACACACTACTCTGTGGAAACATCTCAAGCGTTTGGCACAAGAAGACATAGTTGTAACCAAGACCGCAAAAGCCGATGTTGGCAGAGGAAGAACGCAGCACATATCGATGCCGCATATGCTTCCTAGCGATGTGGAAAGGCGCCTCGAAACACTGATTCCTAGCCGGCTACGTCGCTGATTGACCATTTTATATCGCACAAAGGGCCTAAATACCCGTCGCATGTCGGCAGGCTGCTCAAGAGTTGATAACATGGCAGACACTACATTCGTCGCAGTGGTCAATGACACAAATCCAGACAACGGAGGACGCTCCTACAACCTAACAGTTAGTGGGAACAATCTATCCCAATTCCTAGGAAAGAAAATCGGTGATGTCGTCGATGGAATCTTCGTAGGAGAAGGAGACCAAACGCTTGCTGGTTACAAACTAGAGATCACTGGAGGCTCAGACAAGACTGGAACTCCAATGCGTTCGGACCTAGAAGGTGGAACACGACAATCTGTTCTAGTCACAGCATCAACTGGATTCAAGGGACACAACCTTGTTCACAAAGCAAAGGGTGGAGAAAAGAAGAGATTCCGTTACAAGCCTGATGGAATGCGCAAGCGACGCAATTTCCGTGGCAACACAAACACCCAAGACACAAGACAATTCAACCTCAAAGTTGTAGAGGCTGCTAACAAGAGCCTTTCAGACATCCTCGGAGCAAGTGCAGAGGAGAGCAGCGAGTGAAGCCGCGAGGCTGATCTGAGGTACTGGAGGAATGGGAAGCATGGCACGCAAGCTTCCCGCACAACCTGAAGTAAACATCGGACTAGTTGGTCACGTAGACCACGGAAAGACCACTCTAACTCAAGCACTATCAGGTGTTTGGACTGACACCCACTCTGAAGAAAGAAAGCGTGGAATCTCAATCAAACTAGGATATGCAGATACTGCATTCTACAAAACTGGTGACGGTGAGTACTACGCAACTGGCAAGAGACCAAATGGTGGAAATGATGACGCTACTGAATTGCAGAGAGTTGTCTCATTCGTTGACGCACCAGGTCACGAGACTCTGATGGCGATTATGATCACCGGTGCTAGCATTATGGACGGAGCGATGCTAATGGTTGCTGCAAATGAGACATGCCCACAGCCGCAAACGAGAGAACACCTGATGGCCTTGGAGATTGCAGGCATCGAAAACATCGTCATTGTTCAAAATAAAATCGATTTAGTAAGCCGTGAAAGAGCGATTGAATCTCACAATGAGATCAAAGAATTCCTCAAGGGAACAATAGCAGAAGACTCTCCGATTATTCCAGTTTCTGCTCATCACGATGTCAATCTAGACATTTTGATACAAGCAATTGAAGCAACAATTCCAACTCCTGACCGTTCTAAGGACAAGAGAGCGATTATGCACGTAGCACGCTCTTTTGATATCAATAAGCCCGGAACTCGCCCTACGAAGCTACGCGGCGGTGTAATTGGTGGTAGCATTGTTGAAGGAGAGTTCAACATTGACGATGAAATTGTAATCGGTCCTGGAAGAAAGATTGAGAAGGGTAACAAGGTTCACTACGAGCCAATTCAATCCAAGGTAATCAGCATGCAAGGAGGTGGACTAAATCTAGGAAACATGCATGCTGGAGGGCTTTGCGGTATGGCAACTCCCCTGGACCCAGCAATCACTACCGCTGACAATCTGTCAGGACAAGTCGTAGCTAAGGTTGGAGATTTGCCCGAAATTCGTGATTCTGTAGACATATCCGTCAATCTAATGGAAAAAATGGTCGCCGGAGAAGGTGAGGATGCTTCTCCAATAATGCCATTGCGTTCAAATGAAATGCTAATGGTAAATGTGGCAACTGCAACTAGCGTAGGCGTCGTTTCCAATGTCAAGAAAGGCAAAGCAAGTTTGGCACTTCGACTTCCGATTTGTGCAGATAGTGGACAAAGAATCTCTCTATCTAGGCGTGTTGGTTCACGCTGGAGATTGATTGGGCACGGAACTATCGAGTGATTTCTATGCCTCGAATTCTGATTGATGCCTGCGGCTGGGTCGCAGTCATTGAAGCTGGGATTAACATCGATTTGGAATTGCTGAAATGTTGTGGATACAAAGACCTAGCAATAATTCCGAATGTGATTTCTGAGTTGAAAGCACTGAACGATTCGAAATTAATGATCTCCATGTTAGAGGCAAAGGCAGAGATGTATGGTGTCCCAGAAGGTGCTGGGAAGCACACTGATGACCAATTGTTTGCTCTAGCAGTTGAAAATAAGTGGCCCGTTTTGACAGTTGATACTGACCTAAAAAGAAGACTATCTCAGTCAAATATTTCATGGGTCGAAGTAAGTGGAAGGTCGCACCTTAGACTAGTTGAATGAATAATGCCGGTGATTAATTCATATACTCCAAGAATTACACTCGACCTATGGCTGCAAATAATTCTGGTGCTGCACTAACAGAGTCGGACAGAATTTTCAACGATTCAAAGGAAATGGTCGATTTGTTAGTCTCATTGGGTGCAGATATCAATACTGCAAAGACTCTGATGTGCCTTTACGTACACGGGCCTTCCAAATCCAGCGAATTACAATCTAAATGCGACTTACGGCAACCAGACGTTTCAATTTCGATTAACAAATTGAAGAAAATGGAAGTTATTCGCATCATTTCTTCAGCGAGTAAAGGCAGAGGTAGGCCTTCACACATCTATGAACTAGCAATGCCGCTTAACGAGGCTCTAGTTCCATTCAGAAAACAAGCAAAAGAAAGACTATCTATTCTTCAAAACCAATTATTGAGACTTGCCGAACTCGCAGACTCAGCTAGTGATTAGGGCAGTGTGAATAGTTCATCATCACCATGCCCATCCAGTAGTCTCAATTTTACTCCAGCATCTATCCATGCATGTGCATAATTAATTGCACCAAAAGCGCGAACATAGTCACCTGTGTCCATGAAGTGCTTTGCATCACTGGCATAATCATCAGCCATCCGTAGTAATACAGCAAGTTGTTGTGACTCTGGGCTTCCTTCTTTTGGAATAGGAGTTGCTTTCTCTCTAGCCATTTTGGTGAGATTCAAATAATGATTCAATCTCTCTTCTGTTACCTTATCGCTAACCATTCATTCACCTCTTTGTCTTGCAAGTAAGCGATTAACGTCAGATGTCCGGCCTAGGGATTCATACAAGTCAATGGCAAGGGAAATCCTACCTTCATCTTCAGCATCACAAGCCCTCTTGAAAATCCTGCGCCTTTCCTCCCAATCGCTTGCCACCTTGGCTTCAGCGACCATTTTTTGCATTTCTACTCTTCTCAATTGAGACAACTCAGGTGATTGCCACAATCTGACAAGTCCGTCTCTTTTCACTGTAGCCATCGTATCTGCTGCAAGGCCTATCAGGAAGTCACCTAACTCTGAATTTGTAGATTTGATTGCAACATCCTCAGTCATGCAATGAATCCCTCCTTCGATCGATAGAACCCACCATCCATCTCCTGCTCTATGAGCTGAAAGCGGTTCAAGAGAGCGTGTGTCTATTGTTTCTAGGCTATCCCAGCCGTAAGGGTGAGGCGAACCCTCCCACAGCATTCCATCGGCTGATTGGAGCAATATTTTCCCTCCAGACATACGGCTAACCCAGGACCATACTCTGTCTTCCAGAAGGCGTTGAGAATCCTCATTCGCTAGCCTTGCACATCGTAATTTACCATCTTCATCTTGCCACATAAGGTGCTCTCGGTCAAACCAGCCAATCAATCTGCGAACTCCGCCTACGTCTAGACGTTTCAAACCGCGACCTTCTTGATTGAACACATGCAATTGTCCTTTTCTGCAGGATAGAACCCAACCGCCTCCAGGGCGGGATAAGATATCACTGAATCCACCAGTGGTCGATCTTCCTTCACCGATTTGAGTTCCGTCACTAACTCTAAGCAAATGGAATCCATGGCCGCATAGTGCGCCGATTTTTCCTGAATCATGTGCAGCTGAATGAACTCGGAATGGTAATGAGCGCTTCCATCTTTGATTCGTCTCCTCATCTAACAGAACTAGTTCAAGTCCGCATGAGACCAATAGTTCATTTCCTACATTACATGCTGTAGAAATCAAATCAGGGGCTTGCCAAGACCTCGAAACAGACCAACTCATACTACCGCCTCCATCATTCCCCATGCAATTAATTGTGCTCTAGCATCATTTGTGAGTTTGAACATCCTGGTTCTTCCTTTTTGTTGGACCGAAAGTATTCCTGCTCTATAGAGCCGGTTACTCATCTGTGACATTCTGGGCCTACCTACATTCAATCTATCGCGTAAACGATTGTCAGAAGGAGAAAATTCTCTGCTCGAAGCTACCTCGACTAGAACCGCTTCACTCTTAGACAAATTTCTCAGAGTGTGGACATCCAACGGATTGCTTTCTTTGTGCCCTATGGTGGGCCTTCTCATAGCGGCCAATAATTCTGCTAGCCCTAATCCCTCTGGAACATTTAGAGCATCTAGTAATTGTGTGAAGAGACCCTCTACATCACCAACAGGTTGTGTAGCTTCCCCTGATGGTGCTTGTAATTCTGCGTAATCTTGGAAATCATCGGCCGGGAAATCTTCTAAGTCATCTTCCTTGACATTTTGATTCTCTTGAACAAGCATTGCTTTTGGACTATTTGAGATCCAAAGATGGTTCGCATCAACCCCTTCTGGCTCTCTTGTAGGCTTTTTAGCGGCATTCTTGTCAAATGGTGGTGCTTCTTGCTTGTTTACCCTATTCCTAGCAGCCAGAGACCTAAATGCACCCATAGGTAGCGGGAACGATTGTGGGGACGATTCTGCAACAATGAGCTCGGGTTCTTTGGCTAACTCTTCCAAATCAAGATCGAATACAGGCTCCGTATCTTCTTCTTCGTTATCTTCCTGTGTAAATTGTTCTTCTTCGAAAACAGTATGAGCGATTTCTGAAGTAGGTTCATCATACTTCATTTCCCTTGGGTTTGCCCTCTCTTCATCCACCATATCCCTCATCAAGCGCATTACCTTGGAAGGAGACCCTGATGTTTTATCAAAAACATACTCCAGTGCTAGCTGTGGCATTTCCCACGATATTTTTGACGCACTAGCAATTCTAGTCTGACACAATTCTTTGACCTGGCCGATATCCAAAGGATGTATTACATCGTCATGGTCAAATCGATTAACTAGAGCAGTAGGCCATTGTGCCCGCTGTTCTGTTGATAATACGACTACAACTAATGCATTAAGTCTCTCAAGAGGCGCAGTTAATGTCGAAAGTACCTCTGAAAGATGCTTTCCATCTACATTAGAGAAATCCAAGGATATCAGAGGAATAGGGCCCTCGAAACTCTCTGTTTCACTGACAAGCCTTGACACCATTTCTTGTGTACTGGATGGCACATCGAAACCAATTAGAGAAACGAAGATTTCGTGGAGGATTTTGTGGGCATGTTCAGATGTTGGAAACATGTCTAAGTGGACGCTTTTACTCGTTTCTTCGGATACGCAACGCATCAATGAAGAGCGCCCAGAACCGTTCTCCCCAATTAGTAAAACCATTCTAGCAGTTCTAGCTTTCAAGAACCTTGTCCATCTTGCACTAATCTCATCACGGCCAATCAACATGTTCGATTGTCCTCTTTCCAAAGGCCTGGCTTTGAATGGGTTCTCCCTCAATGCAGGGATGCCCAAAATCGGCACATCTTCGCTCATGATAGCACTGGGATTTACTGAGTATATGATGTTTCAGTTACAAGTTCGCTATTAGGGGCGTGTTAGAACGCGTTAAATGGATTGCCAAAATGTCTATTTTTGCCAAATTAACACATTGTTAACGCATTGTTAACGCGTTAGTCGAAGCGTTAATCGTCGGTTTATTCATCAAGTAGACCCTATTGCCATCAAGTGGAGACAAGCCGTATGCCAGTAGACGATAGCAGGCTTTCTGGGTTCTACAAACTATCAGTAGAAGATAGAAGGACCAAGGTTGCACAATTGTCGGGACTTTCTCCTGAAGAGATTGATGCTTTGGCCAGCCATGGCGAGTTGAGCGAGGTAGCAGCAGATCGAATGATTGAGAATGTCATTGGAACTATGTCACTGCCAGTAGGAGTTGCAACCAACTTCGTAATAGACGGTAAATCGTACCTAATCCCATTCTGCGTAGAAGAATCAAGCGTTGTCGCAGCAGCTAGCAATATGGCCAAAAGATGCCTGTCTAATGGTGGTTTCAAAACCAATAATGACGACCCAGTGATGATTGCTCAAATCCAGGTTTTGGATTTGCCCAATGTTGAGGACGCTGCTGAAGCAGTCTTAACCGCAAAGTATGAACTGATGGCCATGTGTAATTCCCTGCCTTCGACCATGATTAAGTTAGGAGGAGGGTGCAAAGACATAATCACCAGAAGCATTGATTCGATGTCCGGAAGGATGCTAATTGTCCATCTGCTAGTTGATACCAGAGATGCCATGGGAGCTAATGCGGTCAATACAATGGCAGAACTCGTTAGTGGTAAAATCGAAGAAATCACTGGCGGAAGAGTTCATTTGAGGATTCTATCTAATCTAGCAACACATAGATTGGCAAAAGTGGAGGCAACGTGCACTCCTGAGGAACTATCTGAAGATGGCACCAGAGAGAACCGTAGCAAGATAATTTCAGGCATACTAGAAGCGCAGCACTTCGCTATCGCCGACCCAT
>JAKURJ010000008.1:0-15210 GCA_022452125.1 Candidatus Poseidoniaceae archaeon
AACGGACAATGGATTTTTTCAACCTCTGAAATTCTTGAGCACTGCCCACATTACTTCTAGTGGCGCCTATCACTTTTCAATATACTGCCAGATTTGCGAACAAGACCTTTGGTAAATGTTCACATTTGTAAAGGGTAATCGAATGTATAAGAAGGGTTCATCCGAGTACCCATAGCAATCATATGTGAATACGAAGGGTTTGCAGTGGGTCGATACAAACGCTACCCTATGATTTGGCGTGGATTTTGATTACGTCGCTATCACTACATTCGTGGTCAGCGCCAACTACTCTACGGCTACGTCCATCAACCGCTTTGATGAAACCGTCACCAAGATCACTGTGGACCTTGTATGCTAATGCCTTAGCTTCTATTCCATTGGGTACCACAAAGGCATCTGGCAGTATCCTTCCTTCACTATCTTTCCATGCGTTTTCATCTGCTACAGGATAGACTACGACATGGTCAAGAGCATTGAATAATACACTACTGAGTAATTCTGCAACTCCTGTTCCACCAGACTGAGCGAGTTTATCCTTCATTGATGACAGAGCATTAATTTGAGCTGGATTCAATTTGGATTCATCTACAATCTGGAATGTTTCGCTACCAGGCGAATAAGAAATCATACCTCCCGAATCTGCTCTACGCAATGCCAACTCCATGTCTGCCATTGTCGGCTGAACAATACCATTGGTTTCGATAGCATTCCAAGGAGTCCCCTTTGCAGAATCGGCTTTGTTTGCTGCAATGTGAATTGGGAATAATTGGCTTCTTAGATGCAGGGCCAATGAACGGACTTTCTCCTCGGGCCACATCCATGGAGTGTCTAAGTCCCCCCACTGATTTCTAAATCCATCAAGCGCCTGCAAAACGTGGGATAGAGATGCACCTAATCCTGTAAATCTCTCGTGTAAAAATGTGCTCAAACCCTTGTCGCCTTCCGCTTGTACTCGGCGTGAACCTCGGGACCAGCCATCGTCTAGAATACCATAAATCCACGAATCTAATTCCTCTGTCAAAAATGATGTTTCTTCCTTCAATGCGGATTCATCCTCCTCTACTCCTGCAATTGGATTACCTTCTATGTCTGTTAGACCCGCAGCATCCACTACCTGAATTAAAGCGTCACAGTTTGCTAAATCTGACAAGAAAGCATTGCCTCTTCCTCGCCCATCCGCTGCTCCAGGAACCAATCCAGCTACATCTACTAGGAATGTTGGAACCAGTCGCACATAGCCAATACAACTACCCGTTCGTGGCTCACAGATACTACCCCGCCTAGGGTCATCGTCACTAACTGGTTCTAGGCGACCATCCGCCTCAAGTCTCTCTCTTAGATCATTACAAGGACATGGTTGAGGTGCTGCAATGAATGCAACTCCTACATTAGCCTCAATCGTACAAAACGGATAATTTGCAATGTCAACTTTTGCTAAAGTTGCCGCACTGAAATATGTCGATTTGCCGACGTTTGGCTTACCTACCAAACCAATGCGCATTGCATCACGCCTTGGTAATTCTCTCGATTAGGTCAGCCTTGGTTCCACCAGTGGTTAGGCCCATTGATTTTGCAACATCAACCAATTCAGCTTTCTTCATCTTCTTGAGTTCTGCTTCAGACGGCCCTTCAGCGGATTCTGGCTCTTCTTCAGATTCTTCCTCTGCAGGAGGCTCTTCTTCATCTTCGGCTGCCTCTTCTGTCGCTTCTTCAGCTACTTCATCTTCAGTAGAATCTTCCTCATATGGTACGAATTCGATACCTAATGTGTTTCGAATGTTTAGTAGAGCAATGTCCAACTCAGGAAGGTTGATTCTGCCGTCGGAATTGATGTCCATTACCTTGACCAAATTCTCAATGTCCCATGGAGGAAGGTCAGCGATGTCTGCAACTCTCAGTGCGTTTGCAAACTCGAACATGTCAATTTCTCCAGAGTCATCTACATCAGCCCAAGAGAAGAATTGTGCAGTTGTAGTTCCTCTACCACAAAGCCACTTGGTTAGAGTGACTAGGTCTTCATCGAAGGTAACTGGGAACTCATCAACATCGTCGTTGTGCAAGTCTGCAGAGACTTCGATAATTGTAGAACTGCCAGAGGATTCTTCCTCGGATTCACCGATTATAAGAGTAGTATCAATTCCAACTCCTCGACCAAATAATGCTCTGATTGTTGTTGTTCCTTCAACTAGGTTGTATGCAGAAATGTCGCTGGTGTTACTAGCGCTTGATGACTTCAAGTTACCGAATAGTAATGTCTTGACGACGCTGTTTGCAGCAAGGATGAAACCTATTACTACACCATAGAATGCGAACGCTCCAGTCAATGCGAATCCAGATAGGCTGCCCGATACATCTTCAACTTCGGCTTCAATCAGTGTGTTCTCTGACCAATCTCCCATTAGGAATAGGATTGCCGAAAACAAACCTCCACCGATTACAAGCCATGATGCTGTACTAGCTGAGCCAGTCAATGATTTGCCAGCTGCTAATGGGTATGAGTGGAATAGTGCTGCCAGTGCAAACAAGCCTCCAACTACATACAGATAGGACGAGTTAACTGTGTCTGCAACGCTTGCTAGGCTTCCGTCGCCAACCATAACATTCAGACCTGTGAAGTAACCTAGTAGCGCGAAGACTGGGTGTAGAAGCTCTCCTCCTGCTGCTGCTGTTGCACCTGGGCTCTCAACTACTGCACTAGCATTCCCACGGATTGTGTAAAGCATGTTTGTCGATGCCGCCATTACAGGCATTAATCCCATAGTGACTAGAATCGCTCCAATAGATTGTGCGAAATTATCAGCATGAGAAGATTCTGAAAGGAAGAATGGTGGCACGGTTACGAATAACAAGAACATCGAAGCCTTTGTTAGACTGCCTGACCAAATTGGCTGCCCTGTCACATGTGACAATACGTGGTATCCTACCCCGAACATAAGAGCCAGAAGAACCCAGCCGGATGCCATAATCTCGGCTACCCAAACTGTTCCAGTCCAATCTAGTGTTTCTCCCAGAGCGACTGCGAATCTGCTGAAAAGCAAAGTGAACAGTGCCAAAATTAGGAACCATGATGGAACGGAGATCGGAGATGCGCCACGTCCGCCCATGGTAATCAATGAATTGACTAGCAGGCTAAGAACAAGGAGTCCTGAAACCAATCCATACAAAGCTGCTTCCTTTACTCCATAAGTTAGGATATCCCAGTGGTCTAGAACACAGAGAACCAGGCCAACTAAAACCTGTGCAGTCCAAGCCATTGCAATTAGAGATGCATTAGCTTCACTAGCGAGCTTGGAACCAGTGGTGCGGGTGTGAGCGACTAGACTTCCACCGATTAGAATTGCAAATACCGCTGTGGTCATTGCAACTTCGTTGAAGTAGTGAAGAGCGCTGCCATCATCATATGACCAGCCGATGTTGGAAAGAGAATCCAATGCTGCTGGGTCGTAATTGTGCCAAGCGGATAAGAAGCCTCCAATACCGGCAAGAACCAACCAGAAAACTCCAGTTTGCATCCAAGTCTTTGCACCGCTACCCTCTCTTTCTTGGAAGAGGTCTGATGCTGGACCTGCTGCCTTGGTTAGAAGGAACATTCCGAACTGACGTAGAGGTGTGCTCATTCCGCCGAATCCTTTCTGCATGTAATGAGTGAATAGCAGAAGGGTCACGAGAAGTATTGCCGATGTTGTAAATGCTTCAGACATCTCAATTCCTCCTTAGTCCGAAAGGACGCCTCCAACTAGATTAGCGATTATCATACCGCATCCAACAAATATTCCAATCAAGTAATACCAAATTCCTGAACCTCCAAGATTCTCCATAAATGGAACAATCTCGCCAATTACTGGAACAGTGTCCCAGCCGAAAATGTTGCTGAATAGTGCGATTAGCCCGACTAAGCCTATTGTCATGATAACAAGAATTACTCGAGATGCAGATGGTTCTGCGACTCCTTCGGACACATCGGGCAGTATCGTATTGTTGGCCATTAAATCACCTTGACCCCGTAGGGGTCATTTACGCCACCTATGATACGGTCATAAACATTGACCAGCGAACAATCATGGCGAACGAAGATGCAATAGTGCATTTCCTCTACGATTTTTACCAGAACCAAGCGGTATTGGCATAGATTTGTCTAACTCAATTTCGCACTGCCAAACTTGCTTGCATTCGCAATCAAGTCCATCGAGTTCATGAATATCTCCGCTTACAGAATAGCGCTCGATTGCAGCTACGACCTCGCCATCACATGAACCACAATTGTGGGCTCCCCTGACCTTGCCTCCGGCCGTAGGGTGGATGATTAGGCGGCTGACTTGATCGTCTGCACCATTACCTGAATTCGTAGGATGGATATCGTAGTGAACATCCTGAATCAATTGAACTAATGACCACAACCAAGGAGGACGGTATTCATTTGCTCGAAACAATCTATCAATCACCGTACCTCTCTGAATATTCATTGGGTTGACGCTGATTTCATCGCTTCTCTCTGCTACGTCTCTAATCCATTTTGCACCATGTACTAATGCGTCGCCCTCACTCATGAAAGGTGGTTTGAACATGAGATAGGTCTTGATTCTCAATCCGAATTTTTCCAAGTTCTCTACTGCTCTGTCCCAACTTTTGGTGCTGAATCCTTTGTTAACATGGAAGCGCAATACTTCATCATCATATGCCTCTAAGCCAATAGCGACTGAAAATTTAGGGTTGATTTTAGTTGCCCAGGCTAGCTTTTCTTCAGTGAGTTGTTCAGTTCTACTCTCGACAACTAATTCCTTACCCATCTCGTGACAATCTCTCAGAACTCTTTCTTGGAAATCCAAAGGTATCTCCCTGTCTTCTAGAAGACTTCCTGAAGTGTATACTTTTACCATGCCCATCGATTCAAAATCGTCAAACCTTGCCAGTGATTTCTCCCATTGTGAATGTAAATCATCACTGGTTACGTCATCCCTTGTGTCGTTAAAATATCCACAAAATGTGCATCCACTAGACCACCACCAATGGCAACCCTTGGTCCTCAGTATCACCGTTAAGGCCGTTGTAGGAGTTCCATCAGCAAGCGTTTCAGGAGTGTAATATACTGTTGCAGGATCTTTGGCATCCCACGAATACTTTCTCTCCTGTGCCCATGGAGTATTTGCTGGAGCCTTGACTAAGTCGTGGATACGAGCAGGACGTTTGTCCGACTCTCCGACCATAGTCAATTTACCATTCGCCATGATTATGCCTCCGGCTTCGCGTGTTTGAATCCTTACATTAACGACTCAGTGAAGAAATCAACAATCCTACTCTCATATTCTGCAGTATCAGTCAACATTAGAGTTTGATGTTCATCACTTTCCATTCCTTCTCCGACATCGTATCTGATAACAGAATCTTTGAACCAACAAGTGATTTTGCTCTCGTTTCCATTTTCCAAGGCCTCATCGCACATCTTTTCTCCATGATGTACTCGTACTCTCTTGTCTTGGTTTCCATGGACGACATACATGTGCCTCTCACCAATTTCTGTAGCCGCATCTATCGGATAATGTTCAACCAGATTCTGACCTGCAATTATTTTCCCTGCAAAGATTCCTGCGCCACCCAAGAATGTTGGATAGCCTTGGAATTCCAATTCTTCGACCACTATGTCTCCCATGTCAGAATATCCAGATTCCAACCAGACTGATTGTATTCTATCATCCAATGTGAATGCTATAGCTGCAGTACCTGCACCCATGGAATTGCCATAAATTCCAATATCTTCGGGTTTGGCATTATGCTCATCGATTACCCAATCAAATACTGCGATCACGTCTACCCATTCATCTTGACCGCCAGAAACACGGTTGTCGTCAATTGATGACTCTCCATGGTCTCGTAAATCAAATACTACAACATTGAACCCTGCATTTGCTAACATTCCAGAGGGTAGTAGAATTGATCCATCAGATTTACATCCTCTAATTCCATGTACGAAAATTACCCAAGGCATTGATTCATCTTGCTTCAAGTACCATGCTGACAGATAGATGTCTTCGTCGTCAACATCAATAGTTGCAGATTCGTAACCTGGCCACCAATATTCTGACAGCCCTGTCATAATATTGGAGGAGATATTTTCGCTATTTTGTGATTCGTTAAGTGGGACTTCGTTTCTCAAAGGTGCGAATTGTTCTGGCGTGTTCTGGTCAAAATTACCCCAACAATCAGTGTTAGTAAATGCAACTCCATTATAGACTATGGAGCCTGCGAAATAGTACCCAGTTGGCAATAACACAAACAGCATCAATAGGAATGGAAAAATCTCTCGCTTGAATCCCATCAAATCCCTCTGTAAAGTATTGTAGAACCCGCTTTCACGAACTCACCTTTTGGATAGTCTTTGTTGCCGTCTTCTGCGCTGATAACACAAGGGGTGAACTTGGATGCAGGAACTCGGACGTCAACTCTGCTGCCTAGTCGAATCATTCCGAATCTCTCTCCTCTGCGCAATTCATCTCCCTCTGATTTCCATGGAATAATTGTGCGAGCTAGTGCTCCTGAAATTTGCATAACTTCGACTAGCAATCCATCCTCTCTTTGGAATAGTGTCCTAACTCTCTCGTTGTATTCACTTTCTTTTCTGAAAGCGGGAAGGAACGGTCCCCTTCTGAGGCCTTTTCCGGTTCTGTGTTCCATTCTGGTAATCTTACCTGCAATTGGAGAGCGGTTAACGTGAACATCTAGAGGGGACATGAATACTGCGATTCTCCAAACATCAGTATCCGTTTCCTCTCCCTCTGGTACTGCTTCAAAGCGTTGTTCAGTCGAGAATGACAATATCTCTTCACAAGGTTCTGGATGCCACGATCCTGTGTGTTCATCCTCTTCAGCACCGTCCATCTCTTCCTTTGAAGGTCTTCGACCGGTCGCTCTTTCTCTTTTTACAAACATTACATGTCCATCTGCGGGAGATACGATTACGCCTTCATCTCTTGGAATTGGTCGGTCGGGGTCTCTCCAAAAGTTGGCAAAAAATGCTGCTAACATTAGCATCAAGACGCCCAATCCAGGAGCTAAGCCGTATAGAGGATTGACGAACCAGCCAACTAGAATGAATCCAACGCCCATTAATGTTGGAGTAATTACAGGCAGAAATCCGCCTCTGGCTAACATAGCCAAGTAGCTCACCTACTGGTTGTCCTGAGAGTCTCCGGAATTTCTCCAGACGACTTCTGGTTCCTTGTCTCCATCTTCCGAGTTATCAGTGGATTCCTCATCGGCTGGTGATTCTTCTGCAGGGGCTTCTTCAGCAGGTGCGTCTTTCGCAGCGAAATCTGCTGCTGCCGCACCCAATTCTGAACCCTTGAGATACTTGTTTCCATCCATATCATACGATTTTGCGAACTCGATGAATGCATCTCTGTCGGTGATATTGTTCTTCTGCATAACTCCAGCAAGAACCGATTCTGACCAATTCCATTCGTCTTCTTCGGAATCCTCAGTTGCTGCTTCCGCACTTGATTCTGGAGTGTTTTCTGCTTCGACGGATTCGATTTCACTCGCTTCTTCTAGAGTCATTTCGGCAGCACGGGCTTCTACCATTTCTTCCATTCTCTCGGTAATCGCTCTTCCCATGTGTTGGGATTGTCTCTCTGCTTCCGCGGCGGCTTCGATCATCTCATAGCGACGCTTGATTGCTTTGTTCAAGTCCTCGAATAGTGACATGTGCTCCATGTACCAATCATCTCTTGTTTGTAATTCAACAACTGCAAGTCGCAAATCGTTGTCCAATTCTTCAGCAATTGAGAATACCTTACCAAGTCTATCCTTTTCACGAGAGAACTTTTCCTCCATCTTTTGCAGTTCAGGTTCTAAGTGCTCGACCTGCTTGCTAGACTTACCGGCTTTCATTTCTAGGTCACGAATTCTAGCGTCTTTCTCTGTCAACAGTGCCTCAAGGCTCTCTTTTTCGATTTCACGCTCAACGATTTCTTTCTCAAGAACTTCGACTTCAGCTTTCGTGTCTCTCAACTCTGCTTCCTGTTGCTCATAAGCCGCATATAGCTTGAGCAAACGGTCGGTTTCTTCCTCAAGTTTCTCTGTGAGTTCTTTGATTTGAGTTTCTGGAGTGATGGTTCCGGCATCGGACATTTCTCTCACCTAAGGCTACGCCTTATTCTCTACCCACATTGGTCCTACATATCAAGCCGACGCTTAGTCGAAGCGTGAAATATCGTTCTATTGATTATTCGATTGCATCGGTTGCGGCAACTAATTCTCTAGCAATGCTGGTCTCTCCCATCGAATGGCCGGCATCTGCAACCATCACCAATTTGCTGTTTGGTAATGCTTTGTGTAACTGCCAAGCACTGCGTGCAGGGCAAACCATATCATACCGTCCTTGAACAATAATTGTTGGAATTTCTTGAATCACAGATACGTGATTCAGAATGTATGCTTCCTCGACGAAAATTGCATTGATGAAATAATGACACTCGATACGCGCAAACGCTACTGCGAAATCCAAATCCTCTGCCTTGTCCAAATATTCAGGATCGGGGAACAAACGACTTGTTGCCATCTCCCAACGAGTCCATTCTCTCGCAGCAGCCCTTCTAATTTCTACATCTTCACTGATTAATCTGGAATAATAAGCTCTGATCAAATCATCTTGTTCATTCTCTGGAATGTGGTCTCTGTATGAGTCAAAGGCGTCTGGGAAAACATGACTTGCACCGTCTTGATAGAACCAGTGAAGCTCGCTTTTTCTACACATGAAGATCCCTCGGAGGACTAAGCTCAGAACTCTGTCGGGGTGGTTTTGAGCATAAATGAGAGAGAGTGTTGAACCCCAAGAGCCCCCAAATACATGCCACTTTTCTAGTCCGAAATGTTGGCGAAGCATCTCTAAATCTGAAACCGATGCTTGCGTATTATTACCTTCTAATTCTGCGTAAGGAGTTGATTTACCACAGCCTCTTTGGTCGAACTGGATAATATCGAATTTTACTGGATCAAAATATCTGCGATATGATGGCTGGCTTCCCCCGCCTGGCCCACCGTGAATTACAATCACTGGAATACCGTCTGGATTGCCGCTTCTTTCCCAAGCTATCGTGTGCATTTCTGAGACTTGCAAAAACCCGGTTGAATGGGCTTCAATTTTTGGATACAGCACATCATCAATACTCTGATAAGAGATTTGCATGATTTCGGCAACTAAACCCAGAACATGTTCCTTTCGATTGAGGCATACGGTTATCGAGGGCTTTGATTTGCAACGACTTATGGAGAAAAAAGCAGCGACAGATGTGTTCTCACAGTGGGCACTCAAAGGAAAAGATGCTGGGATGGAAAGAGGGCATGCTGCTTCTGTAAATGCGATGTTGGAACTAGCTTTACCAAATGTGAAATCAGATTTTTCTGCAATTGACCTAGGCTGCGGAAATGGATGGGTTACCAGATTGCTGACTGAATTAGGTGCCTCTCACAGTGAAGGCGTAGATGGTGCTGTTGAGATGATAAAGAAGGCACGTGAAACAGATTCCGCGCACAAATATTCTCATGGAACTCTACCGGGATGGAATCCTGAAAGGAAGTTTGATTTGGTTCATACTATGGAATTCCTGTACTATCTCGAAGACCCTGTTGAGATGATTACCAAAATACATGATGAATGGTTAGAAGATGGAGGCGTTATGATTGCTGGAGTCGACCACTATCTAGAGCATGTTGATTCGCTAACATGGCCGGAATATGTCGGAGTGCATATGACTACTTTGTCAATTGAAGAATGGAAAAATGCTGTTGAATCCGCAGGATTTAGAGATGTTGAAATCCACCAAGTTGCAGCTAAGGAAGATTTTCCAGGTACGCTTGTCATGATGGGCCGAGCTTCTCATCAATAGGTCCGCATAACTTGATTGTCCCCCTGTAGAACGGACAAGTTTTGCAAGTTTTTTCCTGTGACATAGGCAGGCGTTGTGGAGGTTGTACCCCTTCCCCGGCTGCTGCAATCTCTCCAGACCATTCAACTAGTGAAATCAGATCGATACGGGCCTGTTTGAAATCTTCATCGTGCATTCGAATCATTCGACCTGAGGCTGAAACCTGAATTGCAGGAGGTAGAATCTTTCTTCTCTCGCTTTCGGGCTTCGAATTTTCTGCTATCTCTAGTGCCAAACTGTACAAGGCTAACTGTAATCGGTGTTCGGCGATAATTTCCTCCTCTGCTGGAGTTGAGGCATATGGCGATTCCTTGTCAGCAACCGTCTGAAGTTCGTTGCCCTCCAGAGGACTTCTGGGATTGAATCCTGCTAAACATTGCTTAGTTTTGGCATCAACTACCTGTAACCAACCTTGCCCGGAGTCATCTCTCAAAGCAAGAACTAGGTCTGCTCTACCATTGAAAACTGCACTTATCGATTCGACCAATGAGATGACTTGCTCACCATGAGGCGACCATGTAGTTCTGTGTAGAGAATTGGGTTCATGTTCCACAGAGAAATAAAACGGCAATTCTGTCCTCAATCCTTCAACAGTAAATCCATCATAGGGTTCGCCTGAAACCAATTTGCCGAGCGCTCCCTCTCTAGCCAATTTTCCAAGGTGAAGCAATCTGAGGCGAGTTCTCTCAACAACCTCTGCATCAGATATTGTTGATTGGGCCATTACTTCCTCAATCGTTTTTTCATTGGTAAGGTTGTCCTGTTGCTTCCGAGTCCACATAGAGTTGAGATCGGTGCTTTGCGAACCCGGATTGGCCAAACCTATTTCCAGCAATCTGTGGAAAAGAGAACCAAACTCCGTTGCACTAGGCCAATATTGTTCACCCGATTCTTCTGCGACCAAATCCATTCTTTCCGCATTCCAATTAAGTTTAGACGAAAGCCAATGTCTCCGGTTACAGGCCCATGCGGTATCAAGACCATGAGAGGTCATGGGGTGTGAGAATGATATCTTGCGGATCTTATCTTCTGATTCTTCTGAGACAGGGGTTTGTGCGAGTTCCATCCGCTCTCTCCAAGATTCAACCAGTGACTTCGGTGGTGTTTCTTCGAAACAATCGGGGTGGTGGAATATGGAAATTCCAGTCACACATTCTGCACCAAGATGGGCTTCTTGGAACAAACTAGCAGGGTCCAATGTCAGTGTTTTCCCAATTTGGTCGAGACCTCCTGTTGACCAGCTACAGCCTTCTTCTCCAGCCTGAATACTAGCATGTGCTAAGCCATCCAAGAACATGTAACCCATGTTCTGTCTACCTTTACCGCGTTTCATTTGAATTCGTCCATCGGAAGTCAAAGTGGCTCCGTTATTGGGCCCGCCTGCAATAATGAGTCTGTCCCGGGCTCTTGTTAAAGCGACATAGAATTGTCTGCGACGCTCGGCTCTTTGCTGGCCATCATCGAACAAATGAGCGATTGTCCACAACCCGCTCTGTGGCTTACTTATTCCTCTCCAAGGATGGATTCTTCCAGCAATAATATCGGGAGTTACTAGCACATTTTCTGAAGAAGAGAATGTAGAATCTCTTGTTCCTGTGGCGAAAATATCGTACGCTACTACTACCGGTGCTTCGAGACCTTTGGAGCCGTGAATTGTCATTATCTGCACGGCCCCGCCCGAACTTGGAGAACTACTCTTTGGGCCATCGTTATCCAAATCTGACAAATCTTTCAAGCGGCCGTAAATCAGTGCAGCATCGCCTCCTACCGTAGCTGCAATTCTGTCATAGAGAGAAATCCAATTTTCGATATCCTGTCTATCGCCCTCTCTTGGATACGCATAAAGTAAATCTGAGTGGTCGATTGCTACATCAATTGCTTGTCTAACACTTCCGTTCTCAACAAAGTAGCTCATACGATTGAGTAATGATTTGACGCCTTCACTAGGGGCTGCGTTGGCTAAAGAATCAAGCTGGTTACCTTCACTGCTGGATAGGTGACTGATGATTTCTGAATCGCTCATTCCGACAATCGCAGACCTTCCAACCGCCAATGCAGCACTCTTGTCAAAAGGAGAAGTTAGTAGCCAAAGTAAAGACATCATAGTCTGTACTGCTGGCCTGAACATCAGCAATCCTTGCTTACCAGCCATCGCTGGAACTCCTTGCTCATCTAGAGCCTTAATCAACAAAGGAACTCTTGCATGAGAAGAGACAAGAATCATGATATCTTCTGGCAAATACAATTGAGATTCTGTGACATCTAGCCAGGAATCTGTTTCTGCACTGTAGACTCTCGATAAATCACCATTCAGGAGAGCCGCGATTCTCTTTGCCAGTAGATTTGCACACAATTCTCTATCATCTGAACCGTCATATTCGAATGGATCTATTGCAACCTCCAAATCCAAAGGACGTTGCCCGTCTCCCGTCCTAGTGGGAAGAATCCACTCTAATTTTGAGACTCTTTCAGATTCTCTTGCCGGATTCAAATCTTGAGCTTCAGCATGCCATGGCCCCGGAAGAAGATGATGTCTTTGCGAAAAGGTGTCTCGGAATAGAACATTCATTGTGTTCATCAATCGAGGCAGTGTTCGATGATTAGTTGACATCTCGATATGTCCTTCTCTGCGACGCATTAGTGATTCTGAAGAAATTTGGTTTTCGTCATCATCCAAATGGAACGAAATCCATTCCTCTCTGTTTGCATCTCGCCCTATCAATTCACTTGAGCGAACGAAAGTAGTAGATTCTCCCGTAGAACCAGGAATAGGACGGGGATCTTTTGCAGCATCTGGGTTTCGCAAAGAATCTGTGCGATTTTCCATTGCTGCTTCTTCGCGGTTCATTTCACGAATTGCGGCAACTGCTCGGCGCATTACAGTAACTTCTGCTTGACGGAACCGGTAAATCGATTGCTTCATGTCTCCTACAATACAGATTGTTGGGTCCCACTGAGATGCAGGCGGTTGAGGCTCGCCGTCCTCCAACTTCCTGCGGCCCCAAAGACGAGCTAGTAGACGGAAATGTTGTGGGTTTGTATCTTGATATTCATCGATAATGAATGCGCGATATTGCCTTCTTAAATCCCTGAGCAGGGAAATTCTTCGCATCAGATCTGAATGTACTTCTGCATGTTCTTGGCTAGCGGTTATAGCTCTGAACAAATGGTCGTCTTGCCACGGTTGGTCAGCCATCGAATCCAGTGCATCGATGACTGATGTTGGATACCATGTCCTGCATACTGAAGGGCATCTAGTAAGTAGCAAATCTTCAGCAAGACGATGCATGTCGTCATGATCTCTAACGCCTTCTTGTGCTTTCAATCGGGACAAAATTTCCCTAACTCCTGAATGAACTGTGAATAGATCTCGTATGACTTGTAACTCTAACTCAGTGGTTAAGCGCATCTCTCTGGAAGGGGACAATTGTGGTAATTCAACATCTAAGCGCGGTGGGTATGCTGTTTGTCCTGGAACTTCATCAGGGTCATCAAATAGTGGATTGAGTAAGTGGGAGGATTGACCTAGAACGCGTATCAGTAACCCTTGGGAGGGGTGTAACATTTCACGAATATCAAGAGCGTGTCTTTGTGCATTTGCAGTAATCATATCCTTTACCGGATTAGAGAGTGTGCAGTCGCCCTTGTTCATAACGCCACTAGGCCAGCCTTTCCCACTTGGAGGACGTGCGCGGTACAGAGCGTTGCAGACAATCTTATTCAAATTGGATGCAGTGGTTATGGCGTGAGACACTAACCAAATCCATTGCAATCTCTCGATTTGCTCATCGGCATCTAGAGTACATAAGTGCTGAACATATCTGTAACGAGTCATGCCAGTAATGGCATCTGCTCCAATCACAAATTGTGCACCACTATCCAACCATGCATCACACCATTCTGTAACATATCCTCTAAACTCGGTATACCAATCATCAATGAAATCAGCAATAGGTGCCGTGAATAGATGATTTAGTGAATCAGCATCTAAATTGTCTAGGTTGACAACATCTAATCTTCTAGATGCTTCCTCAACGAATAGAGAGCGTTTCAACATCCCTTTGACAACTGTAGTAGATGAGCCTTGGCCACCCAATAGAACGGATAGGCGGTCTCGTGATTCCAAGAAAGATTCGATGTCTCCCGACATTCCGGCTTCTATGCCATCGATTCCTCTTTGTAATCGCCAAGCGGTTCTAATCGCTTCATCTCTAAGGAATACTGCTCCGTCTTCATCCACTTGTTCAGTCGTTGGGTCTTCACAAACCAGACCCATCCAAGGAGACACCATTGAAGATAGGAATGCATCAATTGTAGAAATTGGTGCATCGTCTACAAGCGATAGCAACATCGCTACGTCTCCTTGGTTTCGCAGACGCGAATCATGAATGCCGTCAATGTCATCTTGTCCTACAGGTTGTGCTCGTAATGAAGCAATCAACCTTCTAATCCGACCTTTTAATTCAGCTGCGGCTTTTCTTGTGAATGTAATTGCTACTGTTTCGGTTGGAAGTAATCCCGGCCATTCATCGAGAGAGGTCCTCTCCCTTGATGGACATCTTATCGCACCCATTCCCTGCAGTGGGATTCTTGGTGCAGACGGTAACAATCTAGTTGCCCTCTGGTCGCTTGAAAGCAAATGTTGCAAGTACCGACTTGCCATCACAGTAGTCTTTCCAGTACCTGCTCCAGCATCGATTGCAATATGCCGATTAATGTCCAAGCCTAAGCTCTGGGAACGGTTGAAATTGATCATTACCAACCACCTCTCTTAGCGCTTGGGCAAGCATCGATTATCGGACAATATTTGCACAAATTGGATGGTTCAGGATGGATATTTCCTGATTGCGCACTTTCGATTACACGCATTGCTGTAGTAATCCTCTCTCTCATCCAAGCCCTGAACGGATTGGAAGTTTCGTCTTTGAAATCCCCTGGGAGACGATAGTGTCCGTGAGTATCGTTCCCGACTATGCCGACTTGCATATTCGAGCACATATCGGAAAACTCTGGGTCAACTTCTAGGTACTGTTGAGTTTGATTGCCAACTTGAGTTGCGCCAACGCCAATCACTCTGTCTCCTGGATTTGCAATCTCCCATGCTCGAGCATAAAGTGCAAGTTGTAACTCGTGGAACAGCCCCTTCAAATGCCTTTCATTTTCCCCATTATCCTTTGTGCCATCTAATGATTTGATATCTCGCAAAATAATCAAACGTGAGGATTTTGGAGGCTTCTTAGTCTCAAAATCCAATGGAATGATTTCATCACATTCTGATTCTTCATCAATT
>JAKURJ010000008.1:15220-25704 GCA_022452125.1 Candidatus Poseidoniaceae archaeon
ATTATGAGCTGGGCGACTCTATCGATTCTTCCTCGCAGTAAGAAAGATGATTCTGACTCCGGAAGTCCGACCCTAACATGTCTTCCTTCATCGCTTGTCAATTCCCATTCAGACGCAATTGGTGCAACATCTGTTAATGAAAAATCGCTTTGAATCATCCTACCTATTCTACCACCAATCTCGATTGGAGTTCCATGTTCTAACCATTCATTCCAAACGGCTGGAGTTACTCCAATCAAGTCACGACAACGATGCGCGGATATTCCATCTTCTCTTCTCATCCAAGGTGCTTTTTCTGCTAGTGTTCTAAGGGCGATATCCCACGCACCTGCAGTACTGCCAATCTTACCTTCAATCAGTGATGTTGGAGTAGATGCGATTCCTCCCTCCTCCAATCCGTGCTCACGAAGAATTGCTTCCTCTATTTGGTGAATAATATCACCTCTAGTAGTGGCAGCTAAGTCTTCATTCAGGTTGTCGCTCTTACCGAGATACATATGTCGCTCAAACCAAGCTCTCCGTGGACACTCTAACCATGCTTGCAACCTTCCTTGAGACCATACTCGGGGCAAATTGAGTTCGATTTGGCCTCTGCCAGTGATACTGTCTAAATCCGAGATTCTAGTTGAAGGGGGGGCGATTGGCCTAGGGTCAACAGGAGTGCCTAGGCCCTTTTTACCCATTATTCCAAGGTGAGGCCAAACATCTGAAAGTCTCCCATTTGCTGGTTTGGTCTTGGTAGGAAGTAATTTCAGGTCTGATGTGCGCATACGATTAGTTGCTTCAGAAAATGGATGAATTTGTCCAATGTCTAGGGTATCTCCAATTCTTCTACGAGAGAATTGGTCTGCTAGTATTTCTGTTTCAGCTGCTACAAGAAGCGAATTGGGGTTAAGTGGAGAAATGTTAGGATTTCGCGATTCGATTGAAGAGATGCCCGCTCTCTGTATTCTATCACGATTCAAACGACCACTCCTGTGGGTTCGAACACCATCACCTGAAGACTCCATAGACACAACTCTGTAAACCAGTTTAGATTCCCCATCGATGAGTTTCCATTCCCAAGATCTGTCCGCAGTACCTGCTTCCCACAAAGTGGAGTCGAGGTAAGGTGGTGCGTGTTTGAGAGATTCCAAACCACCCTGCTGAGAGATATCGCTGAACCATTCATCAAGTGGGCCGGCTAATTCTACACCTTCTTCGATGCTGGAATCAACAATCAAAATGTTAGGTGAACAATTCAATAGATGTCGCAAATGATGTCTTGCGATTCTGAGCGGTTCATCAGGACGATGTAATCCAATTCGCATTCTGTTTGCCTCATCTAACCATGGTATCTGGGGCGGTTTCATAGACCATGTTTCTGCATCGATTCCACATAGAATCAGATATTCAGATTCAAGACCATATGCTTGTGCCGGTGAAAGTATCCTGAGACCTTTGTCCCCAGAACGAATGCTAGGGACTTCTGTAGTAGTGGAAAGCACCTCAAGTATCTCAAAGAAATCATCCGCCTCAAATTTGATGCCCTCACTTTGCAAACGTGAGATTGATGTCATGAAGTGTTGTAATCCCGGGAGAGTGTTTGCGAGGATTTTATCTCGTGAAGTAACCGTATGCCAATCGATTTGTTCCATGCATGAATTGATCCATCCAACAATATCACTAGGGACTGTAGGTAGAGGTAATGATTCACCGGAAGAGCAACCAGTCACGCTTTGGGATACTACTTCTTGGTCTATTCTAGGAAGAATAGGGTGCATCCAATTCGCAATGCAGGAAAGCCACCACTGACATTCTTCCAATTCACGCATCCTTTGTTCTGGATTTACACCTGCCCTTGGACTAGCTTGAGATAGAGTATAATACCATCTTCGTAGAGCGCCTCTTCCTCCAAGCAAGTGGAAACCTCTAGCGATTTCTGACAATATGTGAGGGTGTAATCTTGGCTTCCAATCCTCGTGAACAGGGTGTTGTAAATCAAGGATTGGCCAGCTCATTGGCAACTCGATTTGCGACCACATTTCGCTAAGGCGGTTGAGGGACCATGCTTCTTCTCCACGCGGTAATTCAGCAAAGGAGAGTATTCTCGAAACAGCACTGGTTTCGCAGACCTTTACCGATGGTGAATTAAGTTGGAAACCCATTGACTCAAGATAGGGCCTCATTCGTAACTTCAGCGCTTCAGCATCTCCACTAACTACTACAATTTCTCCATCGATTTGATTCAATAAATCTGCCAATGCAAGATGTGTATGCTCATGTAATTCACACATTACACGATGGATTTGGCGGCCTCTTGACTCTCCTATGTGCGTAGACCAATTCGGCGGCGCTGTTGGCGCCCACACATCGTGCTGTGGCACCCAGTCAGGTAAAGCAGAATTACTCCTAATTGGTGCGATATCCTCTATGTATTCGCCATGGAATCCGAGTCTGTGAGAGCCCGGATTTACCAATTGATGCATTCCTGTGAACTTAGACAATTCCTGAAGAATTGCTATCTCAACTTCGCTGATTCCAGACGGGTGGTCTAACATGATTATACCCTCAACATCGGCAATCGTGAAGGGTGCTTCTTCGCTTTCTCTAAGCGCATCCAATACAGTCCTTTCAAGCCTGTATGGATGAGTTGCTTTCATCTCAGATTCTAGGGACTTCAGTACCTTATCGCAGGATTTGGCGCCAGGGTCTTCTTCCCAATCCCATGGCCTTCGCAGCTTGGTTAGCTCACGGTAGAGTGTGATTAAACGACGGCTTCGAGAACGAGACCAACGGTGATTAGGATTTGTTAGTAAAAGAGGGAAGCCGTGATTTGATGCTGTTTCGGCTATTGCTCTGTGGGTTTTCTCAAACAGTATACCATCATCTTCCATTAGAACTGGTAATCTCAAGTCGAGGTGTAAGATTCCGATTAATCTCTTAATTGTAAGATGATGGGTAGTATCTACTGACTTGCGGTCTCCGATTTTATGTAGTGATTCTATCGTCTGTTTTCTACATTCCTCGCTTGGATGAATGACCATCAAACGTCTACCTTTGAGTAAAGATTCAACCAACCAATCTGGCATAGCACGACCTGATGGAATAGCCTCCATTGAGAGGCTAGTCGATGCTATTTCTTGTTCGGTCGTCATAGAAAGGCCCGCCAACACATCAACTCGGCGGCGGTGGTTCTTGAACCCACGCCTTAATCCTAAGTAGAACATTCAAACATTAGTGTGTACTCGAGAAATTATGCGAGCCCGCGTTATCTTGATTGCACTAGTTCTAGGAATCTCTACAATTCCTACTTCTCAGGCTGGAAGTCCACAGACTTTGGAAGACGTGGGTCCTATTTTTGGTGGCGTTTACTTAGATGCAAATGTTTCAGGAGATGTTACCAGTAATCTTTCCGATTTGCCTGCGATTGTCGAGGATTATACTGCCACTTGGTGCACAAATTGTATCGATGTTGAACATGCGCTAGACGATATTTCAGATGAAAACCACATGCAAACATATCATTTTCACAGATTCATTGGAGAAAATGAAGACCCATTAGGTTCCCAAGAAGGGGATGACAGGTGGATTGAGAGATACGAGCAAAGGCTCCCTCCTACCGCTGTTTTCAACGGAACTATTAGACAAGTTGGAAGCGTTCCGGATGGAGAAAACCTGCAAGAGGATTACAATCAAAACTTGCAGAACGCTTTGAATCTAGGAGTCGGTTCTTCCTCATTAGGGTGGATTGCAACCAACGATTCGAATCCTATCGCTACTTGGAATCTAGCAGTTGACATGGCTAACTTCCCTGAAGATAGTGAAATCAAATCCTCGCTTTGGATTGTCGAAGTTCTCGCACATTTCCCTGATGGTGGTAACCAAGAGGAATATTACCACAAGAGTGTAAGAGGAATTATCGAACTGGGTAACGCCACTACAGGTTCTATGGAAGTAACTCTACCAACCGCTTACGATGGTGATGATCTACAAGTGCATCTGATTCACGAAGTAATTCTACCTGAACCAGTGGAAGAGACTCCTAGCGAGCCAGTCGCTGATGATTCTGAAGATGAAGAAGACAGTGGCTTGCCGAGTGTAAGCCTAATCGCTGTGTTAGCAATTACAATGTTTGCAGCAATCACTGTGCAGCGAAAGCAGCAATGATTCTGTCCACATCTTCATCTGTGATGTGCAAATGAATTGCAACCCTTACTCGGTTGTAAGGTAGGTCGAACATATCGATTCCATGTTCTGCTAAAGATACAACAAGGTCTGCTGCAGGAATATTACAGTTAACATAAACAAGGTTCGATTGAACTGCGTCTAGGTCAACGCTGAAGTTGTCCATAGCGTTGATTGCTTCAGCAACTTTCCTTGCACGGGCATGGTCTTCTGACAAGCGCTCTACATGATGGTCTAATGCATGTAGGCAAGCAGCTGCCAATACACCGGCTTGCCTCCATCCACCACCAAACATCTTACGCCAGCGATGGGCCTTGTTGATGAACTCTTGAGAGCCAACCAATACTGAGCCTACAGGGGCACCAAGTCCTTTCGAAAGACATATTGAAACCGAATCATAATCTCTACACATTCTAGCAACATCTACTCCAGTTGCGATAGATGCATTGAAAATTCGTGCACCATCAATATGCGTAGCACATCCGTTTTCCTTCGCTACCGCAGCAATTTCATCCAGTGCTTCTTGAGAATAGCATGCGCCTCCACCGAGATTGGACGTGTTTTCAACACAGACTAGAGTGCCATCAGGATAATGCGAGCCAGAACCTTCTGCCTTGCGAATTGCCTTCTTGACTTGATTTGCAGTCATCAGTCCACCCTCTCCTTCAACAAGTGAAATTGATGCTCCACAAAGTGCAGCATATCCTCCGCCTTCGTACTTGTAAATGTGAGCGGTCTTGTCACAAACGATTTCATCGCCAGGAACTGTATGGGTTCGCAAAGCGATTGCGTTAGCCATTGTACCACTCGCGACAAACAATGCAGCCTCTTTTCCAAACATCCTCGCTAATCGATTTTGCAGTTCAATTACTGTGGGGTCGTCGCCAAGAACATCGTCTCCAACTTTGGCGCTCTCCATTACTGCACGCATGGCCGCAGTAGGCTGAGTTACAGTATCGCTGCGCACATCAACGCGGTCCGATGGATACTCTCGCATGAACAGTCCAAGCCGCTTTCACTCAAAGCAGTTTCAGGTCGCCGGTTATTGCATCAACCGCTGAGCGTGGGGCTGGACCGATACCCAGAACTGTAACTGTGCCTGGTGGAATCTCTGTATGGCCCGCATCCTTCACTAAGTCGCAGACTATACCTCCTTCTAGGGCCTTAGCATAGAGCTGGCGTAAGTGGGCCTCATCATCTGCACGAAGTACAATCTTACGAGCGCCCCCATTGTTCCAGCGCTCATACAAACGAGCTGCTTTCTTCTTCGCTTTCATGGCACAATGAACCGCTGCATGCGAGCATTGTGCCGCAAGTTTTCCTTTCGATAATTTAAGGTCGTCACGGGTCACTAAGACCATTGTAACTTCACTAAGCGGTGATGACATCACTCTCACCGCTTGCAATCGGCTCTGACAAATCTGCAGTCTCTTCATGCAACAAGTTTGCTAACCATGGAGCGATCCATACAGCACTAGCAATACTAGCAATAGCATGTAATGCATCGAATGGTAATCCATTCAGTAGATAGATTCCAAACTCGCCAATAGTCATTCCAGCAGTATAGATTGAGAGAGAAACCCACCAATCGAATAGCACAGATGCGAAGATTGCGGTAATGATGAGGCGTTTCATAGCAACTTCATTTTGTAGAACTAAATTCAATTTGGAACCTGCAAATGCGACTGCTGCCCAACCTGTTGCTTGGAATAATGTCCACCATCCGTGAGAGAGAACTGCGTTAGATAGCATAGTCGCAATAACTGCGAATGCCATTCCTCTGCGCGCTCCTAATGATGCACCCATAACCAGACACATAACGGTTAGAGGCTGTACATTTGGGAATGGTTCAAGCAAGATACGGCTCGCTGCTGCGGCTGCAGTGATGCTGGTTAGAACCAAAATTTCACGCTTAGCAGAATGAGTAGGTCGACACAAAAGGAAGAAAGAAATCGTAATCAAAACCACATTGATTACCAGCATTTCTACAGGGCCGAGAACTGGTCCATGCACCCCGTCGGTCATTACCATGAACAGAGGTGGAGGGCTTCAAGACTTGAACTTCACGCTGGTGACCATCTCACAACCGATGCTTGTTCGACCTCTGCAGAAGAGATCCCAACTTGGGACCTCTCTCCGTCAATTGTGAACTCCCAGCCATCCAATTCCTCGCCATTGAATGAAACTATCATTTCCCCTAAACTGTATGTTTCCTTTTCAATTTGAATATCAAGTTCTAATGCCGCAGCTTCAGTTAATTGATCGACATTTTCGTAGCCTTCTAGGCCCCCGATTGCTACATCTCCACTTGGAAGTTCGAATACTACTACTTGCGTTCCTTGCCATTCATCGGGCCAATCATTATCCCAATCGCCAGGGGCTTCTGTTAACTCATCTACCTCTTTGGACCAAACTTCAGAAATCGATGGTAAAGCCATAATGGAGATTACGAGAATAAGCAGAACTCCCAATTTCTTTACCATAGCAGAGTCTTTGCGAAACTGGAAAGTGACCATGGCTACAATCAGGGCAACTAACACGAAGTGTCCAGGCTCAACTTGGAATGATGATTCCTCAGATTCTAATGCAAACTCTTCCTTTTCATCTATAATTTGAGGGTTCTCTGATGAATCGAATACAACCATCAAAACTCCTGCGTCACTTCCAAATGCCATCTCACCGTTGACCCCGAAAGCAGCACCTGCTGTGGTGTAGGTATCGTGAGGAGTGGTATACATCTCAAGTTCTTGACCTGGCATACCTGTTGCCCATCCTCCGTCTGGAGTATTTCTTGGATACCATATCGAAGTGGAGTTTTGATTGGTCTGTAATGTAATCTCGCCGTTGCTGTGGAAATCGGTTTTTCCTTGGAATGTGCAATTTGATTCGCACTTCCACCATATCACATGCGAACTTGTTGCGAAAAAGATGTCGTCCCCGTTTTGGAGGGGAATTGCGGGTGAATATCCTTCCTCGGATAGCAACTCTTCATCAAGATAAATCTCTGAGCCGTCGGATTTCTGAAGATGGATGATTATTCCTGCATCTGTTTGGATTGGAGCATGACGAATCATGCCATTCCCTATTGAAATGTTCGTGACGTTTCCTGATTTTGATACGACGTTTACAATGCCTTCTTCATTGCCAATCAGATAACTATCACTGGTTACCGTGACTCCATTCCTCCATCCTAATTGTGGTAAATCAACACGTAAGTTCTCGGCGCCATCACTCAAGCAGAATTTGGACAATCCTTGCCTTGTAGGGACTACTACGCTATCACCATCTAAGGCCATAGCACCGGTTATGCCCCATGTTACAACCTCTGTTTGTGAGGACCATACTAAATTACCATCTTCAATATCTAGAGCTGTAACTTTGCCATCAGTCCAGCCGACGATAACCATCTCACTCCAATTGCCACATGCACCTGTTCCTGCTTCAACATGCAGCAGAGGGCTCATGTCATGATTGGTAGATGCAGCATTCTTGAATCGCCAGTTTTCTTGGCCTGTTTCCAAATCGAAAGCGTACACGTGTGGTCTGTCTTCACCAGTCCAGAATCCTGAGGTTCTAACAATCACTTGATCATCGACAATGATTGGTTTGGTGGAAATATATCCATTATCCAAATCAATTTCCCAATAATTTGAGTCTTGTTCTTCAGCGGTTGAGATTGGTAGTAACATGCAAGATAGAAGGCAAAATGCTACGATGATTCGTTTCATCAAGCATGCCTCATTATCGCTTCTCGCAACAACGCACTGACTTGCTTCCCATCAGCAGCGCCACCGCATTCTTTCATCACTACTCCCATGAGTGGGCCCATAGCACCCATACCTCTCTCCTTAACGAAGTCCAGGCGTTCGTTCACTACTTTCTCAACAATAGCCGCTAAGTCTCCGGCGTCAGCCGGTTTAAGTCCGAGCTCTTCAGCCTTGGAAGAGAGTTGGTCCATGCTAGGATTCTGTCCTGCAAATTCTTGAATCAGGGCGCTCATTCCTTCTCTCGTTACATGGCCTTCTTCTTTGGTTGCTAAAACCAGGGCCATCAGGCCGATGTCTCCTTCATTTTCTAGTAACATTGCAGCCCATGCTTTTTGCGGAAGTCCATCTGAATGTGATACGAAATCATCATCTAATTCTCTAGAGAGTAACTGTTTGACTTGGTCATCACTAATCTCAAAATTACTCAATCTCTCTAGCCTTTCTGCTTGAGTCATTGGTAGGTTATTCAGAACGTTGTTCCAATGGTCTGTCGAGATTGCCAATGGTGGAATATCGGTTTCAGGATACATCCTTGCTCCGCCCGGAAGTGGACGCATTGGAGTAGTGGTGCCGTCTTCAGGAGAGCCTTTGCGAATCACTACGTTTCGCACCTCCTGTGGGATTCTTTCGAATGCTAGTCTTGCTCGATTAAGGACACTTTCCAATGCTAATTCTGCTTGCCATTGTGGTGCTAAGCACAACACAAATGCATCTACGCCATTCAGTGCGTCTCTAGTCGCATCTACAAATTTCTGTTCGATTCCGTATGCTGGCAACTCATCGGAGTGGTACACTCCTGCTACTCCTGCCAATTTTGCTGCACCTGCAAGCTCTCTACCAAGCCTAGGTAACTGAGCACCATCAGAATCGAATTCCTTGGTTCCAATTAATCCACTAAATCCGGGCAAAGGTAGAGCCAACATAACTGATTTATTGCTCAATCCTTCCTTGACTCTCTTCGATTCACAACCTGCAAATTGAGAAGATACGTCGATCATATTTAGTTGCAATATGTTGGCGACTTCTACTTGCACAGACGGAGATTCTTCCCTTCTATCATTGGTAAGGATTGGCAAACCATGCGATGCACGTAATTGGTTAGCAAGTCGGTAGAAATGAAGTTGGCGAGCCATCTCACAGCGTATGATTTTAGGTATCCACTCGAGGTCTTGACAACCCTTAATCTCGACTCTGTCCCCACACATAATCGATACGTTGAGGTCCTGTCTAATACTTCCAAGACCCCTCCTTACTCTTCGAGTATCTCTCAAGGTTCTACCCAAAGCAATCGAGGTTTGCTTAGCGTGGTCTGGTGTCTTGATGTCTGGAGCGGTTGCAATCTCAATTAGAGGAATTCCTAATCTATCAAGGTTCCAAGTAACCACTTCACCATCTGGAGTTAACTCACTGGTTAGTTTGCGAGCTGAATCTTCTTCCAAACAAAGAACATCTATGCCAACAGGACCGCCTTCTGTTTCGAGCACTCCGGCCGTAGCAACCAATGTTGTACGCTGGAAACCACTAGTGTTTGAGCCATCTACAACTGTCTTCCTCATTGTCTGTAACAGAGGGACGGGATGGGCATTCAACATTCCTGAAACTGTTAGAGAAATATCCAGAGCATCAGTATCATGAGGCAAAGGCGGCTGCTCATCCAATTCAATCAAACCAGCATTAGGAGATTGACAATAAACAAATGAGCGGTTTCTCCTTGCTTCGAACCTAGCAGCGACATCAACCGCTCCGCCTTCTCCGCTGGAAGATCTCAATTTTCTGTGGAACTTAGGCCATTCTTCTGGTAGAGTTTCGATTGTTATATCGTGAAGTTCTCCTGATTGACGTGAGTGTAATTTGCCGGTGGCTAACTGCTGGTGAACTTCAATTCCGCACATGAACCCAAGACCCTCTGGGTCTAGCGATGCAGGATTTGCAACATCGCCTACCGGTTCCATGTTCTCACCTGAAATGTCTCATTGATATGAGCGCATCGTTTCATACCGGCTGCAGGGTATCATATCCACCCGGGCGCATCAATCTACCATCTCTGCACAATGCTTCGATGATATCTTCTGCCGTATCTCGGTTGATATCCAATCTTCCAGCTTCGGTCAACACATCGGCCAGGTTAACCGTGGCTCCCGTTTCAGAGAAGATTCTTCTGACAATTTCCAGAAGAGTTCTTTCCCGATTTCGAGTAGTTGCTTTCTTACCAGATTGTAAAGTAGTTTCATCAAAGTTCTCACCCATCAATTCATGTCGCCAGAACCGAGTTAAACGGACTGACCTTTTTGCATCCTCAATTGTTGCAACATTTGAAAGTCTGACTCTGGCAGATGCTTGAGCCAAACGGTACAATCCCTCAATTGCTCTTGCTGAAATTGCAATTGAATCGTGAGTTTCACCCCCCTTCCTCCTTGTTTCGACATAGAAGTCTCTTAGGGCTTCGCGTGCTTCATCAGTTAATCGAGGATGGATTGTCCTTTTTGCATAAGCAACATATTTTCTAATCAATTCTCGATTAATAATTCCTTTAGACGAATCAAGTCCTTC
>JAKURJ010000080.1 GCA_022452125.1 Candidatus Poseidoniaceae archaeon
CCCATTACTGGGATTCCTGCGGTCAATATCCTCTGAATACTTTCAACAATTTCAGCACCGCCTTCCAACTTGACTGCATGGCCGCCTGATTCTTTCATGATACGGATTGCACTCTCTAATGCGATTGCAGAGTTACCTTGGTAAGTTCCAAACGGCATATCTACGACGATAAGTGCTCTATCTACTGCTCTCTCGACACACTGCGCATGGTAAATCATGTGCTCGAGACTCATTGGTACAGTTGTGTCCCTTCCGGCCATGACGTTAGATGCCGAGTCTCCGACCAGTATTACGTCGACTCCACCCCTGTCTACCAACTTTGCTAGACTGAAATCATAGGCTGTCAGCATGGTGATTTTCTCACCTGCTCTCTTCATTTCTTGAAGAGTGTGAGTTGTCACCTTGCGAGCGTTTGCATGCACTGACATGAGTTTGCCTCCGACCCTGCGACAGGTATCTCTGCCTTCAATCTTCCATCACGCAGATATTGACCGCTTCTGAGAAAAATCCTAGCGACCACATTCCACCTTCTCGGCCAACTCCGCTGTCTTTTACTCCTCCAAATGGAACTCGTAAATCTCTGTGCAGCCATGTGTTGACCCAAACCATTCCCGATTCGATTTGCTCGGCAACTTCTCGCCCTCTTCCCTTCGACCATACGCTACCTGCTAGACCATATTGAGTACAGTTTGCCATCTTGATAGCCTCTTCATCGGATTCGAATTTGTGAACTGTAACTACCGGGCCAAATATCTCTTCAGTAGCAGTTCTGGATTCATGTGAAAGTCCTGAGATAACAGTAGGCTCTATCCAAGCGCCCTGCTTATCTGGAACACTGCCGCCACTCAAGATGGTTCCACCTTCTTGTTTAGCTAATTCGATGTATGAAAGAACCTTTGAGCGGTGTTCATCACTAATCACTGGCCCGATTTCAAAACTTTTCAGTTCTTCCAGGTATCTATCCATGAATTCATAATAGATAGCAGAATGAACCAAAACACGTGAACCGCACAAGCAGATTTGACCAGAATTGAGGAAAGAAGCCCGCAAAACTCCAGGGACTGCGAGATCTAAATCTGCGTCATCTAATACCAATGAAGCGTTCTTGCCTCCTAGTTCAAGACTCAATTTCTTGAACATAGGAGCGGCAGTTGCTGCTACAATCTTACCCGTCGATGTCCCGCCTGTGAAAGAAATCGCCCTAATTTCTGGGTGCTCTACAATCGCTTGACCAACTTCTGGCCCATATCCATGAACAATGTTCAAAACCCCTTCAGGAAGGCCGATTTTCGAGCATACTTTCGCTAAGAAATGGGCGGTCAAAGGTGTGATTTCACTCGGCTTGGCAATAATGGCATTACCCATCAATAGTGCTGGAGCAATTTTCCAAGATAGTAGATACAGTGGAAGATTCCAAGGGGATATCAATCCGACAACGCCAATTGGTTTTCTCACAACATAATTGGTTGCATCAGGCATCTGGAAAGTTTGTGATTCCATCTTGCGTCCAAAATCAGCAAAGAATCTGAAGTTGTTAACCGATCTATTTGCATCTACGTTTAGAGCTACATGATGCGGTTTACCTGTGTCCATCGATTCTAATCGAGCAATTTCCTCGATTTGGCTCTCAAGTTCATTAGCAATTTTGTCTAGCCAATCACATCTCTGCTCAATGCTCAGCGCACCCCAATCTGGCTGTGCAGACTTAGCTGCCTCGACTGCGCCATCCACATTTTTAGTTCGAGGGACCTTTGCGATAATCGAGAAATCTAGGGGAGAAATATCATCGAAATCATCGCTGAGAGTCACGAATTTACCTCCAATGTAATTCTCAACTTGGATCATGCATCCACCTCGTAATGCCATCGATCTCGGTCAGGGTCCCACTCATCCCAAGTCGGGATTGTCCTCAAGACATCATGCAATGAATCAGGAACTATACCTGGGACAATAAACGCCTTCTGACGGTCTAAAGGATATGGATTTCTCAATTCGATGCCTAGGCAGCCGAGTATTGCTCTAGAGACATACCATGTTGCTTGTGAATTCCAACCGTGAGCAATTTTTACAACAATTCCCAATCCATTAGGGTAGTCAGGATGCTCAATCGCCATTCCTAGAAGGCCGTCTGCACCTTCTTTTGCTATGACTTTGCCCTTGCCGATTTTCAAAATTGTTGAATCTAATCTGTTGAAACCACCAACTAAATCGGGATTTTTACACATTGCTTCCCAAATCCAATCTGAATCTTTATCCTGAACTAAACCAGCATAAATCTTAGCCAGTTCAGCGACTGTATTGGAAACAGTAGGCAATCCACACCCGTCTTTGGCGATTCTCTGAGGATTCCAATCTTTACCTAGGAATCTTCTCAGTTGCTCCATGTATGCCTCAAACACTTCGTGCGTAGGAAGTGTGTATCCTGCACGATTCCATCCCTTAGCTCTACACCCTGCAAGTATTGCTGCGTGCTCTCCGCTGCATGTGTGATACCAGCGCCTTGGCCTTCTGACTTGGCGGCCAAATTGAATCAGAGGAACGTCGACCGGAGTGAGCATCAGAGGCCACTCCGCTTCCGAAAGCAATGATTGAGCAGCAGCAACGTGTTCTGTATCTCCATTATGGCTGGCTACTGATATCGCTTTTTGCTCCCAAGAGCAATATTCCAACTCCTTGGTGAACGCTTTCAGCATGAATGGTTTCATCATCGACCTACCATAACACAGAACATTTCCTCCGAATGAATGGATGACCTCATCTCCATGGCACCATGCAACAGCACCATGAATCGTGGTTTCAGAGACTCCATTTCTACGATAATCAACCAATGGTTGCCACTCAACGTCCCTACCGGTTGGGATACCTTCGATATCTTCGCCAAGAGGAGAATCCGGATAAATTGCTGAACCCGGCTTACCAGGAGCTACAGCGGAGTTCTTGTCATGTCTCAAGTCCAATTTCTCACCCCAGTAGTGGAACTACTTCACTCCACCAAGCTTCCATATTGCGCACGACTCTTGCACTGTCATGATTGAAGAAATCAAACCAACACATTAGACGGTCTTCAGGATGGAACCTTTCCAATACTTGCTTTGCTACTTCCTCAGGATTGCCAATGAGTGCATTATCTGCAGCTCTTTCAACCTTTGAAGGGTCCAGAGTTCCTTCAAGTGCTTTCCAATATTCACCCAAAGCAAGACGGGCTTCATCTTGAGCAGCCAAAGATTGTTGTTCAGGAGAGAGACCTTCCTCAGCATTTATCAACACGAAAGTTGTTCGAGGCATATCTCTTCTTTGCCATTCCCCGCCATCCTTGTGGAATACTTTGCTCATCCTTTCATGTGTTGAATCAATGACTTCAGGGGAGGTTATCGAGAGGTTGAAAACCGTCACTGGCATGAACTTGTTAACATACTCCTGTGCTCTTGGATCATGGGTCCCTGCAACTAACTCCAATTGGTTCCGAGGCCAGTTTTTCGGTACGATTGAGATTTCCTCAAACTGATATCTATTACCTATTTCTATCTCATCAGGCTGGCCACCTGCAGCATTTTGAACAGCGTTCCAATCTTCATCGGAACGGAAATTCTCTCTTGACAATACTGTTGAACGGATATCATTGGAACTAATGGTGTCTCCCCGTAATAGTCGAAGGAATATCTCGCTTGCTTCCATGAATATTTGTCCACGCAGTGCTGGCCAAGCTGCTTCTTCAACAGCGTTTCTAGGAATTATCCCATAAGGGCGAGCCATGAACTCAAATCTTCCCGCACTAAATCCAACGTGTAACTTACGATTTGAATCCATGTGAGATAGGAATTGAACAGTGTTAGCCATTCTTTCCGCTTGGGCAATAGGGCCACCGCTTGCTAGAATACTAACCACAGCCGAGCCCACATCGATTCTCTCTGTTCTCCTAAACGATTCCATAGCCAACTGGGGGAAATCTGTGCAAAGGCCAACTTCTCCTTTCCAGTGAGGCACCACTGGTCTCGAGTTACTTTGCTGGGTTTGTGTAGATAAATGGGCTTGTGCAATCCAAGCCACACCGAATCCTAAACGGTCTGCTGCTTCCAATTGCTCGTAGTAATTAGCGAACATTTCCGCTTCGCTGGGAGTGAATCCATTGTGGTCTGGAGTTTGTGATATCGAGAAGAATATGTCGAACTCCATACAATCCCTCTCCCTAAGGGAGAGGGGGTCAATGTATCAACATCACTGTTGTGCGGTTAGTTTTGAAATGCGTTCACGCACAGGTTCAGGTACAATAGCACCAGCTTCCATGAATACTGTCATAATATCAGATAGCTGAACCATTGCTTCATCCGGTTGATTTGAAATTTCAGCAAGGTCTGCAAGTCCCCATCTTGCGACCAAAATCCCGGATAACTCCTGCAATTCAGTAGCAATTTCCAAAGACTGAATCAACAATGCTTGCGCTTGTTCTAATTCGCCTAGAGAAGAATGTGAATGTGCCAAATCTGCCAGCGCTTCCATCCTTTCGAACTTCTCTGTTTCCGGGATAATGTCTAGCCTTTTTTGGAGGTGGAGTTGACTTTTCTCAAAATCTCCATCGGATTTAGCAATATGTGCTAGTAAAGCATGCCCGTATATCATACCTTCCAAGTCATCGGCCTCTTCTCTCAATCTCATTGAGCGGTTAGCAAACAATCCTGCTTCATCACTACCTAGAGACATCAATGAAACGTGATGGAAGATACCCGCTGCGAGACCTGGAAGACCGTCTTTTTCCGATTGAACTCCTAATCCAATCAACTCATCTTTGCTAGCTGCTTGATGTTTCAATAACTCGAATTGGCACCAACCTTGGTCTTCAGGATTTTCAGAAACTTTCGCAGCATGGTCCAGTAGTCTGCCAACTAATGCATCTCTACCTAGCTCCCTAGCAAGGTCTACTAAATGTAATGCCAAACTGGTGTTGATGGAATCAATCAGTTTACCGTCGGCAAACATATCCATTAGTTCCTCTGCTTGAGCCTGATTCATTTCGGTCATTATACCACCTCAGATTGAGCGCATTCGGCCACCATCAACAGCAAGAGAAACACCTCGGATGCCGCCGGATATAGGCATGCAGAGGTAAGTGATCGCAGCTCCTGTTTCAAGTGGGTCAATCAGCCTATCAATTGGAACTTGAGACATCCATCCATCGTGTATCTCTTCGATGCTTTTTCCAGTCTTGGAATTAATCGAAGATGCTAGAGAACCAAGACGGTCTGTATCTGTAAACCCGGGCAGGACATTGTTGATTGTGATGCAGGTTGGAAGTTCACGAGAAAGTGATTTTGCCCACGAGGCCATTGCTCCTCTCAATGTGTTAGAAAGTCCAATGTTTGGAATTGGTTCTCTGACCGATGTTGATATTATGTTAACAATTCTGCCCATGCCGACTTTCTCCATCAGTGGCACGACACCCTTCACCAATGTGTGTGATGCATGTAGATGTCTCTTGAATGGTGCTTCAAAATCCTCGACCTCGTTGTCTAGCAGAGGACCCCCTGGAGGGCCTGCTGCATTGTTAATTAGGATGTGGCATTCTTCAATTGAAGAAATAAATTTTCCAATTGCTTCTTGATCTTCTAAATCAAGGCTAATTCCCGTATGCCCTTCACCCTCAAGAGTAGCAACTAAATCGTGCGGATTCCTACTGACTGCAGTAACTTTAGCACCAGCTTTAGCGAGCATCTTTGCTGTGGCCGCACCTATTCCTTTGGATGCTCCACACACAATTGCATGCTTTCCGAAAAGCGCGTTAGAGGAAAAAGGAAAGTCGTCTCCTAGCCAGTCCATGTATACGCCAAGTAGCGCAGGGTATTGAACCTTACAACCAATCTCGAATAGTCTCAACTTGTGTTAACCAATCATCACTAGCGACATCGATGATTGAATAATGGTCTCCCGGCACCCATACTTTCTGAACTTCGACGCCCTTGGCTTTCATAGCCCTAGCATATGATTCTGATTGAATCCAAGGAACGTCTTGGTCTGCCTTACCATGCATCAGTACGACAGAAGTCTTTGGAGGGTTGTCAACGGGATTTACTCGACGCCACAACTCCTCATTGCCCTCAGGAGCACAACCCATCCAACGACGCACTGCATCTCCGCCATCAGACAATTTCGCATGATCTGCAGCAACAATATCTGCAATAGGTGCTTGTGCTATTGTTAGCCAAGGTTTTCTCTCAGCAACAGCTGACATCATCAGTGCCAGATGGCCCCCTGCAGAGTGGCCCAGAATCATCGAGCGTACAATGTCTATTCCCGGTAGAAGCGCAAGTTGGCCCCAAGCCCTCATTACATCAGAAAGAGTGTCCATCCAGACGCCTTCATCTCCATCTTCCCAGCCTTTGAATTCAATATTCCATGCAGCAATACCCTGTTCCGCCAAATCTTCAGCGATTGGAGCCATCAAATCAAGGGTGAATTTCTTTCTCCAGAAACCTCCGTGTATCAGCATCACACATGGTATTCCCTCGTCCTTTTGGTACGGCGATGGTTCATCCGGCATGTACAAATCAGCAAACTGCCAATCTTCAGCACCCCACTGCATGCGGTCTACTGCCAATTTTACCAACTCAAGGTGTAACTCTGCTGCGGTCTCTTGGGAAGAGAACTGTTTCACGGACATTCCTGGAACCGGTCAGCACCATTAGCAAACGTGCAACTCCCAATCCCCATCCAGCGTGAGGTGGAGCTCCGTAGCGGAAACCATCTGTGTAGAATGTGAAATCCGCAGGGTCTAATTCCATGTTTCTCAAGTTCTGTTCTAAAACGTCAACATTGTGTTCTCTCTGTCCACCACTCGTCATTTCATCTCGGCCATAATTCAAATCGAATCCTCGAGACAATTGCTCGCCAGTGGAACCAAGTTCCCCGGGTACATGATGAATGTAGAATGGTTTCATCGACATTGGCCAACGAGGTAAGAAGTGGAATCCAGGATACTTCGCTGCAATAATGTCGCAATGGGACGACTCGATATCATCTCCCCATGTGATTTCAACACCAGCATCTTGAATCATCTTGATGGCGTCGCAATACTCAATCCTTGGGAATGGCAGGCTAGGGACTTCAACGGAAATTGGTTCGTCTCCTTGGCTTGCTCGTTATTCGTTGATGATGTCGATTTGGTCTTGGTCATTTTCTGCAACCGTCTTCCATATGTGATGAATCATTCTTTCTTGAACACACATGACATCATCATCATTCATCCATGCT
>JAKURJ010000081.1 GCA_022452125.1 Candidatus Poseidoniaceae archaeon
GTATTGTTAGGCACTTCTATGGAGATTAACGAGTGCTTCATCACTACTGCCGGTGAGGATTGGGTAAGAATCGAAAACTGTAATGTTCACATGAATGTAAAGCGTCGCTTGCAGCGAACAGTAATCCGTGGCAACGAAGGTTACGACCTTCTGGATGAAGGCGCTGAATCCGCAATTTACACAATCACGGGTAACATGGATATGGAGAAGTACAAGGAAGTTCTTCGAATTTTCAGAACCGATCAACCATACTTCCACGATCCCTTTGAAGACCGACAAATGAAGGCATTATTCTCGAGCATTGACTATGATAGTGCTACTGGCGAATATGAGTTCGTTCTGATGGAAGATGCCGAACAAGACGAAATCATGTCTTGATCACTCTACAAGTACAGTGTTGTACCACTCTGCACTTGGCTTATGCCAATCCCTTAACTGGTCGGTTTCTAACCTCATTTGAAGCCCCTTACCTTGCTCCAGTTCAAGATTTTCAACATTGAAATCAACAACGAGTTCATTGCTTCTGAAAGTGTCATCATACAGGACTTCCTGGCCGATAACACTGCCTTCCTCAGTCCACTGCATGATTACTCTGATGTGGCATTCTTGCAGAGGATTCCTTAGCGAACATGATTCGCTCGAGCCATCGTGCTCGACTTTCACATAGCCTGCAATGGATTGTTCAAGTGGCAACGCCATCAAGTCGATTACAGTGTCCTTTGCGGTGGGTGCGCAAGTACACTCCATGTTGTCAACTTCGGCGGATCCAACCAAATTTACAGTGATATCAATAGTCATTGATTCAATTACTTCTGGGGATGATGTTGTAGCCGTAACTACATAGTTTCCAGGTTCATCGTATTGGTGAGAAATGATGGCTCCAGTCCCAGATTTGCCATCGCCGAAATCCCAGTTCACTGTGTCCAATTCTCCTGTAACTGAAAATACAAATTCATGCAAAATGAGAGTTACTTGCTTTTCTTCATCATTGTCTCCTTCATCGATTTCAATCAATGTGTAGTGATTATTTCCTTGAGCGAAGTCAACTTTTGCCCTGAAAGGTTCATTTTCTTCAGATTTCAAAATGTTGACTGCGACAAGCGTGCTTGCAGATGCCACTGCTGCTACGACCAGAATAGATAATGCAATACCAGTAATCCTGCTCATCATATGTAAGAAAACTATTGAGATGTTTATCAATGGATGTTTTTTTCAAAAATCTGTATAAACATATCTTGATAAGAAAATCCTCAAATTGCAGAGTATGGAAAACTTGCCATTGTTCGTACTTCCCATGGTCTTGCTACCGGGAGAGATTCAGGAACTGCGAGTTTTCGAGCCTCGCTACAAACAGATGCTCGACGATTGTTTGTTGGACGGTAAGAATTTTGGATTGGTGCGCAGCGATTTCCTCTCAGAGGTCAATCACTGGGATGGACCTATGGAATACGGCTGTGAAGCCGAGATTATTCATCACGAGACTAAAGGAAGCAACCACTTTCTGCAAATAATCGGTCGCAGAAAATTTGTTGTAAAGAAGTTGCACCAGCCAGCTCTCCCACCATTCAATCATCCCTCAATGAGCAAATTCATGGATGATGATGGCATCTATCCAGACCTTGAAACCCTCATTGCAGAAATTCCAGATGATGTAACTAATTCCAAATTATACATTAGCGCAGAGGTAGAGTTCTTGGACGTAGTTGAAGTTATGGACGATGTGCAAAGCAGTGAACTTGAACAGATTGTTAGGAGCATATTCCAACGCGTAGCCCTGTTATTGAATGTAGATGATGAACACTTTGCAGAATGGATTGACAAATCTCCGGTAATGGAACTAATCGATGACAGCCCTGAATCCATTTTTGCGGTCTCTGCACTGTTGTTTGGAGACCTAGATTTACGTCAAGAGATCCTTGAGACTACCGAACCAGAGGATGTATTGAAGATACTTCGCCTGGAGTTGAAGAAGTTCAGCAGCGAAGAAGAGTAACAGTAGTAGGCGTGAAATCAATAATCCCGATCTGTAGATACTTTCACATTTGCCATCCAGACTATTCTAACAACATCCCAAATCCTCTGTGCCATTGTTTCGAAATAATGCTTAACTTCAATTGCTTCTAATTGACTTGGTTCTAATTTCATTCCATCTACCAACTCATAGTCATTAATTTGATTCGATTTTGTCGCATCTATAACAGTACAATTCATGCTATTCGGATCGATTTGTAGCAATGAAGTTAATTCCTCATGGGAGAGAGATTGATCTTCATTTATTGTGACTTTAGTTGCAGAATCACTCAAATTGTTAATCAAATCTTCACTATAACCATTCTCTGAGCTCTTCAGTATTGAATCAAATCTTTCTGAGATCCATGGTGGCAAATTTTTCAAATCAAGTTTTGAAATTCTAATGTTTGAATGTTTTTTATTCGATTTTACAATCAATACATCTCCGCCGTTAGAATCTATAATCTGTGATACTAATGCTTGGAAAATGGGTTCGCCTACTACAGCATATAACAAATTCGAATCACCATTATTCCTATTGACATAATCTCGGTACTTTACGAAATCAAGCCTTGATTTGTGGGTTTCAATATCTCTTTTTCTCACTATACCCATTACTGGAATCGATGGTTCAAATGGCCTGTCAAACAATCCGTGGCACCATTGAACTCCGACTATTGAGGACGGATCTCTTCCGTCAAGAGCATACTTATCATTCAATTTCTGAGCAATATGTAGTGACTTATCAAGAGATTCAGTCCAATATGGAATCGCTTTGCCCCAAGTCATTCGCAAATTATTGTGTAGTTCACCGTGTTTTGTCAGTGAACTTTGGCAGGAGTTCCACAAATCACTAGGTGATTGTGAATACTCCATTCTGTGTTCTGCTAACAGTGTTGTTCTCACATCCCCTTCAGCTCTTCTCCATGAGCCAAGTGCCCAACCTGGTAAGTTTGATTCAGAGTAAGGGTTGTCACTAGAATAGATGTGATGCCAAGCATGTTCTCTGAATATCAATAATTCATCGAGATACTTGTCTGCCGATTTTGTTCCAACCGCAGATGCATCTCTAGCGACCTTCATTGGTGACAAAAATCCATAATGAAACGCTGATGATAACTTCGAGACACCTTCTGCATCTGCAGCATTATTTCTTCTTCTAGCATATCCAGAAAGGCCTTTGTCGAGAAATTTCCCCCACTTTGCCAAGGCAGTTTCTTCCCCTCCTTTTTCATTCCATACAGGAAGAACGGTAGGGTCTATGTTGCATTTTTTTAGCAAGTTAAATCTCGAAACCATATCTGCAACCTCGGATTCAATTTCAATTGGCGTGAATGGCAACTCTCCGGAGTATTCACTTGGAGTAACAGTAACAGAAGGCCATTCACGCTGAATTCTTTCTTTTCGTAATTTCTTGGTTGCACTGCGGAATTTGAATGGTCTGTCAACCGATTTTCCATATAGAGGCATAGGGATCACACAATGGCAATCGATTTCTAATACCGGGCACTCTGAAATCTCAGAGACTTTCCTAACCCACTTATCCCATGGTGGAATAGGGAAAAGGTCGGTAATGATTAGTGATGCAGATTTTGCAAACTCTTTCATCACACTCGGCCTATGTCCTTCTCTTGCTATGTGTAATACATGCCGAATTCCATTCTTTGCACACAGTCTAGAAACATCCACTGCAGCATCTAAGAGTGAATTATGGTGCCTTAATGATGAGTAGGGGTATCTTTCATCTATTCCATGGTATACCAAAAGTGGCAGGTTGTTTTCGTAGGCCAATATTCTGCCTGCATCAATTGCCGGGTTTTCGTGAAATCTATGTGAAGATTTCAGCCACACAACTACGGGGCCTGAATTTTTAATCTGGCTTTTTTCACCAACTATCCTAATCCGCTCGCTAAGGTGGCTAGGTAGAATCTCTAGCATGTTTTGTGGCTGTATATTTGGAATATATACCAGTGTATTTGACTTCAATCAAAACTTGTTTTCATCAAATAGGACCTAGATGGACTCCTAATGCGATAATGATAGATGAAGCGATCACAATGAGGACATTGTCGTCAATTGGTCCAAATTCGTATCTTTCGACGAATGATGCTACTGCACCTGAAATAACTCCCCAAATTGGGATTGATGGGTCTGCATTATTCCCAATGATGTATCCTAGTGGGATACAAAGAAAAGCCATGCCCAGGTTACCCCAGGCGCTCTTCGTTCGTTTTGCGAACATCTTGTTACGGATTATTCCTGTAACTCCATCACCATAAGCCATGAAAAGTGCAGGTAGTATTGCGAGCCAAGCATCATCCAAATAATGCCACAGTGCGTAGACGGAGATTCCTAGCATGAATGCGAATGTTGCATCATTCATGTTCTGTTCAGTTTGCATCCACCAGAGTCTCTTGTCCATCAAATGGGTAGATGCCAAACCAATTGCTCCTAGAACTCCTCCAAGAAGTGGGTAAATTGGGTCCGTGAAAACAATAGGGCACATAATTAGCGGAACGCCTCCAGCTACCATATGAGCCACTTTACGGTTGTAATAAACCGCAACCATATTCTCACAGCCCTTCGACATCATGTAGGAATGCAATGGTTTGATTGCCATCACAGTGGCAAATGCCCATGCTCCGAGTCCGAAGAACCACAACAACTGATTTTCGACCATGACCGTGTGTCACGGTCGAAGTGCATAATTCTGACTGATTTTCAAATAGCCCTAGCAAATACTAGCCAGCCGAGGTTCATCAGAATGGCAGGTGCTGCCAAAATGATTAACGTCGGGGCTATTGGGAAGACAGTTACGATAAATGTCACGATGAAAATCATGACCATCATTATCGTAAAGGTCGCTGCGGTCTTAGCGTTGGTTTCCTTTAGGTTCTCTGCAAATTTTACTTGCTCCATGGTATATACATAGTAGGTATGGATATTAATGCCTGTTTCAGACAATGGAAATCAGCTGGAACACGACAGCATCGAACATCCTACACGATGTCTAGCCCATTCTGGTCGCTTATGATACCAATTGCTTTCGAAAACTAACTGCTCATCATATGGTGCTTTCAGCAATCTATGTAGTTCTTCACAGACTGAGTAATCCTCATTTTCTGCAGCATCGATTGCTAATTGGGCCATCCAATTTCTGAGTACATATTTTGGATTAGTTTGCATCATTTTCTCCCTGTCAGGATTAGAATCAACTCGCTCCCACCATTTTGCTAACCATGCATTCCATTCCTCATTAGGAATTGAGGATTCATCATAGAATGCGAACTTTAACTCCTCAATATTTGGCTCCTGAATAGAACCCAATTCTCTGAAGAAAATTGTCATATCAGTCTCAACTTTTTGTAGCAATTCATTCAGTTCAATGATCAATTCAGAATCGCTCTCTATGAACGCTGAAAGACCCAATTTGTCTGCCCATATTTGATTCATCGAATCTTCGTAACTCGAAATATAGAATTCTAAAACTTCAGTTAATCTGTCTGTATTTTCAACTAAAGGCGAAATTGCTTCAAGGAATCTGGCTATATTCCAGGCTCCAATCTGTGGCTGAGCTCCATATCGATATCTCCTGCGTCCAGAGTCGGTTGTGTTTGGTGTCCATCCGGGATTGTAATCCTCCAACCAACCGTAAGGGCCGTAATCTATTGTAAGTCCATGAATTGACATATTGTCGGTGTTCATAACTCCATGGACGAATCCAACACGCATCCAGTGAGCAATCATCTCTGCTGTCGTTTTTGCGACAACTCTTGCCCACTCAATGATTCCATCTTCGTCGAAACCACAATCGGGGAAATGATGCTTTAGTGTGTGTTCAACAATAGACTCTAACGTTTCTTTATCTCCCATCATTGCATGGATTTGGAAACTTCCTAACCTGATGAAACTAGGTGCCACTCTACATACCACGGCACCTTGCTCAAGTTGCTTATTCCCATTGTAAAGCATGTCACGCATAACTTGCTCCCCAGTCGTAACAAGGGAAAGGGCTCGAGTTGTAGGAACTCCGAGATGGAACATCGCTTCACTGCAAAGGAATTCGCGAATCGATGATCTGAGTACAGCCTTGCCATCAGAATGACGTGAATACGGAGTTTCTCCTGAGCCCTTGAGTTGTAATTCCCAAACACCAGAGCCGGTGTCAACTTCGCCTAGTGTTATTGCACGACCATCTCCCAATTGCCCTGCCCAGTTGCCAAATTGGTGACCACCATATCTCTGCGCATACGTATCCATGCCTGTAACTGGTTTTCCACCGCCTAGAACCTCTGCTTCGCCTCTATCCAATCCTATTAGAGAGCCAATCTCGTCAGACCATAAGCGGAGTTTTGGGTTTGGTGCTGGCGTAGGCAGAACACGTGACCAGCAAGCATTAGGGACTTGGCGGCTGGATCCACCTACCTGTTCATCACCAGGTGTTTCAGACAAGAATCGAGTGAGCCAATTCAGGTCTGATAGTTGCCCCATGAAAGATTCTCAGGCTTCTCACATTTCAATTTGTGTTAACAGAATGTTCTTGAAATCCTGCATTATCGAGGAGGCATGGGCAACTTATTGTGGCTGATAAAAACAACTCTACCTGATTCATGGAGAGAATTTGAAGTCACCTCATTTGCTCAGACATTGGTAGAATCTGGAGCTGCATGTGTACAGCACCACAAGGTATCATCGACATACAAGTGGGAAGGTCAAATCCAATCAGATACAGAATGGGCTCTACAAATCAAGGTCTCTAATTCCAATAAACAATCAGTGATTTCCAAGATCGAAGAAGAACATCCTTACGATGTGCCTCAAATTGTCATGCATGAGTGTGACGCCTCAGAAAGTTACACCGATTGGGTCAATTCACAATGAGTGGAACGAGCGTGTACAAACGGGCGACCCCTCGCCCACTCCGGAAAACGCTCGCTCCGTTACCGGAGCAATTTATCGGCTGAACGGTTTCTTATTAACTCGATTATTTTGAAATGAGCATATTTCAGCTCGGCATTGTTCTTGCAGGTCTAACTAGGATGACGTCCAAATAGACAGATTTGACTCATCAGCCTGGAAATTAGATTTTCCCTCGGAAGCCTCTGTATATCATTCCCGCCTTGTAGGCCTCGCCTATTGGTGCAGAATTTCTTGATTTTTTAATAATAAAAATTCCAACGATAATGAGACTAATAGGGA
>JAKURJ010000082.1 GCA_022452125.1 Candidatus Poseidoniaceae archaeon
TTGAGGACTTGGGACCCATTTATTGGTAGAAAAACAGCGATAATGGATTTACATGGAAATGTAAAGCAGAGACATCCTTGGGGAGTTGTCGGCATAACTGTAGAAGAACGTCAATCTTTGATTCAGCGCCCTGAGTCAGATGTGAAAACGGTACCTTTGTCCACTCTTGAACCACTTTGCGGCTGGACTGAATCGGAAATTCAAGATCTATCCAAGCACATAAGAGGTCCTTATGATAATCTGTGTATGCCAAACTTGGATGCATGGGTATCATGAATGATGGCCTTGCTGGTCTTTACATGGCGCTTACCGTACCTGTGGTTAGCAAGTTCAATGCAACGGCTAGAATCACTGCTGTATCAAGCGGAATCAATCTTGCATATGGACAGGTTGACGGCAGATTAGTGATAGGTGAGACAGAAATGTCATTATCTCCGATTTCTTGTATGTATGAATTCCCATTTGGAGATTTGATTGTTGGAACAGGTGAATCTTTACAGGTATTTAGAGATGGGAAAGAAATTTCTTCTAATTCTTATGAAACCGGAATCGAATCAATTTCCGGGAAAGGCGAACATGCCGTTGCAATCGATGGATTAGGTCGGGCCCATATTATTGGTGCAACTGGAAAAATAACTCCAATTAGTGAGGCTTCGGTTCTATTTGCGAAAGTCGGACCACAGGTCGCAGTTGCTACGGAATCTGGCAAAGTCAGCACTTACTCACTCGATGGCGAAAAAGTATGGGAGAGGCCTATGCGGGGCGATGTGGGTGAGAGAATTACTGCAATTGGATGGAACGGTTCCACATTGGTAGTTGCTCGAGAGGGTCACGGACTAGTCCCTGGGGATGAAGAAGCATTAGAAATAGAGCATTGGCAATCTCAACAATTGATTAAGCGATTTGATGTTAATCGGCGAGTTGTTTCAATTGATGGCCCGTGGATGGGTTTAGACATGGGCGGGATAATGCACGATGAAGAGTTGGTTGCTGAATTAAGCCATCCTGCTCACATTATCATAGACAGAGGAGAACATGCATTGGCTGGCTCTTGGTTTCATCTCCATTGTGTAAATCGAGAAGGATTGCAGTGGGCTGTTGAAACTCAAGGAATGGTAGAGCATGTTTCAACAAATGGTGATGGATCTGCTGTATTAATCGCAGGCAGTGACCAGAATGATTACACCGACCCTGAACCGGTTGTGTTAATCGACTCGACTGCTCAACCAACTTCACTGATTGAAGAAGAGACCGCAATCGATGACAGGGGTGAGGCGCCAGCGATTGAAATAGACGCAGACGAGTTGTATGGAGATGATACATCGCTTGAAGAACTAGCAGGCATTGAAGCGGCTAGTTTAAGCGATTCTGAGAATCTTCTCGATGCGTTAAATGATGAAATCGAAGTTGAAACCGTTGAGGTTCAGGAGGAGGATTTGATGTTGGCATTATCTCTTGATGCTGAAGAAATCATTGCACCACTCCCTGATGCAGGCGGTGACCAATCCCTCAAAGCGGATGAAGACGGAACGGCGATAGTAACTCTGGATGCTAGTGGGACTCAAGACCCGCAGGAGAGAGTAACATCATGGTCGTGGGTAGATTCTACAGGCAAAGAGATTTCAGATAATCCAATGGTTAGGGTAAAGCTCAACAAAGGTAATCATCGCCTTGAATTGCGGATTAAAGATAAGGACGGACGCTGGGCTTCAGACTCTATAGATGTGAGGATTGAGTGAGATGGTTTCTTCTCCAAATATTGCTCATTTTTTTGTTACTGCGCTTCAGCAACGTTGCAGCATAATCACCAATCCCGCTAATGGAGAAACCGTGATAATCGATGGAGGAGGGGATTCTGAAAGAATCATTCAATGGATTGATTCTGGAATAGGTAACCCTGATGATGAGATAGGTTCTTTCGAAGGGGAAAGAAAGGTTGTTGCTCTAATCAATACTCACGCGCATTTTGACCACAGTGGACATATTCCATACCTCAAAGAGCACTACTCACTTGATTGGTGGCTACATCAAGACGATTTCTTCTTGCAGAGTTTAGCACAAGAGTCAGGTCGCAGGTGGGGGTTCTCATTACCCGAGCCGGCTGTAGCTGAAAATACCTGGCAACATGGCGAAGTACATACTTTCGCAGACATGGAATTCGAGATAATTCATACTCCGGGACACACGCTTGGTGGATGTTGCTTACGACTAATTGTGGATGATGGTCCTGACCACTTATTCGCGGGAGATACCCTGTTTCAGGGTTCTATCGGTCGCACAGATCTACCCAATTCTGGTGGTGATTTGGAATTACTATTGAGAATGATAAGAGAAAGGTTGTGGCCTTTGGATGAAGACACAATAGTCCATCCAGGACATGGACCACTGACTACAATTGGACAAGAGAAGCGAACAAACCCATTCCTAAACGACGGATTTAGAGGCCGTGGAGCTTGGATGTAATCAGGACATCATTGAAGATAATGCAGATTCAAGAACCGGAAGTGCCTCTTCCCAAGTGGCGACAATCCCATAGTCTGCATGGGAGAATATAGGCGCGTCTGCATCTTTGTTCACTGCGACAATATACTTTGAGGAGCGCATTCCTGCTAGATGCTGAATTGCTCCTGAAATACCAACTGCGATGTACAGATTTGGATTGACAGTCTTTCCTGTTTGGCCGACTTGCATGGAGTGTGGGATCTCATCCCAAGTGTCAACTGCTGCTCTTGAAGCACCAACGGCTGCGCCCAAAACGTCAGCAATTTTCTCTAAGTGTGAGAAATTGTCTGGACTGCCCATTCCTCTTCCTCCCGAAATGATGATGTTTGCTTCAGCGACATCAAGTCTTTCAGACGCTCTTGCAATGATTTCCTGTACGGCGGTTGCGACGTCTCCAGATTGGTCGACAACTGACACATTAGCAGCACTGGAAGAAGCTGCTGGGAATACATTTGCTCTAACAGAAACAGCAGCATCACCGGATACGGATACTGTTTGCATAGCCTTGCCGGAGTAAATTGGGCTGGTCAAGTTCATGCCATCGATTGCTACAACATCCTGAACGATAGATAGTCCTCTTCTTGCAGCAACCCTTGCAGCAACATCCTTCGATTGTGGTGTTGCTGCTGCAATGATGATTCCTGAAGGAGCAGCAGCATCGATAGCAGCAGCCCAAGATGATGCATCATAATTAGCGAAGCAGTCGCCTTTCACAGCTATGGTTCTGCTTACTCCATCGTAACCTGCCCCATCTGCAATTGATGCATCTGTGCATGGAACAACAACAGTTGGTGAGGTTCCTAAAGCGATTGCTGCGCTGACTAATTCAGCGGTTACTGGTGCGATTGAACCCTTGCTTGTTTCTGCGATAATTACACTCTCTGACATATTTCTTCACCTCAAATAACGTTAGCCTCATCTCTTAGCAATCTAGCGACTTCCTCTGCAGAGGAGCCGCCCTCATACTTCTTTCCTGCCGGCTTAGCAGGTGGAGGGGATTGTGATACAATTGTAACAGAAGATGACGGTGCATCTGCACTAACAACATTCACTTGTGCTCTCTTAGCCATCATAATGCCCTTGACATTTGGCTTTCTTACTTTCATGCTTCCTTTGTCACAAGAAATGACAGCGTTTCCTGAAACAGAAACCTTTGCTGAACCACCTTCTACAGGTGTTGTGACGGTTATTCCACCAGCAAAGGATGCATCGGTAATATTGGATACACTTGCCCAACCCAACCTTTCTGCAACTCCAGGTCCGGTAGATCCTGCGCCTGTGTCAGCTGCGGTTTTTCCACAGTAAACAACTTCAGCACCCAAGTCAGTGACTGCTTGTGCTAGAGCGGACTGGATTGCGTTTGAATCCAATTCATTCCAGGTATCATTCCATACACGTACGATTTCATCTACTCCAATCGCCTTTGCATCTTTGAGAACCTTATCTGAATCAGCAGGCCCTAAGGTTAGAGCAGTTACTGTTCCACCATCTGCCTCTTTGTGCTGTAGTGCGGTCTCGATTGCGAATTCATCATATGGGCTGATTACCCACTTCACTGCAGATAAGTCAACACGGTCACCGCTGACAACTATTCTTGCATTGGTGTCTGGTACACGCTTTACTAAAACCACGATATTTGGCATAAGATTCACCCAACCCCCCTTGGGGGTTGTTTGCCCCATCAAAACCCCGTTGATGAACCTTGTCTAATCACTTCGTTAGTTGATTCACCCGCTCAAGAGTTTCGGGATTTGCTTCGAAATACTCTGAAACGACTGCCAATCCACGTGAAAGACCGGCTGCAACACCCATCTTCGCATCGAATGGGTGAAGTGTGCCATCTGCTACTGCGGACATGAATGAATCCAAGTCTGTCCAAGTGCTGGGTTCTCCAAATTCTGGCTTTGGGGTTACATTTACTTCTCCAAATTCTGGAAGAATAATGTGCTCAATTAGCTCATAGACTGGCGAATCGGGCTGTTCAGGGTCAAGATACGCCTTTCGCATTTTCTTTGACAATTTGGATTCATCATCGTGCAAAAGAATCGCACCACTGGGGTCTGATTTACTCATTTTGTGATCGAAAGATTCCATCCTTGCTCCTGATGATTTGAGCCCTGAAATAATTGGAGTGTGTAGGCACGTGGCCTTGTACCAGCCCCATCTATCTGCCACATCTCGCATGTACATGTGCGCTTTGCGCTGGTCCATGCCTCCAATAGCGACATCGATGTCCATTTCGAAAATATCAGCGGCTTGCAATGCAGGATAATAAAATCTGGATAAATCTCCATCCGAAGAATCTTCACTTCTCCCCATGATTGAGAATGTTCTGCGAACTCTCGCTAGACTCATGTTCTTTGAACACCTTAGAACCCTCGCCCAATAATCGCCAGAATCCATTATGCTTGAAGCCCAGAGGAATCGTAGTTCACCAGCTCCCTCTCCTTCAGGAGGGTTACCGAGAAGCGCTCTGAAAGTTTCTTCCATGTAGGTTGCAGTGGTCTGGATATCTTCCATGACACCGCCGAACTTGTCGTTAACCCATGCATGCCAGTCGGCCAGGAAAATCAATACATTTGCACCTGCATCCAGCATTCTTTTCATTTGAAGAGAAATTACCTTCCAGCCAATGTGTGCTTTTCCTGATGGCTCGAAACCAACATAACAACGGATTACTCCATCACCACCAGCCGATGTACCATCTGCTAAACAATTGACCAAGTGGTCAATTCCAACGGACTCTTCGACATATCCAATCATTAAATTGAGTCTCTCTAAAGCAGAATCATCGAGTTCAGCCACTCTGGGGCATCTCTCGATTAGACTCTCTTTGTCCAACATTCAATCGCCTCAAAGTAGGTCATTCAATTTCTTGACTCTGCCTTCAGAAGGAGCAGTTCCTTCTTCCATCATCTTTTCCAATTCGGCGATCATTTCATGTGCCTTGTCAATGGTTTCTTGAGTCACAGTGCTAGACATTTCGATTGATTTGTGTGCCATCTTGATTGCGGAGCTAGCCTTTGAGAACTTCTTTGCCTGTTCCTTAGCTTTGTCTCCACGCTGTTTCGCAGAATAGCCGGTCGCTTGGTCTAGGAAGTTAGACCAACGAGACCTAGATTGCATTGCCTTCTCTCTTCCTCCGTCTGTGGAAAGGAATTCAGACAAGTCGTCACCCTTCATCTGTTCGACATCAACTTGCAATTTACCATCTGAAGTGTATTCTGCAGTTACGCTGGTTAGGATAGCAAATGATGCTGTGAATACACCATCTGCATTTACCTCAACATCATTGAAGAATTCTGTTGCTAATTTTGCTAAACCTGCATTTCCATTCATCGATTTGATGATCCCACGCTTGACTTCGAATCGCTCCATGCCATTCCCAAAACAATTAGGGAAATAAGGACTACCGTTGAAACAGTAGTTCTAGGCGGGGCCTTTTTGGTGAATACTCACTCCCCGAGGTATGCGCAGAATAGCGGTGTTGTTGTCAATTCTGATGATATCGCATTTAGTCAGCGCATCTCCCGAGATTACTGTGAACCTCAATTTAGAGAGGAAATTATCTGATTTTGACATAGGTATCAAAGGAGGAGAAATATCTCCAGATGGAGAAACTGTCCTAATTTACGGCGAAGACGGATATGCACACCTATTATCTGCATCTAATGCTGATGATGAGGCCACAGATATCAGGCTCGAAAAGGAGACAGAAAGTGCTCTAAACGATGCAACTTGGCACCCTGGTGGGAAAAGTGCGCTAATTGTAGGCGATGATGGGACAATCTTACGTTTCAACTCCACAAACTATGCTCTTGGAGAAGCTGAAGGCTCCCTTGCAATGGCGGGTATAGACATCAATTCTATTCATTTCACAGCAGGTTCCTCTGTCGCTTATCTGGGTACAGATTCTGGCCAGATTTGGAGATATTACGCAGATACTTTCACACTTTTGAACGATGAAGCATCTTCTAGGATTACGGATATCGACTGTCTGAAAAACAAGAACATCTGCGTTGCTGGAACACTAAATGACGGAGTTGCCGTAATTGACCAGGCAGATACCGTGACATGGTTGCCTAATTCTCGCTATCATACATGGGTAGGCATTGGATGTGAAGATGCAACCATGAATGCTTGTACAGGATTTGCCAGTGGACATAAGGCTGCTTCTATAGAGATTGACATTCTAGATTCAACCCAATCTCAATTAGGTGAAATAATCATTCTAGGTCAGCTTGATGGAGACGTTATTGGCGATAGTACTGCTGTAGACTCTTCCAGCATCATCGCACTAGCACCTCTAGGAATGGTTAGGTGGAATCAGTATTCACAAAATGCATTCTTGATGTTTTCAAATGAGAATGCTAGCGATGAAGATGTACTGCTTGGCGGCGATGGCTTCGCAGTAGCTTGGGAAAACTCGGAGTATTCAGGTTTCTTGGTTACCAGCCAAGGTAGAATTGTTTCCTTTGAGCCTGCAAGCGAAGCAGATAGTGGAGAAATCCCGAATATACTCATCATTCTAGTGGCGCTATGTGTTCCTGGAGTTTTCATCGGTCTGATTTATTGGAACAGTCCTTGGTTACAGCGGAAATACGCAAATTTGTTCCGTCGTAATAAGTAATGTGAGCAATAACCCCCTAACCTTCATGAGGC
>JAKURJ010000083.1 GCA_022452125.1 Candidatus Poseidoniaceae archaeon
CATTTGCCACAGTTTGGCTGACAAGCAAACGGAACCCCCGACATCCACCAAGGGCGCATCATGCCTCTTCACCTATTGGTGTCAAGACAGTGCCAGGAGTAAGCATAGCATATTTTGGAGGCTCTTGCACATTTCCTAGGATTACTTCGATCTCTCCAACTCGGTCAGCGATTTCGATTAGCTCTTCAACAGATGCATCTCTGCTTCTATCTGCTAAGTCGAACATTTCTTGTTCTAGTTCGGCTAATTTCTTTGATTGCTCTATGTGTTCGTTACTCATTCTCTCGAACATTTGGTCAGTGATTGAATCAATGCTAGAGGTAGTTTCAGCAACTCGAACTTGGTCCAAGGCGTCCAGATTATCATCTCTGTGAACTAAGAATTCATCACTTTCATCCACAGTCAGTGTGGTTGTTACATGCGGTGTGAGGTTCTTGCTAGTCAACACTTCATGCAATTCATCCTTCTCCTCAATCGTGAGTTCTGGAACTTCCCAATCGTCGCTTAGTTCAGGAATAGGTACGTTCAGTTCTACTCCTGCGACATCTCTTCCAGTGTAAACATGGTCAAGTGTTTCGCTGATAACTCTAGAAGCAATCTCTTCCAAGTCTTCTCTTTCAGTGAATAATTCCACTTCAGTCATTTCTTGAGGTACTTCTTCGAGAATACTAGTAACATCATCACCGGAAATAATTCGCTCACCAGATTCAACTGCCAAAGCGACTTTCTCAAATGCTGCATCAGTGCTCCGCCAGTCACCTCCTCCATGCTTGACGATTCTAGCAATCATTGCATCGTCTAGGAGCAGTGCTCTGCCACCTGCATTACGTCGTAAGTGAGTGATTAGAGAGGCAGAACTAGGTTTTCTAATCCAGACACTCGTAGCAGAGCGCATAACTTCCCACAGCCTGCGAGCTGGCCATTCATTAGAATCAACTCTGGATGTTGCAATAACTTGTACGCCTAAGTTTAGAGCATAATCAATCATCATTCCAAGCTCTGTTGCAATTCTTTCATCAGCAAGGTGAAGGTCATCAATTGCGATTAGGTTAGCATGCGCAACAGCGTCTTGCCATCCATCAGGCAGTGATTCCCATCCTCTCATTGCTGATGTTGATAACAAGTGTACGTTGCCATCTTGTCTGCGAATCATCGCTTGAACTGATGCGCTTAAGATATGGGACTTACCACAACCTGTGTCTCCAAGAATTAACAGTGGATTCATCGTAATTCCTGGCTTTTCAATTACCTTTTCACAGGCCATTGAAGCGCGTGAGTGTGCTTCAACAACATGCCAGCTCTTCCAGGTATTGTGGTCTGAGAGTTTCTGAACGGGAGGCCACAATGGCCTAAATGCCAAGTCTTTCATGCCGTAATCGGTGAAATTAGTAGAATATCCTCTCTGAGTATCGAGAACTTCTGCCCATATCGGTCTGCCATCTTTTAGCATGCCAAATGATTCTCCGAGCAATTCTTCTTCTCCTTCCTCAATTTCTTGCCTCTCTCGCATTTCACCTATTCGTTTTGCAGCGATTTGTGAAAGCGAATTTTCTCCTTCATCCAAATCAATACTTGGCTTCCAAGAAGTTGGTTCTCCAAGGATCTGGTCTGCAACAATGTCAAAGGTGGGACGTGTCTTTACTCCAGTTCTAGAAAGGAGGTTTCCTTCTCTGGTATCAATCGCTTCTTTTACTCCCCGAAGGGTGTTCAATTTTGATAACGCCGGTTGTGTTGAAGTGTTATCTCTGCCGAGACTTTCTCTGGCGTTAGCCAGGGCGAGTTGAAGCTTCTCTCGGTGCGAAAGTCTCATTCCATCTCCTCCTCGTTAAATTTCCAAGATTCGAGTTCCTTGTCGATATCTAGTTCCTTTTGAGGGACACTAGATGCTTGAGATCTCTTTGCAATATTGCGTTTGATTTCGACACCACGCGCTGCTAAGGGGCTAACGACTTTGTCTTTGGAATCAACTTTCTTTCTGCCAACCGCTTTCGGACCAAGTTGGGTTTCAGGTAAATTTCTAGATCTCTTGGATGAATCCTGGCGCGCTGCATCATTCAATTCTGTAGGGATTGTGTTTGGAATCGATGGCATAGCGCCTTCTTTACCAACTCCAATGGCTGTCTTCGGCAGAGGCTTTGTCATCGGTAAATCTCCAATGTCTCTGTCGCCTTTCACCGCTGCAAGGCCGGCTAGGCCAGCTTCTCTTGCACTCATGATTTTCGAACGCTTGGCTTTGCGCCTCTTGACTCGTTGTGGTTTCCTCGGACCCTTGGATTCAACAGGTTCAGGAACTTCTTCCACGACTTCCTCGTGTATCGTCTCAGTGATGATTATTTCCTCTTCCACAACCTCAATAGGTATCTCTTCGATAACTTCAACAGGTTCAGGAACAGCCTCAACAATTTCCTCAGGAGCGAATGATTCCGGAGTGTTTGCTTCCAAATATTCTGCTAGGCGAAGCAATTCTTCCTCGGTTGGAGGTGCCATCAGTGGGTGGTCCAATAGTGAATCTGGGTCAGCATTCCATGCTGAAATGACAGAAGTTTCCAGATATGGAGCAGCCCTTGTCAACTGGGCTGATTCCGATTTAGTCCATGCAGATTTATCGCATGAAATTAGCAGGCAGTCGTCCTCGTATCTCATTCTGTCGCCGAGTTCTCTAACCATCTCGATTACAGGTTTAGTTCCACATATATTCGCTAGATATTCCAAGCCATCTAGGAGAAGAACGGCTCTCAAGTTGCCCTCCAAGAATCCATACACTGTGCCTTTTATTGCATCGATGTCAACGAATTGAACGCCATCGCCTTCTCTCTGTGACAACCATAGGCTATTTTCGGCTGGAATGTTGAAATTTACCATCAATTCTTCACGAGATTTTCTACTGATTACTAACAACGGTTTACCATGATTCTTCAGATTTGATGCTAGTTGGAAAATCATTTCACTTTCATTGGAATGAACACTTCCAGGCTTGAGCGATGTACCCATTTCGACATGCCTGTGTACCATTGCTGCTGCTTTGGCCTTGACAAACTCAGGCGCCTCAATAGTTGCTTCAATCGTCGGTAGTTTACTGGACTTGGTCCAGGCATTTTTCCTATTGCTGATATTTTCCCACCACTGCGATGATTTACTCTCTTCAGGAGTTTCTACAGTAAGTTTAGCTGTGGGATGCAAGTCAAGGATACGCTGAACGTCTACATCTTCAATCAACTGAATAAGGCAGTCGAGTTCATTGGCATCTGCTTCGATCTCTATCAGCGCTTCTACACCTTCAAGAATCGCTTTCTCTTCGTGAATTGCAGCGCTGACTTCCCCTCTAGTTACGACGACTTGTCCAACTCTAGGCATTTTTTCAGCGGGCCTTCTTTCAGTACGAATGTACCCGCTCGAGTTGAGTTTTACCATCTCATTGACCAGGGTTGCGAGAATGCCTGCGCCTCCGCGCCTTTCCTCGATAATATTCCCTCTCGGCAACTCGACCATAGGCACCCCTACGGGGTGGTTCGTAATTCCACCCTTCTTGAATGATGGGGGTAAATCATGCATTATGACGAGGGTTTCATGTCCTAAATGCTCGTGGCGGGATTATGGACGCACCAAAGGGGCTGATTCTTTTCTCGAATACGCCTCTTGGTAAAGAGTTGAATGATCCAACAAAAAACATGAAGATTTCACTTGGTGCTATCAATCTAACATTTGCAATACTAGTGATATATTGGCCTGCTAACTGGCTTCTGATTACGGTTTTGTTGGTCATCATAGATGTGCTACTAATCCGTAGTTTGATTTCTGCTAGTGCTCAGATTCCCTTAGCGGTTAACTTGAATCACCCATTCATGGAATCAGAACCTGTCTCAAAATCAGAAATCATGGTCAAATTTTCTGAAAATTGGATAGAGCCCGGTAATCATAGATTGAAGCTAGCCAAAGACTCACTTTCATGCTGGGTTATTCATCGTCAAGATGATGATTTGTCGGTTTTGTCCGTATGGGATACAAATTTGAAAGAATCAGTTCTCAATAAGCACCTTGCAATAATCAATCAAGCAATCTCTCTGAACAATGCAGTTAATGGGTCAAATGATGAATTTGAAGATGCCCGTGAAAGAGAATCACAAGAATCAACTTTGCTTGAAAGAGAGTGGTTGCCAGAAGAGGAAATTGATGTACAAGGACCTATCTCTCGTATCTTTACAAATGAATAAAATCATATTGAAAATATGAACATCACACCGTACCTTCAAATGGTGTATTCTACGCACACACACTATGGCCGCAGACTCAGTCTTGGACGGAGACATCTCCTCACTGGTTGTCTCACAGCGCGAGTTGTTAACAGGAGGAGTGCTATCAAAACGATTTTCGAACTTGCCCCTTTGGCTATCCCATCCATCGAATATAGGTGCATTTTACGGATTTTTGGTTTCTTTGGCCTTGATTCTACCTTATGCGATGACCGAAGAATTTTGGTTTCCTCTTTGGCTATTTCATGCTAGCATGCTGATTTTCGCAACTGCATTCTTGGGAATATCCAGCCGAATAATTAACGTATTTACCAAACGAATGCCAATTGCAGTAAACAGGAAGGCACTCTATCCTATGCCGTTCATAGGTTTTGCATTAATCACTTTAATTCATACTGATTTGTTGGTTAACAATCCCTACTCCAAATATTTGTCATGGGGTTTGCTGATGATTCCAGGACCACTTTACATCCATCTTTCATGGGCGCCAAGGTGGAGATTACTATGCATGATTGAAGATGGTATTACTCCATTTACAGAAATGCCGGCAAAACAGTATCTCCAGGAACAGGAATCTGATTCGATAGAATCTGATGACACTGAGCTGATGGAAGTCATCGAAGAGTTTGAATCCGAAGAAGAGTGATTAGATCAATCCAACTTCTTTTCCAGCGCTCTCAAATATTCGAAGAACTTCATCTAAGTCATCACTTGTAAGGCCTGCAGACATTTGAGTTCTCACACGTGCTTTGTCCCTTGCAACCATCGGGAAAACAATTGCTCCAGCCATTACGCCTTGCTTTAGCATCGCATTTGACAGGCCTTTGGCTACAGAGGATTCGCCACACATTACAGGAATAATGGGGGTGGTAGAAACACCTGTGTCGAAGCCAAGGGATTGCATCTCACTTCGGAAATATTCAGTATTTTCCCATAGCCTTGCGTGATGTTCTGGCTCGTCCATCAATACCTCTACAGCAGCTTTTTGTGCCGCAGCAACACCAGGTGGTTGTGAACCCGACAACAGCCAAGAACGAGAGTGGTTGAGTGCATGTTTCCTCACGATTTCTTTTCCTGCAAGGATTCCACCTTGGACGCCGAGTGCTTTTGAGAATGAGCCGACTTCAAAGTCTACTCTTCCTTGTAATTTGAAATGGTCAACAATACCTCTCCCACCATCCCCGAGAACTCCTTCTCCGTGGCAGTCATCAACCATAACCATCGCATTGTACTCTTCAGCAAGTGCGGTCAATTCATCAAGAGGACAAATGTCTCCATCCATGGAAAACACTCCATCAACGATGACCAACTTTCTCTCAGCATCTTGATTTTCCTTGAGAACTTGTTCGAATGCACCCATATCATTGTGAGGGAAAACTGCTCTCTGGGCCTTTGTCAATCTCACTCCGTCAATGATTGAGCCATGGTTCAATTCATCTGAAATAATGATGTCTTGCTTTCCTTGTACCAGTGAAGGAATTAGTCCGACATTAGCAGTGTAGCCTGCAGAGTAAATTAGCGAAGATTCGACTCCTTTGAATTCGGCAACTTTGTGTTCTGCTTCTAAGTGGATATCCATAGTTCCTGCAATGGCTCTTACCGAACCACTTCCCGCACCGTACTTTCTTGTGGCTGCGATTGAAGCATCGACAACCTTTGGATGAGTCGTGAGGTTCAGATAATTGTTAGCAGATAGCATAATTGTAGGCTTGCCGTCCATCGTACAGCGCGGGGTATTTGCGCTTTCGAGAGTCGGTGGTTGCCATAGAAGCGATTGTTCTTCTAGGTGTGCATACCTCTCTTCCATCCAAGATAAATCTCCTGCCATGACACTGCCACATGGTTGTTCTACATGTTGTTTTGCTCCGTTGCAAACAGTCATGAACAAGAGGTCGCTGGGCCGGTCAATGCGAATTACTGGCATCGTATCTTCTGGGCTTGGAAGAGCACACATTTTCATGTCTCAACAACATTACCAAGACCAATTTAAGACCATAATTGGCAAAGGTGCATGGCCTGGAACTTTGAATGTCAAAGTCGAAGGGGATTCATTGGTTCAATACAAGAAGCTGCGAGTTAGTGCAGGTTTGGAAGAAGGAGATTCAAGTTCAGTACAATCGCACAGGGTAAAAGGCTTCGACAGAGATGGAGTATCCTTTGGTGGGGCAACAGCATTTCTAGCAACTATCGTAGCCGAAGATGCTAGCCATGATTGTGCGGTTTTGATTCCTGATTTGACAAGACATGAAGATGTCGTGGAAGTTATTGCTGGTGTTTTCCTGAGAGAATCATGTTCTCTAGTCGATGGTGATACGGTCAGTATCGTCCTTGAATGAAGTCAAACTGTCTGATCAGTATCTCTTTTTGCTGTTGTCTGCATAGGTCTTGCCATCTTGAACTAGAGTGGTCAGGAACAGGTATTGTAGGCTCTGGAGTTTCGATATCTGGAATTCCTTCCCAAGATACTGACCATAAAATTAGCCAATCGGGGTCTGCTAATCCTAAATCGATCTCAGTTTGTGGATTATCTCTTGCTTCAATTACTCGCTGAATGGTCCGATATCCCGTAATTACTGCTAACATTGCATTTGCGATTCTCCTGACTTGATTCCACACAAAAGCTTCTCCAACAATTTCGAATCCAATGATGCGCCCATCATTTACCCAAGGTTTGCATTCTTCAACTACACGAGTAGTTGTTCGCCCAGGTTCTCTTCTACAGAAATTAGACCAGTCGTGTTCTCCCTTGAACAGTGAACACAGTTGGGTGAAATCTTCCAATTCTGGTTCGACCCAGCCTTCCATGCATTCCATTCTGTACCTATATGTTCGATACAATGCTCTACGTGGACTCCAATCATCCGCAACTTGTCTAGCGTCCACCAAGGAGATACTTTCTGGAAT
>JAKURJ010000084.1 GCA_022452125.1 Candidatus Poseidoniaceae archaeon
GATATGTTCATCAGTCTCTCCGATAGTCTCTCCGATTCGCTTGAAGTTCCAGGGGTGTCTTGGTGCACGGATTGTGAACCATCTTTTGTTCTTCCACTTATCACGCTGCTTACGTGCTGCTGCACGTGCTTTTGCACTCAACTTCTTTGCCATTCGGATCAACTCTCAGATTGCGGGGGCTACCCCACTAGCAACTCCCCGACCAACATGGCCTATATGAAAGGGATAGATGAGTGGAAATCCACCCTCTGGAGCCTGCTCACCAGCCTCTTTGGTCTAATCGGACTTCTAGAGTCTCTAATTCGTCGCCGCGCATAGGTGCTCCAGCCATCATTCCCATGGCTTCTGCAACCTTATCGGGGTCATCATAGTGAGCTGTTGCCATAACAATTGCATCAGCCATTGTCATTGGGTCTTCAGACTTGAAAATCCCAGAACCAACGAATACACCGTCAACTCCCATTTGCATCATCAAGGAAGCGTCAGCAGGAGTTGGTATTCCACCTGCACAGAATGTTACTACAGGGAGTCTTCCCATCTCTGCGACCTCGACTAAAATGTCACGAATGCCACCATGCATTTCATCATCGATTTCTCCAAATGGAGTTAGGTTAGATGTCCCTGGTAATTCGCTAGATTCTGCAAGTACCCTGTAACGGTCCATGATTAAGTTCGCAGCATCATCTAACCCTGAATCATCCAAAGTTTGCACTTGGCGGATTTCTTGGTCAATCAGTCTAGCGTGAGTAACCGCAGCCACGACGTTTCCTGTACCTGCTTCACCTTTGGTTCGGATCATTGCTGCACCCTCGTAAATGCGCCTGACAGCTTCGCCAAGACCAGTTGCACCGCAGACGAATGGAATGTCATGCTCGTTTTTGTTGATGTGGAAGTAAGCGTCAGCAGGTGTGAGTACTTCGGATTCATCCACCATATCAACACCCAAAGCCTGCAAGACTTGAGATTCAGCCTCATGACCAATTCTCGACTTGGCCATTACAGGAATGGAAGTACATTCGATTATTCCTTTAATCATGTCTGGGTGCGAGGTTCTCGCAACTCCTCCCGCTTTTCTGATGTCCGCAGGAACTCTTTCTAAGGCCATTACTGATACCGCACCTGCGGCCTCGGCTACAGCCGCTTGGTCTGGAGTTACAACATCCATGATTACTCCGCCTTGGAGCATAGATGCGAAACCGCGCTTTAACAAATCGTCAGCATGACGGAGGGACTTGATATCGTTATCAGTATTCATTGCCATCAACCCCCCCTGCGGGATTTACTTCATGAAGATATGTTATGCTTCATGATTTAGTCGCCTAGCACAGGTGTGTCTCCAGTTGCAATTTCTGCGTCCTGAGATTCTTCCTCATTGCGGTCGATCCAAGCCTCTTCTTCGTCTGGGACATCAGTATCTGCGAAGATTGCATCAACAGGACATTCTGGGACACATGCACCACAATCAATGCACTCGTCTGGGTCAATGATAAGGTAAGTGTCTGCTTCTCTGAACGCTTCAACTGGACAAACAGCAACGCATTCCTGATATTTGTGGTCAACACATGCGGATGTAACTACGTGGGTCATGGGAAACTCTCCAGCAGGCCCTCGAGGTTGTACGATATAATGGCTTGCTCAAACGCCCGGATTTTCAGGGAGACCTAATTTTTGAGCGGCTGAGATTGCATCTTCCAATGTTTCTGCTGCTACATCCATCGGTTCATTTCCAGGATAGACTTCCAACTTTGCCCTTCCTTTGACAGTTGGCCTGTCACCTGGCACGGTTAAGGAAATTCTTCCAGCAAGTAGTTCCAATAGATCTAAGCGAATGTGTATGACGTTATCATCATCCATTCTGGAATCTAATTCATTCTTCAGTTGACTAAGTACTAACCCGCCTAATCTAGCGAGAGATTTGGTAGCTTGTCCTCTTTTCTTAAGTTCTGCAGATATGATATGAATTGCAGAACCGTGATATGAGTTCATTCGCTCAATTTCAACTGCGTCATCGTCACCGACTAGCCATGAAAGTGCAGCAGCGTGGACATACTCATCCTCCAGTCCACTTGCCGTGGACTTCCAAGACACGTGGTGCACTCCCATACTCGACTCGAGTCACTGATAGATGATGAGCATTGTCAATCAAGCGGGTGGTCCACGCCTTCTTCACCAAGAGTCCATCTCAAAGTCTTGATTACACCGTCTAGGGCTTTGTGGTTTCTAGCAGCTTCTTTCATACCGTCCCTGTCGCCGTCTTTGCTACACTGGTCGAACCATTTTTTCCACTGGTCTCTCCTAGCAATAGCCTTGTCCAACATTTCTTCGATTTCACTCCAAGAACGGTCGTAACTTCGTACCGGTTCACGTCCACCTTCGGTGCCCATGAAACTCGGCGACAATCAAGGGTATAAGAAGCAGACGCCGACTTGTCACTCAACGTCTTTCATTTTCCAAATCGATGACGATGTGGTTTTCATCTCCAATTACGCAATTGAGTATCCTAGAATCGATAACAGAATTTTCACCAACAATTGATGATTCTGAAACTCCATTGATTCTAGAATTTGCCATAACAACTGAATTCACTGCTGCGCCATTGACCGAAGAACCAGATAGAATAATTGATTTTGAAATATGGCCACTGACAGATGCTGTACTACTGATGAATGAGCCATCTGGCAAAACTTCACCATCAGGCATTGGGAAAGGCAACTCATCTCTTTTTTCTATCAAAGCCATTTGTGCATTGTGCAGTTCAAATGGGTGACCAACATCGAACCAGATTCCGTCGACTGTCTTTGCATACATGGGCCAACCACGAGACAGAATATCGGGGAACAATTGCTTGGAAAAATCGTATTTCTCACCCTTAGGTACAAGTTCCATTACTTCAGGTTCGATGATGTACAAACCAGCATTTATCAAGTTTGAAAATGCTTCACCAGGGGTTGGTTTCTCCTTGAATTTCGTGATAAATCCCTCAGATAGATTTGAATCTATTTGCCCTTGTTTTTCACTAGACAGCCCCACGATCCCAAATTCAGTGGGGTCGTTCACTTCCCACAGAGCCATCGTTACTTTCGCTCCAGAACTACGATGGGATTCTAACAAATCTGCTACATCGAATGATGCTACGGAGGCGCCGGATCCAACTACGAATGTTTCCGTCAGTTCATCAGAAAGCAAATTTACACTTCCAGCCGTGCCCATTGGAGATTCTTCTTGGTTGACTCTGCTAGGTACATTCCAAGAATCAACATGTGAGACTAGTTGCTCGCCTTGATAGCCTGTGGTAACAATGATTTCTGACAATCCTGCTGCAACCATTGCATCTTTCACATAATCTATGACAGGCCGACCTAGAACTGGTACCATCGGCTTTGGACGGTTCTCTGTTAATGGCATTAGACGGGTGCCTCGGCCCCCGGCCATGATTATGCCAAGCAGTTTCTCACTTCCTTCCACGGGAAGCAGTCATATCGATTCGACGCATTCCTTTCTTCTTGGAAGAGCGCCCCTTCTTGGCACCAACACCAGCTCTATCTCCAGACATAGTTCCTCCAAAGGTTAGGGAACCAGCACTTAGCAAGTGGTCAACCATCGAGTTTGCGACTTTCTCATCTTCTGCTCCGGTCTTCATTTCCTTTGTTACAGAGGCATTGTGGTCGGTAATCCAAGATTCTCTTTCTTCACGAGCAATCTTCAATTTGTCGCGTGCTTCATTGACTTCCTTCATCATTTCAGTAATCTTTGTGTGGACTTCATCCGCTTTCTCTCTGCAGGCTAGGAACTCCTTGTGGAAGCGGTCACCTTCGCCCTTCAAGAAATCACGGTGGGCGAAAAGTTCGTCTAATTCTTTGCTCATTCCCTTCGCTTGTTCCAGGCACGCTACGAAATCCTTGTGAGCAGCATCAGCTTCTGCTTTCAATTGAGTTATTGCTTCATCACGGTTGGACAAATCTACTTTGATTAATTGGAGTTTTTCGACCTCTGGTTCTAATTCTTTCATGCGACGGCGCATGTTTTTGATTTTCTCCATGGTTTCTTTCTCTTTCTTTGAAGACATTCCACCACGAGTTTCGTATGTCTTTTCCATGTTGTCAACTTCGCTTGCCAACTTGTTGAATTCAAAAGATGCAGACTTCTTGTCATTTCTGTCTCCTCGCTGAGCCTTAGCCTGACCGATTAAGTCACGTATTTGTGCCTGAATAGCATCTCTTCTTTTCTTGTGAAGGTTCTGCTCAGCCCTAATTGCCTTTACTTCAGCAACAGACATGTCCAACTTTTCACGGTGCTCTTTGTATTGAGCTTGGATAGCATTTCGCTGCTCTGCGAATCTTTTTCCCTGCTCATTGTGGTTGTTTCTAGCATCGCGTAACTTACGGACTTTTGCTTCCATCTGATGTAGATGGTCGCGTAGGTCAGTATCCGGACGAGTTTCCTGACTTTCAGGCTCGGTCATGATTTCTGCGACAACATATCGGTTTTCAATGCTACGATTACAAAATCAAGTCAAGCAGAAGCCAAAACTGCCATCAATTGGAAGATTATTGACCCCACAAGACCAATGCCACCAACTAGGAAAGAGGTCAATGAACTCGTATTTCTAAGCCAGTTTACAAACTCCGGTCTAACTCTCACGTTGATCTGGCGCCCAACCAATAAATCTCCATTTGTATTCTCGAATCTTACGGAGACGCTCGCTTCGCCTGTGCTTTCTGGAAGCAGAGTCTGCCATGCAATAGTTCCATCCCTTAACAATCCAGACATTCTACCAATAATGTCTTCATCCCCTTCGCTGGATATAGGAACTACTTCGTCTGGCCACCATGATTTCTCACCTGGCTCTAAGTTGTATCTCAATGCCAAATCATGAGGTCTGAAATCTGGCGAGTGTACTCTCAAAACTACTTGTCTTTCCTCATCGGATAAATTGTGGATGTAGCAGAATAGATTCGCCTTTTCGGTGACGATGTTTTCCAAATCAACATCAAACAATAATCCATCCATGTCTATCTTATTTCCAGCTGACATGTCCTGCTCCAACCTCTCAATTAATCTATAGAATGCCGGATTAGTTCTGATTGACCTAGCAAACAATGAATCCCATAGACCTTCATTGAAGACCTCATGCTCTAGAATTGCTTTGACACCCTTGTCTGTCAAAATTTCAGCTAATTCGATGCTGGTTGTGTTACGGTCGATACTTCCTTTGAATCTTCGATGCATTAACATCAAGAATTTTTCACGGCCGTATTCTCTATCAATGTCATCTCGAGAGTACGATTCAAAATCTTGTAGGAAATCTTCGAACTTACTTCTCAACAAGGGATCCATCTGTGTTCGAAGCATCTCATTGAAAGCCAAATCAAGAGTAGAAGGGTGAATTGGTGGAACGTATGCAGATAATAGTCCATCATCTGTAACCATGTTGAATTTGAGGTTTCTAGTCGACAAATGCTGACCTATCGCAATAGTAACTAGTGAGGCACTTGCGAGAAGTCCTCTTTGTGCAATATCTGAATCTGATTCCAAGAATGCGACAACTCCGGAGATAATGGTGGCAAAAATCCCCATCCACATAGCGATCGTATGGCTTGCCATGGTCCGGGAAATTAATCCATCAACCGAGGAGTAACCATGCATGCTAGTAACCGGACGATGAGCTTCTGCTGCAGCGTTTACCTCAGCACGGAAAACTTGTCTAGTCAACTTGACGCGGAATCTGTGGAGGTAGAGCCCAGCACAAAATCCAATCAAGATAGTCGAAGAAATCAATGTAAATCCAGTAGACAAATCAAAACCAACTGTTGGTTCAATATTTTCTAACCACCATGAAGGACTTACTCCTTTGTAGGCCCAGGCGCCAAAGAAGAATAGAAGCGAAAATGCTGGTAACAGCATTACTAATCTAATTCCTTCAGTTAAAAATTGGCTATCGATTCCGTAAAATTTCTCTTCTCTAGAGCGGAGTAAATCTAATTCATTGGTCATTATACGCGCCTCAAAATAATTTTTTCAGCAAGATGTGCCTCTATCTGTAGGAGACTTTCTCCACACCAGAATCCATCATTCTTTCTTGTGACAATATCCCCAACTTTCAGCCCGCACAACTCGAGAATATCTCTGTCACCGGCAGTGGTCAGAATCAAAGCTATGACCCCAGATTGAGACATTTCCAAATTTGCTAGTGATGAAAGGCTTGATTCAGTATTTATCTTGTCTGCAATCCTTGAATTAGCAGGAGGAATATTACGTCCAGAAGGGTCTAATGTAGGGTTTCCTAATAGTAGCGAAATACACAACTCAAGATCGTCATTGAAAGCATGCTCTAACCTACAAGCTGTTTCGTGGACATTTCCTTCAAAAGGTAGTATTGTTAGCAGTACTTCTGCTAGTCGATGTCTTCTTTTCATCATCATTCCATGCTCCAGACCTTTCTCAGTCAAACGAGCACCCTTGTAGGGAACATAATCAACAAAACCATTCTTTGCCAACCTTTGCACCATTTCGGTTGCAGAGGCTGGAGAGACATCAAGGTAATTTGCTAACTCTCCATTACGGACCCTTTCATCTGGTGATTTTTCATAAAATTCATACAGAGTCTCTAGATATTCATCCTCGAACTCTTGGAAATGACCTGTTACCATGATACCCCCTCACTCGGCCCTCGCTTCAAATATTGTTTGACAGGCAGGGCATTTTGCTTTCGCTGGTCTCTTGTCGTACGGTACTTTTAACTTACGAGCACATTTTGGGCAACTTAGTATATCATCGCTAGATGAAGACCACAATTGTTCCGTTTCATCACTTGGCTTTACTGCGGAAGAGTCGGATGAAACCTGTTCTTTTTCTTCATCAATTTCTGATTCGCCTTCAACATCAAATTTAGTTTCACATTCAGGACAGCGGACTCCCCCGGAATAAGTTCTAGGGACATTTAGGCTACGGTCGCAACTCGGACAAGCAACTTCGACCTTTTCGTCCTTCTTTGGTGACTTTTTCGGTTTCTTTTTATTCTCCTTATCGCCTTTAGGGGTATTCTTTATTCTAATAGCAAAAATCAGTACCATTCCTAGAGCCAATCCACCAAGAATACCGCCCCAAGGAATAGAAAATTCTCCCTCCGAGGATTCGATTTCTTCTGA
>JAKURJ010000085.1 GCA_022452125.1 Candidatus Poseidoniaceae archaeon
GCAGCAAAGGCAAGGTCGCCGTCAGAAAAAGAAGCGTAATTGATCACGGCCTATTCGTCCATGGCATCAAGAACGCTTTAGCAACCTGGGTGCCAATAGTGGGGTTCTCTTTCAATCTTCGAATGGAGTATTCGTACCACTTTTCTCCGTACGGAATGTAGACCCGAGTCCTGTGACCTTTTGCACACAACTTACGCCGCATTGGGCCCCTAACACCCAGAAGCATCTGGAATTCATACCCTGGGCCTTTTTGCCTTCTTTTTGGACCAGCATTCTCTCGTGGGTCATCATTGGTGGGTCCCATTCCTCTTTTTTCGAGAGCAGTAAGAGTGTGATTAATCACAGGGTAATCATGGCTTGCGATTCCGACATAAGCCCCAGAATCTAGCATTGCATCGATAGATTGGTTTGTAGCATCGATAATTGGTTGGCGCTCTGTATGAGAAATTTCAGAAGGTTCTAGATAGATCCCCTTACAGATTCTATAATCCGCATTTGGTCCTAATTTATCTGCAACATTTTGGATATCATCTAGAGTGCGGAATAGGCGGCCTTGCAATACAACTCCAACATTTGTCAAGCCTTTTTCATGCATCTCTAACATGACCTGAATAGTATCATCTGTAACTCTGTGGTCTTCCATATCCAACCGCACAAACATGTCATGACCGTGTGCCATTCGAACAAGGGTTTCGATATTTTCCATCCCTTTCTCTCTATCCAGAAGAAGTCCGAATGCAGTGGGCTTGATTGACAAATTAGAATCGAAATCGTTCTCGATAATTGCAGTTACAACTCGCTTATATTCTTCTAGGAAAAATGTTGCTTCTTCCATTGAACTTATTTCCTCACCGAGAACATCGATAGTGAAACATGCCCCTTCTTTCGATAAACGGTGCATCACTTTCACCGCATCTTGTAATCTTGGCCCTGCCACATATCGTCGACTAACCCAGCCAACGAACCATCGTGGCATCCTGATGGTCATCGCGACCACCATGCGTGAGAACCACCCGACCATGCATGTTCCTAGCAACGGAGATTCTTGACCGTTTTCATCCTATGATTTCTGCTCTTTTCAACAATGGAACATCTAATTCTTCTAACAATTCTCGAATCGCTTGCCTTTGCCAACCCTTGAACGCCTTTTTGTCCATGCTGCAGACCACCTCTCCACCAGGGAATGCCGATTTAGTGGACGAAATTGCCTTGCGTATACTATTTTCCCACATTCCGGAAACATTGTCATTTTCGTCTTTTGAAAATGGAAGGGCGTACGTTGCAAGCATGTGTCCAATCCAAACATCTTCATGGGATGCTAAGAGATTGCCCCTAGGCGCATAGTGACCACCACCTAGAGTCACAACAACACGGCCATTACCTTCCCAGTTTCCTAAGCCTAAACCTCCATCAAGACCTAAGCCTCGATAAATAATTCCAGCCAATAATTTAGCTGCACCCATGTGGCCCCATGTCTCCGCAGTAGAACCTATTTCGATGAATAAAGAAGGTGTTTCAATCCAAGGCCCATGGTGTGTTGTCTCCAAAGATAGGTCGAACTCATCCATATTTTCAGCAACCCGATTTAGTTCACGCCACCATGCAGCAATTCTAGGATTGGGTGGTGGACAGTCTGCCGCTCTGCCACCGTATTCTGGAACTTCATCATTGGGAACCTGCATTGTACCTATTGGGTGAAGTGTAAGCGAAGCGTTTCCGCTTGCGGCAGAATGACGCGACGGGAAAATCACCTCACTAGGATTTTCACCAGTAGCTTTGTGCCATCTTTTGTCGAGGTCGTCTTCCCACAAGCAGCCATCTTTTACCCACCACATTCGAGCATGCTTGTAAGAATACGCAGGCATACCTTCCACTGACCCGATTTCTTGCCAATCGCATAATTTTAGCAATTCATCGGCTTGGTTTGTCGAAGCAATGTCGCCTCCTGAAACCAAAATTAGGCTGACCATGGGACGGCGTACAGATGATGTTTATTGAAGGAATTGTTACATCCCTCTTCCATTTGGCACAATCATGTCGAACGCTCCGTGGAAGATTTTCCATCAAGACGGGAGTGAAATCATCATCGATGTAGATGGCGGAATTACGATTGGCGGACATACGGCATCTCCGTTCCCAACAGATATTACACATGCTGCAATGTGTGATGCGGGATTGGTTGCAACATGGGTAGATCACGAGTTACGATTGGCAAGAATGGCACTTTTGCCACTGACTGAGAAATTGGAAGATGGTATTACAAAAGCTGAACTCAGACTAAATCGCAATACAGCAATGGTTGTTGGAGCAACATGGTGTCACATAATTGATGCAGAACCTTTGGCACTCTGCGCAAAAGATGACAAAATTATCTTCGCACTTTGGATGCGAGGACTGTATTGTGTCGACTCACAGGATAACGAAGTTTGGAGGTTACCGCTATTCGAATCCAAAGAAAAAGCTCCGCCAAGGTCTGATGAAATTGCAGCCATTTCAATCCTTGAAGAAGATGTAGTAGTATGGACAAGAGGAGGGAAATATCGTAAAATATCGCTCAGTAGTGGCGAGATAATGGTTGAAAAAACACTTGAGATTGAATGCGATCTGGAAGATGTTTTCAACCACGGAGAAAAGTTTCTACTATCGTCTAAAGATGGTTGGACTTGGGAATTTGAAAATGAGCAAATTACCGTCGCACGAAAATTACGAGGCACCATTCAAGATGCAGTTTTCGATGGCGATGATTGGAGAATAATCTCATGGAGAGATGACCTGATGTTACGAGGGGATTCTGTTCGAAGATACGACCTAGGCGTCCAGCTAATCAAAAAAGACAATGTCTGGATGGTATTAGATAACCAAGGCAACTTTAGTCGCCACATGAGCAAATCAGAATGATTACTCAATCTTGACTGTGTATCCGCAGCGGCCACATGATTTGCGGTCAGCGTGAACCGCAAGGAATACTCCTGGGCCACATTGTGGGCAAAACTCTGCCTTGCGGACTAACTTTCCATCTTCGACACCATACTTGGACCATTTTGCACTAGCGTTTGGGCTGGACATCATTCCTCACCTCCAGAAACATCTTCTGATTCAGCTGGTACCTCTTCAGGTTCAGCGCTTGCAGAACGAAGTTCAGCATATCTTTCGTGCATGTAACTTGGTTCAACTTTCATCGATTCCTTATCGGAATAAACCAGTCCTAGTCCTGTGGTAGAACCCATTCCGAATCGGGTCTTTACATCTTTAATCACAATTAATTCACGATTAGAACCTGGTTCAATAGAAGCAATTCCATTCAGCATTTCTGCACGAGAAGGAGTTGCTGAACCTTCGTGGTTCCAGCGGAATTCAATCTCTACTCTGTTTAACAGTGGGTTTTCCTTGCGGTCAATAATTTCCATTTCTATTCCTCCTTCAGCGGATGTTCACCTTGAGTGCGTAATTTCCTGGATACTCAATTTTGAGTCTCTTTGCGATTTCTGATCGAGATGGATCCATTATGACAACATATCCAGTCCAATCTGAGGAAACTGGAGCTGATGGATGATTTGGACATTGGTCAACACCATCTGCGAGAATCATGTGGCATTCACTGCATGCAAAAGGGTTCTTTGCCATTCATTTCCACTCCTATCAATTTTGGTCCTCATGAATCCAATCATGACTTCCCAAACCAGTTTGCTTGCAAGTAAGACCAATCTTTGAGCGACGTGGGTCGCTTGTATCTGGGGAAAGGGAAACGATTCTTGCACGGACTGAACTTCCTACTCCTAGTTTGCGCCCGCTTTGGCGACCTTCTAGAAGACCCATTCCAGCGTTGATGTCGACGTGATCTTCCATGATTTGCGACTTGTGAAGAAGTGCTTCCATTGGTCCGATTCTTACGAATGCGCCGAAGTCGTTGACTTCAGAAACTGCACCTTCAACGACCTCGTAGTCATCAATGCAGAATAGAACAGCATCAAAGCGTACTCTTTGGTAAATTGCACCATCGCCGTGAATAATTCGCCCTCTATCGATAGGCTCGTGGTTTGAAGTAACCAAAACGAAGCGGTTGTTATCGTCAAATCGACCTTCGAATGCAGATGCAGCCAAACGGTCAATGTGCGCGTTTAGTGACTTATCCTTGCGAATGTACTCTGCAGGGATACGAATGGTGTCCTCTTTAGTGACAACTTTGTACATTTTTTCACCTCTTTTATCTCGCCCGAATTATTACCGAAGGACGATTGAGGCTCTGTACCTCATCCGTCCTTCACCGGCAATGCCTCGGGAGAGAAGTGACCGAAGTCATTCACGCCACCAGCGACCCCTATTTGAATGATACCCCACCTAAATCGAGGCATTAATCCAATATTTGCCGATATTCCGCAGTCAAAAACGATGTGATTTATCGCTTTCTTATGGGCCCGTAGGGCCCAAAGCCATAACTACCCCGAAGGCCCCACTAATATTGGGGAAGCGTATGCGTAAGCAATCAAGAGCGGTATTGATGCTGCTGATATTGCTAGCTTCGACAATAGTCGTCCCCCTGCCTACCGCTGCAGATGAAGAAGAAAGTGATGCATGGGACCCACTGTCTCAGCCATGGGCTCAGTATGGAAGAGATCCTGGACACTCAAGAGTTCTACCTGAACATGGTGGCTCTGGTTTGTCAACTATCGAAACACCTGCAATCAACTGGGTTGCTTTCGATTCAGGCCTTGGAGCTGATGGTTATGGCGTTGCTATTGCAGACATGTCTGCGTCGATTACTGCACCGGAAGGGGCCAAAGAAAGATGTGGCGAAAATCATCTATTCGCAGTTCTAACCTACACTGAAAACTCTCAAAGAAATCTAGCAATTATTGAAGGAGATACCGCGAAAATCGCTTGGGAAGTAAGTCTCGGGAATGTTGACATTATTCGTTCAACTCCTGTAATCGTTGATGTAGACGGAGATTCAAAACAAGAAATCGCAATAGTGTATGATTCAGATAGTGCACTCGAGGTAGACCTTTGGTCACCTGACATCACATGTGATGAGTCGGGTTGGACGGTTTCTGGACATTCCAATGAAAAACTATGGTCATGGTCAGATGCTGATTTACGTATCGGCATTGACAATGCACACACCTGGACTGCCCCTGAGTCTGTCACCCAGCCTTTACTAGCAGACCTATCCCTAGACGGTTCACCCGAACTGATTATTGCGGCAGTAGATACCACAAACGACGAACCTACTGTCATATCCCTACCATTGGGGCTGCAATCTCCGGAGGAGGATTGGAGGGTGGCATTAGACCGTGGTTCACACCCTTCTGACCCAGCATTTGCTGCTCTGGATGACACCAGTGGTTCCGTGGTTCTAACAACAGTTGACGAGAATAGTGGAAACTTTTGGGTCTGGCGCATAGATGGACCAACCGGTTCTCTGGATTGGGAAAGAGTTGCAATTCAAGGAACTGATAGCGATGATGATACTCCACGAATAAGACTTCCCGGTCCTGTGGTTACCCAACTGGATGCTGATGCTGCCCCCGAAATGATTCTAACTCTTCCCTCTGACAGTAATGGTGCCGATGATGGAATGGGAGCGCAGTTTGTCGGTATGGAATTAACCAGCATCGATGAAATCTGGAGATTTAGAGCGAAAAATGGTTATGCTGACGCCGAGCCTTTACCAGTGGATACTACGGGTGATGGAATCACCGACAGAGTTTGCTGGGCTACGTGGTACTCGACCGGTGTTGGTACTACCGATAGAGATGGAGTTGCTGGATGTCACGACGTCACGATTGACCCCCCATTTAGGGAATGGACTAGAATTTTACAAAGTGGCAGTGGAAATGATAACGAAGGAGAAGTCGCTATTTCGGCACCAATTTCAATCGATCTCGACGGAGAGGATGAACCTGAGTTGTTAGTCGCGTATGGTGAGAGAATCTTTGCCTTTGACGGAAATACAGGGACCTCGGCGGATATAGGAATTGGCTGGTCGTCCCCAATCGATGTCCCTCATCGCACATGGGCATCACCAGCGGTTGCCGACATGGACGGAGATGGCTACCTAGACATCCTAGTTGGTGACACACTAATCAGCGAGGCAAAGTCGGATGTTGCACCACTCGCAGATGGTAGAGGGATTGGATTCACTCCTACGGACCCTGACCCTGGCGAAATGGTGACAATATCAGGGCAATACTCGAATATTGGAATCGTTGATACCGATGAGCCAGTTGATGCAGTTCTCATGATGAATGGCATTGAAATCGAGCGCCATAGAGTCAATATTGCTGAAGCCATTGCTCCATCTGGAGAAGGTGGGCCAATTACATTCAGCGTTGATATTGAAGCTACCCTTGGGGTTCATTCTGTTGAGTTGATCCTAGACGTCAACAACAATCTAACTCAAACCCGAACTGACAATGACAACTACAGTACTACTCTTGTTGTCCTAGAGCCTTATGTTGCTCAAATACAAACTCCTAGCGAAGTCCCTCGCTCACTTCCCGGGTCTGCACAAAGCGTGAACATAACAGTGGCTAATACCGGAAGTAGAGACGCTGCATGGACGATGAGTTACAATGATTCTAGTTTACCAACAGGTTGGACATTTACTCCAAAAAATAGTTCTGATTTATCATTGAATCTTGAACAAGACGCTCCGCAAGTAATTGAATTCGAGTTTTATGTCCCTAGCGATGCACTAGGTTCTGATGACGCACAGGTACCACTTACACTAACTTTGGACCAAGACCAAAGTATCTCCACTACAGTCACTCTTCCGCTAGAAGTTCAAAGGACTAGAGGTCTATCCCTGCAGGGTGCAACAGGACTGCCTTCAGGAATTGGATTTGGACGCCCGGGTGATGTGGCCCATGTTTGGATGATGGTTGAGAATGTCGGAAATGCTCAGGAAACCACTGAGATTCAATGGTCGTCTAACACATGGAGTTCAAGTTCTACAATTGTAGACTATTCAGGAAATACCCAATGGGGAATCGAACTCGAACCTAATGCTATGCAAGAGTACCTTATCGAAGTCGATGTGCCTAGTTCCACATCAGTTGGAGATTCAACCTCAACAACTCTTACA
>JAKURJ010000086.1 GCA_022452125.1 Candidatus Poseidoniaceae archaeon
TGTTTCCACCAAGGATTGGGTTATCAGGGTCGTTTGCATCCATGTTCTCTCTAGCGATGAACGCAGATCCAGATGCATGAGCTAAGACCTTGACATTTCGAGAAGTATCTTCATTGTCCAAAACTTGTATTGCTGTTGGGCGGTGGAATAGAACAGGAAGTGCACAATCGCTGTATTTTGAACTGTCTTGCAGAGATTCTGCACTGCAGTAAGGGCGACGCTCAAATTGGTCGTCCCAGACCTTGTTAACCCCAGCAACTGCCCACAGCTTGCGAGAATCCGCAGGTTCCGCTTCACCGGTTTGACTTGCTACTTCGTAGTATCTGTTGGGGTCTACAACCGGTGCATCGAAGAACTTCACATCGAACTTGTCAGCAACTGTCTGAGCGTTTGTTGAATTAGCTGCAATAATTACCTTGCCACCTCTCTCAGTAACAAACTCATGAAGAGCTTCTGCTTCTGCGTTATCGAATGGTTTCTCAGGAGCAGCAATCACCAGCATGGTGCGGTGGGGTTCTCTCCAATCATTTACCAACATAGGAGTTGACATTGTATTAGCAATGACATAATCCATACCATCATCGCCCAGAGAACTACGCATAGATGATACTTGTTGGTACTGAACATTTTGTTCCTCATCTGTAACATATGCAGAATAAACAGTAGTTTTGTTCGCAGAGGTGGCTACGATTACTGTTGTTGAAAGCAACATTGCGACGATGAATCCAATCAGGAGCCAAGTTTCTAACTTGATTCCCGATGTATCATCTCCAGCCATTCCTTGCACCTCAAAAAACGGCTACGGGTAAACGTAGCAGTTTTCCCAACTCCAACCCACTCATATAGATTATCGTAGGTTGAGTTGTCAAATTGTACGAGTATCAACTAGAATGAAGTAATATCATTCCCGGAAAATGTAAGGTTTATTGCCACTCGCGACGGAAAAATGCAGATAATAACACAGTAATTATACACATTAGTGAAGAAATCGCAGGCAAACTAGAGGATTCCGATTGCAAACCTGATGAATCTGAAGATTCAGTTTCCTCTAATTCTGCATTCTCTTCCTTGATATCGATAGCCTCTACATTGAACTTCAAAGTTTCAGAGTATGTCTTCCCATCTCCTTCACTCACAACTGAGAAAACAAGGTCACATTTCTTTTCAGGGTGGCTTGATGAAGCTATCAATTCTATTTCAGCCCACCATTCTCCGTTTGTTTCCTCGTTAGTGTTCAATTTACTCTCACCTTCGAGGACTTTGGATTCCATTTGTGGGCATCCTCTGAACGAAACACTGGGGTTTCTTATCGAGTCTATGGAGTTCCCTTTATTGCGAATTTTTACTTCGACAAATTCACTAGTTCCAGATTTAATATCATCTGCCATATTCCAGTTATCTGTTGCTGCAAATTCGATTTCAAGAGAGTAGACTGGAGTAAACCTAAGGTTTTGATCAATGGTTTTGGAACCATCACCTGCTTGACCTGCTACAATCAAATCAGATATTACTAACTCCAAAGAAAAGACTTCACTGGTTGGGCAAGGTTCTCCTAAATCCCCATACCCATTTCCTGAAATTTTAATCTCGAATGTCTCGTTTGTGTTAGCGCCGACGTTCACTTTACTCTCAGAGTCTATTGAGAATGAACCCTCATCGCATCCAGATGGATACGTCATCTCTACTTCTATGTCGTAATCAGATGGTAGCGGCCTAGTGTTGTCAATCCAAAACTTCAGTTTGGTTTCAAATTGCAATGTGCCATCCAAATCCATCATGACTTCATCTTCTTCAACTTCCCATCCGATGTTCCATCCAGGATTGCTAACATCTGGCAATTGAGCACTGGCAACAGGGAGAAGCATTGCCAAGAATAAAATCGAGACCAAGAATTTCTTCATCATTATTCCTCACATGCTCTCTTGATTAGCACTTTTATCATGTTTCTTCGATATCTTGGAGGTAGTGAAGTATTGTTTACTGGTTTTGTTGAGTTGTATACTGCATCACAAATCGCTTTGACATCACCATTTGATTCTGCAACTTCTGTATCGTGTCTACGTGGAATGCTTTCCAATGCAGTAGTAGCAACTCTTAGAGTAGACCTGTCGCCTTTTCTCCACGCAGCAGCAGCTCCCGCTTCAGGGAAATCCCAAGTATCCCTTAGTCTGAGTTTTCGATAAGCTCCGGTCCAATCAGATACATCATCTGGCAACGTTACTTTGAGCATGAACTCTCCTGGTTGCAAAACATTCCTTGTCATTCCATCTAACTGGTAGAAATCTGTGATTGGCATATCTCGCTCGCCATTAGGACCAATTAAGTGAACTCTTGCGTCCAATACCATCAGATTTGGCGCAATGTCGCCTTGGTAAGTTGCAACGCACAATTCATTTTGATTCGGAATTACTCGACAATCGGCTCCAGTTCCACAATCACATTTGTGACACCAGTCAATGCTGCTACGCCATTCTTCGGTTTGATTGATCCAGAAACACCTTGTGTCGAGACACAAATTCCCGCCCAATGTTGCATTTCTTCTAATCAATGAAGATGCAACTTTGCTCGCTGCCTCAGAAATTAGAGGATGCACCTGATCGCTTTCTGAAATATCATGTAATCGCGCCATGCAACCGATTTCATTCATAGAAATCTGGGAAACTCCCTCGATACCAGATAGAGAAATCACGTGAGGTTTGCTATTGATGTGCCACTTGTAATTCGGAATCAAATCAGTTCCACCAGCAATCCAATCAAACTCATGTCCTGCTTCCAAAAGTTCAGCAGCAATTTTGCAGGCTTCTTCAACAGTACCCGGCCTGTGAAGCTCGAAAGGTGGCATTAGCATCAGTTTTCACCCCCCATGTGTCGCTGTTCTTGTTTGAGCCATGCTTTTCCTGCTAGCCCTAATTCTGCAAGTTGCTCTGGTTGCGGTTTGTCAGCAGACTTCCACCCTTCGACCTGATCTTCTAGAGGAATATCTGGATTGAATCCAAACAATACTCCGTTCACATAGGCATTCGTATCTTCACTTCTTTGCCTCTTTTTGTCACGGATTTCATGTTCTGCAGCTCTCTTTGCCAGCTTTTCTTGTAACTCAGAGAAATCAAGTCTAGGAACTGGCAACTCTGATGGGTCATCGATACCTTCGACTTTCATCCTCTTAGCAATCGCTGCCCAAACCTTGTCAGGGGTTAATGGAAGGTCATTGATTCTGATTCCAATGGCATCGTAAACTGCGTTGACGACTGCTGGTAAGATCGGAAGAAGTGGTCCTTCTCCCGCTTCCTTAGCACCGAATGGACCTTCTGGGTCACAGGATTCGATAATGATTGGAGTTACATTTGGCATTTCATGTACACTCGGAATCTTGTAATCTAACAAGTTTGCATTCTGAAGATGGCCTGTTCTTCCATATACCATCTGTTCGGTCAGAACTTGCCCTAATCCCATGTGGCATGAACCGATAATCTGGCCTTCAACAGCCAGAGGATTCAGTGCCTTTCCACAATCGTGAGCAGCCCATACATCTGTACACTTTATCATTCCAGTTTCAACATCTACTTCCACTTCGGCAACATAGGCCGAGAATGAGTAAGCAGGTGCTAGGCCAGCAGCTGCGCCTTTGTGCACTCCACCCATTGGAGGCGAGCGATATGCTCCTGAGGAAATTAATGCGCCCTTGTCCTCCTGTGCTTTGTGTAGAGCTTCGAGGTAAGACATACCAATAGCAGGGTCGTGCTTGTAGTAAATACGTCTGTCATTTAGAACCAAGGTATCTGGGTGGTAACCTAAAGTATCCCAAGCAGCATTGAGCAATTTTTCTTTGATTTCCAATGCTGCTCTGATTGCAGCATTTGCATTCATGAAAGTGACTCGAGAAGAGTATGAACCCAAGTCTACCGGGCTGGTATCGCTCTCATGGCTTCGAACATGAATCATCTCAATGGGCAGTGCAAGAACTTCGGCAACAACTTGTGCAACCGCTGTGGTAGAACCTTGTCCAATATCTGCTGCGCCTGTGTGTACTGTAACTCCTCCATCCATATCTATCTGAATGTGTACAGTTGCGTGCGGGAACTTGTTTGGGTCCCAATGAATTGGTAATCCTGAACCAGAAATGAAGAATCCACAACCTATTCCGATTCCTTTTCCGAGTGGTAATTTCCTGAATTTGTTGTCCCAGTCACTTCCTTTTCGGACTTCTTGTAATGCTTGTCGCATCCCGTTTGAGGTAATTCTGAAACCAGAAATGGTTCTCGAGTGTGGAGGCAGAAGATTTGCTAGGCGCAGGTCGATTGGGTCGACCCCCAGTTGCTCAGACATATCGTCTAAGCCAACTTCAACAGCACATCTAGTGTTTACAGCACCGTGACCACGCATTGCTCCGCTTGCTGGTTTGTTTGTCCAAACCCTAGCACCTGTGTAGTGGAAGGATCCCAATTCATATGGCGCTGTTGCTAGAACTCCATTGTAATATGAAGTAACGTGGCCGAAAGATGCGAAACCTCCTCCATCGATTAGTGCATCAATATCGAAGCCTGAAATTCTAGCTTCTTCATCTGCATACATCTGTACCTCAATGTGACTTGGGTGTCTTCCTCGGTTAACCCAGAAAACTTCCTCTCTATCGAATGTTATTCTTACTGGCTTTCCAGCCTTACGGGAAAGGATTGCAGCACACATTTCGTGCGGGAATGGGTCTGATTTACCTCCAAAACCTCCGCCGACAAATGTTCGAATGACATTGATTTGATGCATTGGCACGTCTAGTACCGTTGCTAAGGCTCTATGTGCATAATGAGGCACCTGTTGCGGAGTGTAAAGTTGCAATCTTCCGTTCGAATCCCAATGTGCTACGACTGCGTGAGGTTCGGTAAAACCGTGATTAACACCCATGTATTTCCACTTGCCATGGTACATAGCATTCGGATTCTCCACCATTGACCTGTCACCGAATTCTTGGAAAACTCTCTTCTGAACGTTTGTGGTACCGACGTGATATTTTCCTCTCCAGTGAATAGGTTCATCAACATCCTCTAGTCCCTTTTTCATATCATGAATTGAGTCTAGGACTTCGTATTCTACTTCAATTAATGATGCTGCTTCTCTCGCAGTTGCTTCGTCGACTGCAGCAACGCAGGCTACCAAATCTCCAACGTGTCTAACCTTCTCAACAGCCATTGCATGTTCGTCTTTAGTCACCGGTAGGACACCGAATTTGTTGGGTGCATCTTCCCCGGTAGCGACTGCAATAACGCCAGGCAAAGCTTCTGCTTTCGAAGTATCAATACTGACTACCTTGGCGTAATGGTGTGGAGAGCGAACAATTCTGCCAATAATTTCGTTTGGTAGTCTGACATCGTCACCATACCATGCTTGTCCTGTGACTTTTGCATTAGCATCTACAAGTGGTATCGCCTTACCGACTGTTGTTCCTGTTCTAGCTCTATCGTGAATGTGAGCACCAGCAGGTTGCTTCTCATTTCCTCCTACCATTTCAGGGATGAAATCGAGGTCTCTTGGCTTCATTTCTGGCCTTGAACCACCCGAACCTGGTGGGCCGAAACTTTGCTTTCCAGCGACCCTTTTACCGTCTTTTCGGACTTCTCCCGAACCGCTTCCAGGCTGCTGTTTGTAACCTCCAGACATGGTTTCCCCTCGCATGGCCCGGAGGCATTGTCGGTTCTTCTGGACCACTCGGGTGAGGATCAGGATGGGCATCGCTGGCCGCTTGAGCAGACTCCGCTTCACCACGATGGATTGCTGCTGCCGCTTGAATCGATTCTATGATTTGCTGATAACCAGTACATCTACACAGATTTCCTTCAATTGCACAAGCAATCTCCGCATCTGAAGGATTAGAATTTGTATTCAATAGCGCCTGAGAAGCAACTAGGAATCCAGGGGTACAGAAACCACACTGTGAACCTCCATGTTCTGCGAAACACTGCTGGATAGGTGCCAAGTGAGCGCCATCTGCAAGACCTTCAACTGTAGTAATGGATGAACCGTTAGCATCTTGTGCCATAGTCAAGCAAGAAAGGCGTGGTTGCCCGTCAATCATGACTGTACAGCATCCACAAGTGCCCATATCACAGCCTCGCTTCACGCCAAGACAACCTGTCTTGTCACGCAAGACATCTAGAAGAATTGCATTCGATGGAGCCAAGACCTCACGGACTTGTCCGTTAACTTCTGCAGACCACACTTCAGAAGTCGCCGCTGGAATCATAGAAACATACTCATCCCCAACCATATCTAACGCCAACTGTTCAGTGGGAGTATGAATCACCCTTTCAGCATTGGCACTGAATAATCATTAATCAATCTTGGAAAAAAGGTATTGTTTCTATCGTATAGAGACTGCAGTAAAGTCATCTTTGCCCGCCTCTGGCTCATTCCAATCTTCATCTCCTGGAAGGATTAAGCCATCACCAATTTTCACTAAATCTGCGGCTAATTCTTGCTGCTTTTGGCACAGATTACTCCAGTCAAAAGAGGGGTTTCGCCACTTTGCCCAAAGCCTCATTCTTCTCCAAGAAGATTTACCTTTGGCATACAGCTTCATTTGCAACTTTCCTGAAGTAGGCATCCACCAAATCATGAGTGGCAAAACCAATACTGCAGGTAAAGCGAACAAGAACTCGATGATCATGCTATATTCAGCTAAGCCAGCAATTGGACTCGAATCTGATAGAAGAGCCCATGTGAATGCACTCGCAGTAATTAGCCACCAAATGGGATAAACTGCAAGTGCAGTGTACAATTTCAATGCT
>JAKURJ010000087.1 GCA_022452125.1 Candidatus Poseidoniaceae archaeon
ATAGGTTTCTTCGAAGTGGACTCCAGCCTTGGTGCCTCCATCCTCTAATCGCCCATCCTCCACAAAGGATTGGTATATCACCCGGTGTTCCAGAAATAATCTCTTTTGTTTCACGAAGTGAAACCGGGGTGCCTCTGAGATATTTGCCCGGGACGATTGCTCCGGCTAGCACGACAACTCCGAGTCGATTTTCTAATGAAGGTGGATTAATTCTATACGAATCGATGGGACAATATTCGTAGTTGATTCCCTTCTCTTCAAGAACTCCACAGATGTATCTGATGTGAAATCCAACATATGGTGGGACTCCGAAAGCTGCCGGCTCATCCTCGTAGCCGTCAATGATGAGCCAGGAGGCATCCCCGGACTCACTCATTTTTTCACCTCATTCCTTTCTAGGTCGGCGCTTTTTCTTCTTAGCGTCTTCTTCCTCTTCAGCAAGAGCACGTAACTCACGAGCGGATTTGCCACCGGGTTTACCACCGGGGCCTCCTCTCTTGTCACGGTTCTGAGGTTTGGAGACATCGACCTTGATATTGCGGCCCATGAAGTCGCTGCCGTTCAGTTTGCTAACGACTTCTTCGCCCTTTGATTCAGGTTGGATTGTAACGAATGCGAATGCTTTCTTGCGACCAGATCTATCGGTTGCCCACTGGACGTGAACTTTGTCACAGTGGTCCTTGAATAGGGCAGACAAATCATCCTCAGTTGCCTTGAATGGAAGATTTCCGACATACAGTCTAGCGCCTTCAGGGCGGGCACGCTTTGGTTTCTCATCCCTTGGAGCATCGGCGTCTCTGACACCGATTCTGCGTCCCTTGATTTTCTGACCATTCAATGCTGCAGTTGCTGCATCAGCCATTTCCTTTGACTCGTATGTGATGAAACCGAATCCACGAAGGTTACCAGCATCATCTCGCATCAATGCGAAGTCGGTGACCTTGCCGTGCTTTTTGCACATGTTACGTACTTCATGCTCTTCGACAGCTCGCGAAACTCCACCAACGAATAGTCTGCAACCAGGTGCAGCCTTCTGTCTGCGGCCACGGCCACCTTGACCGCCTTCGCCTTCGAATCTGAAGTATTCTCTTTCACGGCCGTCTTCACGAATATCTTCTGCGATGAAAGTCGCACGTCCTGCACTTCCTTTTGCGAACTTTGCTTCAGCTTCACCGCTCCAACGCTTGCCCGCACCATTCAGTGCAGCCATTCCGGATTCTCCACCGAAATCGTCAGCAAGAGCACGGAATGAACGTTCACCATTTGTTCTACAGACGACATTCCAATCACCTTCTTGCTCTGCTTCATATGTGTCACCACATGATGGGCATAGAGCCCAAAGGACTCCACAATCATCGTCTTCACGCATGTCGATTCGAATCACATTGCCTGCTTCAATGACCTTGGCACGCACGACATCTCTGCGGCGCAGTCCATCGGCTGTGTTGTGAAGGAATCTGTCAGTGATTTTTGTGACGTGGAATTGAGCATACTCTTGGTCTGCCATAACTGAACGGTTTGGCTTTCCTTCTACGCTTAGGATTTTTATTTCTCCAGACTTTTCGTTTAGTTTGACAACTTCTCCAATGACGGTGTCGCCAACTTGTACACGCAACATTTCGTTGTATGTACGGACGCTAACAACGCCATCACTTTCGCTGACAACACCGGTCAATAATGCGATTAGGTTGCCATTTTCTTCAGCTGTACCCTGTCCTGGGCTTTTGTTCTCTGCAGATCCAACTACAGTTCCGGGGGTGACGATTGTCGCCATATTTTCACGCTCATGTTTTGGGGAATCACCCTACGGGTGATGGGAAGGGGATAGTTGAGGCGAGGGCTGTTTGCTTTTGAACCCCTCTCATCGAGTGAAGCGCCAGCATTTGATGGAAGTTGCACCCATTCTCGAAGAATGGTGCTGGTATGTTGCAGGCATCCTAAACTCTCCTTCAAGGATAACTTCGCCTTCCGGTAAGTGCGTTGCTGCGGCGCTATGCATCATGTGAACTACGGGTGCACATTGCATGGCCGCATCGATAAATGCACGGTCTGCACCATGGGTTTGAACTCCCCATGGTGGGTTGGAAATTACAATATCAACCTCGGGAAGTTCGACTTCACCAACTCGGCCCACAATTGTGGTTCCGAGGTCTTGACACAATGCTGCCGCATCTTCATCACACTCTACGAATGTGACTTTTGCACCTAGGAGTTGCGCACCGTGCCCAAGTATTCCATTACCTGCTCCCAAATCTAAGACGGTTTTTCCTCGAAGACCATCATGAGCATCAATCTGTGCAAGCCATAATGCGGCTAGGTCGCCTTCGGTTTGATACTGCTCTAATTCCACATGATTACATGGATGTGCAGGTAGTTTCGATAGGGATATCGCCAAGTGGCGAAGCTTCACTTCAATCACCAACGTCGCTGATTTTGTTGCTGGCCGTAATTCGCACCCTGCATCTGCTGTGTTTGCATTTGCTGCATCCGGTATCTGATTGACTCAGCTTCCATTCTTAGTCTGGCAATTAGTTGGTCGCCAGGTTGTTGGCTTCCACAAAATCTGCAGAACCTCGTCCCATCGGCTAACATTTGTCCGCAGTTTGTACAGAATGCCATGATTATCCCACTCCTAACTTGTCCTTGAACCCTCGCATTCAACTAACCATCTGCATAAACACAGGCCATGTTTCGAAATTCTGGGCTAAAGCCCTCTCATTGATATCTTCGAGGCGAGCATCACTCATCATTTCTGATGGGTCAACACCTGAATCCAACAATTCCTGAACCAGGTTTCGGAATTCTCTCTCAATAGCAGGCATGCCATCCACTTCAGGCTTACCTGTTGGCAATGGTACACTCTCATCCACAGTTGTTGGAGCGGCTACTGGAGTTGTTTCCTCGCTACCGGGTAAAGCGACCTGTTCCACTTCTTCGGTTGTAGGCAGTGCAACTTCTGCTGCTTCCTCAGGAATCATTTCTGCAATGAATGCCTCTTCCAATTTTGAAGTAGTCTCGTCCACTTCTGTTGCTACTGCGACCTCAGGTTGTGTTTCGACAACTGGAACTTCGACAATTTCAGGCTCAGGCTTCGCAAGGCCTACTCCTAATATTTCGGCTTGCTGTCTTGCTAATTCAGCAGCCTGTCTTCTAGGTAGAGAAACGAATGCCTTGCCGACTAGTGCGTGTATGGGATAAGGCAGGAAATATCTCTCAAGCGCAGGTAGGCTTGGATGTCTAAAGCACAGAATCGAGTGCTTCTCGAACGGCCTTTGGTTAGGGATATCTAGCGAGAATGGAACCGGTGCGATTTCAACAGTGCTGCGCAACCATCCTTCCTGAGTTACCAATTGCTGCATCCATGGTCCCATGTCTGCATTTGCAATGTTCACGAATTGGAAAGATGCAGCACGAGGGTCAAATCCTTGCTCACTGATAAGTTCGGCTTCCGCTCGTGGTCGGTGAAAGATTCCCATGACGGGTTGCCCATGGTCGATCATGTCGCCATGAAGTTCCAACAATTTCCTTTCTTTGCGAGGACACAACAGCATAACTTCTAGTCTAGCTGCATTGCCGTCCCAGATTTCCTGCCATCGAGAATCGGCCTCATCCTTCAATTGTTGAAAGGTCATATTTGGAATCATTGCTGTGACACCCATGCGACCACCAAACAGCGAGTAGTGGTCGACTATTTGGTGATGTAGGATTCTTCGACTGCAAATTCAGCCAATAGAATGACTCCTCCAGCGGCACCTCTTACGGTGTTGTGTGAAAGAGCATCAAATCGGATTATGTTGCCATCAACACGAATATTGCCTACAGTTGTAGTCATTCCTTCGCCTACCCAAAGGTGTTCATCTCTGGTCGGTTTTCCTTCGATTAGATTGTTGACAAGTTCTGGTGAAGAGGGCAAATCGAGGGTAGGGATTTGCATCAATCTCTGAACTTCATCCAAAGATGTTTCTCTGCTAACTTCGACTCCACATGATACGAAATGACCGTCTTTCTCTGGAACTCGATTGCACGATGCAATAACGGGGATCTCTATTCCAAGCAGATATTTTAGTTCAGCAATCAGTTTTTCTTCCTCACCAGGAATCAAAGGGTTGACATTGCCAGCGAGTGCATCTTCGTCATACAGTAATCGCCATCCAGCGCCTGAAAGGGCTTGACGTGTGTGGATTGTGACAGAGACAATTCCTAGGGATTTCAAACCGATAATTGGAGTAACCACCGGGACAACTGTGCAATTAGTCGCGCATGCATGGCCATCGTAAGTGTGCATGTCTTCAGGATTTACTTCAGGAATCACCAGAGGGATGCCTGCGATTCTTCTGAAGGCGCTTGCATTAGAAAATACGTGAATGCCCCTTGCAACCAGTGAAGGCTCGACAACTTCAGCTACATTGTTAGGTAGCGCTGAGAATGCAATATCGACATCCGGAATGTCGCTCATAGAACAAATCAGTATGTCATATCGGGGCCTAGGAGTTTCTAATCTCCATTCAATCTCTTCATGCATCAGTCCTACGGAGTTAGGTGATCCAGCGATTGCAACAACCCTGAACATTGGGTGGTCCCAAAGCAATTCCTGTAGCCTTTGGCCTACTAAGCCGCTAGCTCCTAGAATCGCCACATTGAATCGACTCTTCATCGCTCCTCATGTGGTGTGGGGAAGATTCTCCTTATGATGAGTTTCCTTGCTATGGACGTACCATCTTTGATGCTACCTAACTTTGCTTCACCAACTCTTTTTGAGTATGTGATAGGAACATGAGCGATTGGAATGTCTCGATGTGCGCAAGAAGTGTACATCTCTGCTTCGATTTCAAACCGCATGCTATTCAGTTGCAGTCTCTCTATCGCATTTCTAGAAAATGCCCAGAATCCTGAACACAGGTCGTAAATCGGCTTGCCGTGTAGTGCAACGGCAAGCCATGTCAGAAGTTGATTGCCAATCCAGTTAGTACTAGTCATCGCATTAGAGTGTAAATTGCCATGCAACCGGTCTCCAATCACGATTCCATTTTTGGGAATTGAATCTAGGAGTCTAGTGATTTCTTCTGGATGGTACGTGCCATCGCAATCCAGCATAACCAATTCATCGTCGCCAACCTCGAGGAACTTCTTGAATCCTTGACGCATTCCTGCGCCCTTACCTTCTCCCCATTGCTGGATAACCTCGCAACCCAACTCTTCGGCAATGCTCACGGTGTTATCAGTTGAACCACCATCGACAACAACAACTCTAGTGGAATATCCTCGATTTTTCAATTTTTCAATTGGAATTCTCGAATATATGTCTTGTAAAGCTCCCTCTTCATCAAGAGTTGGAAGCATGATGAATAGGTTTGGCACGACTCTACGAGCGCTTATTCATTGTAGTGTCTTTCGCTCAATTTAGGCATAATGAATGACTTCTATCCAATGAACACGAATTCCGGTTTCATCGAATAGAGCATCTCCTCTACCCGAGGCGCCCAGAGGATTTATCCAGAACTCGGGATCACTAGTAATCTCAATTTCAAATCCTAGACCGCCAGCTTAAGTGCAGGTGTTGTACCATCCTGAACCGTCGATTTCTCTCGAATTAATCGTAGCTGAAACTTCACCAACAAACTCGGTCATAATACAGATTTCATATGCTTGACTCTCGTTGACTGCAAAGGTATGTGTGCCTTGTGTAAGGTACAGTTTTTCATCACCAATATCGAACGGGTCTAGGTCGCGAAGTGGCGCCCAAGGGTCAGGTCGCATGTTGTCGCCCGTTACTGGCATGAAAGTGGATATCATAGAGTCGTCTTGCAAGATGTATATCGCTGAGCCACCACTAGACCAGATTTGGTCCCAATGAGTTGAAGCCTGTATGTATTGCATCATGATGCCCTTGGGTGATGCGATTGCATGAGTTATTCCTAACGTGTTTAGGCGTTCAATGTCATCATAAATTATCGCTGTAGTCGCAGCGTTTTGTATTGAGTGTTCCTGTTTCAGAATTCCTAAGGTAGGAACCGCTGTAATTCCAATATGATCTGGAATTGAATAAATATGACCCCAGTGTTCATTTTCGGTGTAGACGATTGAGCCTTCAGGAAGGCCGTTCAAGGCGTCGAATAATGCTGCATCACCATCTGAAATCGCATGCAATTCATCGTGGCTTGACAACTCGGATAGAGCACTATGTGCTAGGCCACAAAGGAGCAGAGTAGCAATCATCACCGCTCTTCCTCCGTCCGAAGCAATACCCCCTTCGATTCGTGAAAGACGCATTCCAACTAATGCCGCTAACGGGATGTGGAATGCATGCATGCTCATGGAATAAAGAGCGTAAGACATCATAGATAGAATGGCAACGCCGCTTAATCCATCAAACAAGTGAATTGAAGAAAGAGCCCAATTGAACCCGAACCACAATGCCAGTGTCATCGCTTTACTGTCATCTCGCATTGTCCAGGCTGCCCATATTGCAAGAGGGAGTAGCAACCCCGCATACATCAGCATCGGCGCGCCACCTTGCCATCCATACTCAGCAAATACCGCCTTACCATCGAATGCTGGAGCGAGTGCGAAAACAACTAGAAGAATCGCAATTGCAAGGATAATCGATTGTATCCTGTCTGTAATTGTGAACGCTTCACGCTTGGAAATAATCAATTGTGCCACAACTAAAGTTGTGAGATATATCAGCCCAGTAGGGTGAATCATCGCTACGATTACGGCAGTTATCGCTACAATTTCCCACCTGAGTTTTTCGCCAAACATCATCAGAATCACAACTAATCCTAACTGGCTTGCCACAGTTGGAAAACCTGAATCTAGATTCTTTGCGAAAAGAGCAGGAGCAAGCAACATCGCCATTATTGTCCAATGACCACATCCCATTTTTTCTCCCACTGCAAATGCATCTTGGTTTGCACCAAGATAAACAAACTTCCATTTATGCTTTTCTTCGGCAAGTTTGATCATTTTTTGGATTTGATCCTTATTAAATTCTTTGGAGGAGTTTT
>JAKURJ010000088.1 GCA_022452125.1 Candidatus Poseidoniaceae archaeon
CTATAAGAAGAGGGGCTGGAGCGTATTTATCGTCGCCCATTCCTTAATGCAAGACATTCATGATGTGTAGCACTGTATCATTGCCAATCAAATCTGACAATGCAAGAGGACCTATTGGATGATTCATTCCGAGTTTCATGATTCCATCTATGGCTTCTGGTTCTGCAACACCCTCTTGCAGAGTAAGAATCGCTTCGTTGATCATCGGACAAAGAATTCTGTTCGATACAAATCCTGGAGAATCATTACACATCAGTGGGATTTTGCCCATCTTTTCTGCTGCTGAAAGAACAGTTGCAGTTACATCTTCTGAGGTTTCCTTTCCATTGATTACCTCAACGAGTTTCATGATTGGAACCGGGTTCATGAAATGCATCCCAATTACCTTGCTTGGCCTTGAGGTAGCTGCGGCAATTTCACTAATCGAAATCGAAGAAGTATTTGTTGCCAAGATACAATCTGGCTTACAAATTCCATCTAATTCTGAAAATATTGAAAGCTTCAAATCTAAAATTTCTGGTACTGCTTCAACGACTAAGTCTGCATCTGCGCATGCGCTTCTATCGATTGCAGTGCTGATTCTAGAGCGTGCAGCATCAGCATCTTCCTGAGTCATTCTTTCCTTGGAAACTAGTTTTGCCAAAGATTTCTCAATTGTTGAAACCCCTCTGTCAACGAAGTCTTGCTGGATATCAATCATTACAACTTCAATTCCCGCACATGCAGCCACTTGAGTAATTCCATTACCCATCTGTCCTGCTCCCAAAACTGCCATTTTCTTGATGCTCATGCCCACTCCGAAATGTTCGATGTTCATGATAATTGGCTTCAAACCGCATTTTTGACAAGATGATTCAAAATCGTCTTGGTTTTAGCATTACCATGCGAGAATGGCTTGGCCTGAAGAGCATACTTAGAACTGGATGGGTTAGAGCAGGAGTAGAGTCTCCTGAAAGCGTAGCGGCTCACTCTTGGGGAATGTCTGTACTTGCGATGCACCTATGCCCACCTGAACTTGACAGAATGCGAGTTTTGGAAATGTGCTTGGTTCATGATTTACCTGAGGTAGAAGTTGGTGACCTTACTCCACATGACGATACCTCGACAAAAAGTGAAGATGAACATCGAGCCATGAAAAGATTAGCACCTCAGTGGTTGGAACTGTTCGAGGAATACGAAGCGCAAACAACGGATGAGTCAAAGTTTGTCAAATATCTCGACAAACTCGACATGGCTTTAATGGCACGAATATACGAAGATAATCAGGGAATAGATTTGTCTGAATTTATTGCTTCTGCTCGTGAAGTAATAGGCGAAACTAACTTGAAGTGAATCCTCCACGGCGGGCTACCACAGTCCTGTAGTGTAGTGGTCCATCATCTCGGGTTTTGGTCCCGGGGACGTCGGTTCGACTCCGACCAGGACTATCTTCAATCAATCAATTCTGCTTTGTCTATCAAGATTGAAGAATTATCAGAATTAAATGAATCTGATTCTCCTAGTTCACGACGTGTCTCATCAGGGTCGATGTACAATGCGGCGCCAATTAGTAGTGTTTCTAATACTGCAGCAATTAAGAATAAAGTTGGATAATCGAATCTCCCTGCTAATGGTTCTGTCAATTGGTAACCGATAATTGCTGATAGATTCATCATTGCCATATATGCAGTAAACTGAGTGCCACCAACTTCGCTCCATGTTATTCGCATCATAAGAGAAAACACGTTGATACTAACCATGGCAAATACGAATGTGCGAATCGACCAAATTGTGATCATGAAAACACTGTTACCCCACCAAGCCTCTGTTAATCCCCAGATTGCAGTGATTATCGCACCAGCAAGAGAGGCATAGATAATTACGGATTTACCACCTACAAGCCTACCCAACTGGCCTCCCACAATGTATGCAAACATAGTAAGAATCAGAATCAGACCTCCTTTTGTGGCATTGAATTGCTCCTGTGACCAGCCTAATTCTCTAATGAATAATAGTGGTAGGACTGGAACCAAGAAGAAAGATAGTGACAGTACTAAACTCAAAACAATTCCTAAGCGTGTCGACTTCAATGAAAATGCTGTTTTCACCTTACCAATAATTTCGTCAAAACTCTGATTTTCATTTTCTGCTTCAGAGAATTTAGAGCCGTCTTCATCGCTCCAAGGGAATAATTTCTCCCCTGGCCTCTCCCTCATGAACAATGGAACCATCATAATTACCAGCAATATCGGAATCTGCATTACCAATGCACCTTTGATTCCTGTGAAACTGATTATGGTACCTAAGCCAGCTCCGCCAATCATTCCTCCAATTGCTTTCGAAGTGAACATGTAACTGTTCACTTTCTCTAATTCATGTGCCTTGAGGACATCTACTGCTAGTGCATCTGTACTGACATCTTGCAGTGAAGTGAATATGTTATACACCAAAAACATGACCGCAATGACTTGAATATCACTTTCTGCACTTGCAATGAATGTTAGGAAAATCAGAGTTATAATCATTCCACTTTGGGCCAATAATATCCATGGCCGTCTTCGGCCCATCGGACGATATTGGAAAAAGTCAATGACAGGCCCCCAAAAGAATTTCAGAGACCATGGTAGCGTACCCAGAGTCAATAGTAGAGCTAAATCTCCTGCAGCAACGCCTTCGGCTGCTAGATAGGTGACAAATGTGACCGTCATGAAACCCCATGGAATCCCTTGGGCAACGTATAGAGCACACAAGGTGAAAACTCTCGCATTGTAACTATCGACTAGTGTTTTTCCTTCAGAATCTGCTAATTCTGCTATGATAGTATCAGAATCATCTTCCAAGACTAAGTTTAGTTGGAAATCATCTCTACGGATTGTGATGAAGCCAACCAATACAAACATTCCAATGAACCAAGGAGTGAACAATAAGGAAGGAATTTCGCCAGTTCCAACCGCTAGAACCTCATCATCATCGTCTTCAGAGGGGTTCTCTGGACCGGGTTCTGGCTCAACACACGGTAACGGTTGAACGATTATTGTTCCAACCATTCCTAAATCTGCGTGTGGCTCACACTCATATTGGTAAGTCCCGTTTTCTCCTACATTGAAGGTGTAAGAATAGTCTACATTTCTTTCTGGGTCTCCGGAATCAAACAACCCATCCTCCTCTACGGCATTATGCGGTAAGAGTTGATTTTCCCAAAGGAAATTGACTGTATCACCCTCTTTTAGAGTAATTGTATCGGGTGAAAAGCGAAGATTAGTACCATCGACCGTTACGACAAAAACGTTTCCAGAATCATTGTCTAAACTGCTGAATATATCATTAGATTTCTCATCCTCTTGCGGATGGATTGCAGAAGATTCTACAATTGAAAATGCCAACAGCACTAGAAGCGTAGCCAAGAAAATTGACGCTACATACTTCCTGTGCATGCCAACCGGTACTCACTATATCTCATAAGTACTAGTCCAAAATCTCAATCATTGATGACTTCCGGAGATTTTGCTAAGTCTCTAGTGATGTTCTTCTGATGAGATTCAATCGTACCGCCACCGATTTCGAGAAGTTTTGAATCTCGCCATAGGCGCTCTACGACGTACTCTGCCACGTATCCATAGCCACCCATGACTTGAATTGCCGCATCTGCTATTTCCTTTGCAGCAGTTGTAGCGAAGAGCTTTACACCATCGCTGTCTAATCTCTGACCTGCTTTTCCAAGTCCCATGTTATTTGCTGTATCATAGATGTAAGCGCGCATTGCACGGTACTTAGCCCATGACTCGGCGATATAGCGCTGCATTTGCCCGAAATCACGGATCTGTCGACCGAATGCTTCTCTGTCAGTAGCATACTTGTTCATTTCATCCAATGAACGTCTAGCGATTCCCAGGGACATAGCAGCTAGAGTAAGGCGTTCAATCTCTAGGTTTCGCATCATGTGGATCATTGAATCACCTGCTTCACCAACTAGATTTTCTGCTGGAACAATGCAATCTTCGAATACAAGTTCTGCAGTGTTTGATGCACGCATACCAGTTTTGTCCATTATTTTTTGACCCACGCTGTATCCAGGCATACCTCTCTCCACAAGGAATGAAGAAAGTTCAGATCTACCCTTCGCATTGGTTCCTGTCTTTGCATAGACCCAAACAACATCAGCAGGAGTGCCGTCGTCATCCAGGCATCCGTTTGTAATCCACATTTTACGCCCATTCAGCACCCAAGATCCATCCTCTCTTTGAACGGCAGTTGTGGATAGGCCCATGACATCAGTTCCGACATCAGGCTCACTCATTGCCATAGCACCGATCCACTCGCCTGAGCAGACCTTTGGTAGTATTCTGGAGCGTTGTGAATCATTACCATTGAACTCTAAATTGTTCACGAATAGCATCGAGTGTGCTAAGTAAGCAAGTGCAAACCCTGGGTCGCTAGCAGATAGTTCTTCATGGACAATTACTGAAGCAACAGCGTCCAAGCCTGCACCTCCAAATTCTTCGCTAGCAGTTATCCCTAGCAATCCCATTTCTCCTAAAGACCTCAATAACTCTAGGTTGAACTTTTCGTCTCGATCATATTCAAGGGCCTGTGGCTCCACAAATTCTGAAACGAAATCGCGTACCATTTCACGTAGCATCTGGTGCTCGTCGCTAGGATTGGCTATGTCCAAGTTAATCCCCCAAACCTACGGGAGATGAATCCGCTTTTTTGTGTTCGGTTTCAAAGCGTAATTTTTCGAGCACGCTTGCGAGGACGATTTTCATGACCTATTGCAGGTCTAGATTTCGCTCTACGAACAGCGCGACGTGTCTTTGTTTTGCGAACTTTTCGTGAAACCTTTCTAGCCCTCTTTCCAACATGTTTGAGATGGCCAGATTCGATTTGTGGTTCTGCAGGCAGGTGATTGTCTATACCTGCCCGTGACAAGACGTCTTTAGCAAGACCGCGTGGAGAAACTGTTGTGGCCTCTTCAACGATTCTTGAGGCCATGTGCCTAAGAGTATCCCCGTTGTGAACAATCGGTTTATTGGTAACATCTACCATCATGTGCTGTTGAATTTCAAGCTGTTCTTCCATTAGTGAAACAAGGAAGTTTCTAGTTAAGTCTACTTGCTCTCGCTGTGACATATGCATCCCATCCAGCCATCAGGGACTCTGACGCAGTTATGAACTTTCGGAGAGTTGCTTGGCAAAAAATCACGATTTTACATGCAAAAATAATCAGTCGAAATGGGGCCGTGACCGGGAATTGAACCCGGGCTGGCAGGACCACAACCTACCGTGCTAACCGCTACACCATCACAGCCATCGGTTATTTCGCTCCACCGACAAGCCGTATTTATCTCATTCCGTCAGATTTTTTGACTTCTTACACCGTTCCATTCAAGATATATCACGATAGAGCATCATCTATGCGACGCCTAACAGTGCTCGTTTTGATGATGCTAATTATGCCTGTAACAATGGCTGAAGCAAGAAGTGTTCATTCCACAAACACTGTTGATATGTTCCCACAGGGTGACATGCAAGATCCATCCCAATGGGATTTCAAGAGACACCTAGCATTCACTGCAGAAAACAAAGCTGAAGATGGCCAATATGTCATGGGAATGGTTGCAGATGGACACATGACTATGGGGATTTCTCTTCCTGAGCATTTAGACCACCAAACTGTTTGGGCGACTTCTACAGCCACAAACTCGACCGCCTCGATTGGTGCGCCTGATGGTGCGTATCATTTCTCTACCGGGCCAGACATCACCGTAGGAGGGTTTGATGTTACTTCATTGCGTGGAAATACAATTGAAAAGGTCGAATTGGTGGTTCACTTCGACATACCAGATGCATTACAGCAAGACAAAACCCGTTTTTCAGTAGTGAATAACGGGATGCATGATTTGGTAAAAACCTGGAGTAATACCCAAGGCGGTTTGTACTACATGACAAATGGCTGGAGTATCGAGATTACCGATGATGATAACTGGACATGGGACGAGCTATCAAACATTGAAGTTACATTGGATTATGTTTCGAATGGAGGAACAGATGATTCACAATTACAAGTCGATGCTGTAGGACTGAAACTGACTATGAGAACACCATGGTATGGCGCAGAAAGAGTTGTTGCGACCTCTATAAATCAGTTCACAGAATGGCCAATAATTGATTTAGACTTTTCTTCAGGAGTTTTGAATTCGGTCTCAACTGCACCATGTGGCTTGGATTCAGATGGAGGAACATGGACAACCGACACAATTGCGAAACCGGCTGGACAATCTTGGGGAAGAATACACTTTGACCACAGTGACGAAAATGGGACAGTTGATTTAGAGTACTTGGATAATCAGGGAGCATGGGTACAAATTGATGAGGCCACTATTCCAGTGGTTTCAAGTGATTTGCAGCTTAGATTCACTATTACAGACACATGTCTTACTAAGGCATGGATAGACATCAACGACCCGAAACTGAAAGTTCAGGGTAGCATCGCCGGTGATGCAAGCGCCATGGTTGCAAATGCTACAAGGTGGACTGTTGTAGTAAACGGACAAACTGTGGCCAACAATGATGGCGCAACTACTGGCGCATTTGATTTGCAAATACCAATAGGACATGTTTTAGATTCATCCGATACGGAATTGGAAGTCAAAATCAAGGCATGGTATAATTGGGGAAATGATGGTTCGCCATCTTCAATTACTCTGCACATTAACAGTATAGAAGTAATTGGGGCTTATTCTATTGAATACGATGAAGATCCAGTTTGCTCGCTGATTGGTTCTCATGACCTGCAAGAAGATGGTGGAGGTCTAATACTGCCTCTATTATCGAGATGTTCTGATGATAGAACCGATGTTGACAATTTAGTTGTAACATTCCAGAACTCGAATCCAGATGTTGTTGAAGTTGATTTGACAGAAGGGCAGGTTCGAATAAAATTGGTATCTGAAGCCTCAGGTATTGCACAAATCACGGTTAAAGTAGCTGATTCCGCAGGTAATTATTGGAGTG
>JAKURJ010000089.1 GCA_022452125.1 Candidatus Poseidoniaceae archaeon
TCCTGAAAACTATTCTGGGACTGATTCAATTAACATCGGGAGAAGGAAAGGTTCTAGGATTCGATATCAGAACCCAAGGCGACCAAATTAGGCAACGAATTGGATACATGCCAGAATATGATGCTTTGAACCCTAACATGGATGCCATCCACCAAGTCAGATACAGTGGAGAATTAATTGGAATGAACCCAAATGTTGCTTTACAAAGAGCACATCAAGCTTTGGAATATGTTGGCTTAGGGGAGCAAAGATACCGTGAAGTAGCCACCTTCTCAACTGGTATGAAACAGGCCACAAAGTTGGCTTGTGCTTTGATTCATGACCCTGCCCTCATTATTGCTGATGAGCCTAGCAATGGTTTGGATGCTCAGGCTAGAGAATTCATGCTGAACACTCTTGAGACCACAGTTAACCAAGGACAAAGATCTGTTTTGATGGCCTCACATTTGATGGATGATGTAGAGAGGGTCTGTGAAAACATAGTTTTACTTCACAAAGGAAAACTTGCAGCTCAGGGTAAGATTGAGGATCTCAAGGCCATAGACAAAGAGGTGGAAATCCACGTGTGGGGCTCTCCTGGAAAGATGGAGGAAACTCTCACTGACAGAGGCCTGAAAGTTAGACGTGAAGGCCGCGTAATGCGGGTGGGTCACAACGGTGATGAAACCTACAACCAGATTTTACAAGCCGCTGCAGACATTGGCACTCAAGTGCGTAGAATGCACGACCATGAAGCGAGTCTCGAAGATTTATTCTTGGTAATCATGGAGAGGTTAGGGCACGATGTCAAAACCAGTGACGACTTGTTGGGAGGTGCTTAGATGTCTGAAGATGACGGAAACTCTGAGCCATTCGAACCTGTGGAATCTAAGGATGAAACATTCGGAGCTGAAACACCGGTAACTGGACAAACCAAAATGCAGGCTGCGTGGTCTGCAAGTGATGAAGAATCAAACACTGCACAAGTTGCTGCAGCACCTCAAGGCCAAATATTCGAACAAATATACCAGCCGTGGGAAGGCACTCTTAATCCTCGTTGGATGAGAAATTGGTCAATTCTTCGCCACCACATTCTCGGGATATTCTCAAAGGGACACAGGCCATGGAATCTACCTACTAAACTCTTCATCTTCTTCGTGATTATTGCTTCAATGACCGATGTAGCATTGGCACTTCTGTTTGGAATGATTGGCGAACCTACACTTTACGACATATGGGGAGTAAATCGTGACAATTTGTATGGTCATGTAATGGGATTCTTCCCGAGAAATATCCTGTATTATCCTATTGTTGCTGCATTATTAGTTGGGGGAATGATCTCTGAGGATAGGTCCCATGGAACTAGTGCGCTATACTTCTCCCGGCCAATCAACAGGTTCGACTATGCAGCAATGAAATTCCTTTCAGTAGCCTTAATTTTGTTATTCATTATCAACGGAACTTTGGCTGCTTACTACTTTGTTGACATTCTTGTTATGGGCAAAGGTTGGGCGTGGATTATCGATACATTCCCGATGTTCCTAGCAGCGTTTGTATGTGGAATGATTCTCGCATTCACATACACTTCAATCGGCCTAGCCCTCTCAAGCATTTCGAGAGGGCGTTTCTTCCCAGCGATCGGCCTAATTGCGATTTTGATGGGGACCCGCTCAATGGCTGCAATTATCAATGCCCTGTTTGACAAATCTCTATTGTACATCATTTCACCATACGATGCTGTAGCACATGTATGTCAAGCTCTAATCGGTACGGAAATGACCTACGACCACCCGTGGGTGTGGAGTTTAGTTTCCGTTGTAATTATGAATGGTTTAGCACTATACTTGCTAGCGAATCGAGTTTCATCTCTGGAGGTGACCAGAGAATGATTCCAGATGTCTCACAACATGGCTCTGCAGAAACCACAGAATGGAAGCCTGTGGAAAATACTCCTGTGATTATGTTCGACCGTGTTTCAAAATCCTATGGTAGAATCAACGCCATGAACAGCGTTTCACTGGGCATTTCGGGCGGAGTTACTGGAATTCTGGGAATGAATGGAGCGGGTAAATCAACTCTGTTCAAATTGATGATGGGTAAAATCAAACCTAGTTCTGGAGCGATTAGGCTGTTTGGAACTGACCCCTGGAAGAATCCTGCGCCTTATTCTAGAGTGGGGTTTGTTCCCGAACATGAAAAAATGTATGATTGGATGACAGCCTTTGACTTCGTGACTACTTTCGCAAGGCTCCATGGTATGACCAGAGAAGAGGCGAGCAAGGAGGCAACAAGAGTGCTTTCATTCGTATCATTGGGTGATGTAATGCACAAGAGAATCGGCCAATTTTCGAAAGGGATGCGCCAGAGAGTAAAAATTGCGCATGCATTGGTTAACGACCCTGAATTGATTATCCTTGACGAGCCTCTGCAAGGCTGCGACCCACTTGCCAGAACAACCATCATGAATGTGATCAAAGAACTTGGAGCGATGGGTAGAACCGTATTAGTTTCCAGCCATATTTTACATGAAATAGAGAGAATTACCGAACAGATTGTGATTCTACATCGTGGACGAATACTCGCACTTGGTAATTCTCATGCAATCAGAGAAATGCTCGACCAGCACCCTCACAAGATTGAACTCGAATGTGATGAGCCTCGCAAGTTAGCCAGGAGTATGTTAGCCATCGATGAAGTTACAGGCATTTCATTTTCCAGCCCTACTAAATTGCTAATTGAGACTCAACATTTGGGTGAAGTCCACAAAAAACTGCCGAGTACAATCATGGAAAGTGGCAGCACAGTAACTGCAATCGACAATCCCGATGACGACCTCCAATCGATTTTGATGTACCTTACAGGAGGGGCACTATGAGCAGTAGAATGGATACGATTTGGGCTAAGCTTGACCGTAAATCTACTGCTATTGCCGAGTTCACAATGCGGCAATATCGCACGAGAATCTCCACATGGGTCGTGATGATTGCCTCCGCACTCGCACTATTTTTGATGCTATTATTCTACATCGAAGCTATGAACACTGAAATTGAAGCAATAGATAACGACGGTGATTCATTCGATACAGATGGAGATGGTTATCCAGATGGCCAAGAACGGCTTGAAGGTACTAATCCTAATTCGGCAGAGTCGTTTCCAGATTGGGTTGAACCTGACCCTCCTGAAAAATGGATAAATGAAGATGATATCGATTGGGAGATTCTAGGTGATGGAGAAAATTATGTTGGGAATGATGATGATGGCGACTGTACAAACCTCGACACCTCCAGTCAAAGAGACAGCAATGACAATGGCCGAGAATGTGACATCTTGGTGACTGTTGATGCACTCAATTCGACGATTACAGTGGATGCTGACGCAAATGTCGATGAGGACCCGGATGAAGAAAAATATGGCAAAGAAGCAGGCCATCGCTCATTCATTTTGGGTATTGGAAAATTCGGAATTGTCTATCTCCTAGGAATATTCCTTCCACTATTCTTGGCTACTGGCTTGATTAGAGAAGAGATGTCTGAAGGCACAATCCATTACATGTTAGCAAAACCAATTGCTAGAGGAGAATTATTACTATACAGAATGCTTGGTTACATTGGAATAACCTGGCCGTTCATAATTTCAATTTGTGTTTTACTTTGCTTAATCACTGGATTTACTGGACCGGGTGATGGATTCTTCCGTTGGTCTGACATTGGAGTATGGATGTCGATTGCATGGGCAACCATGCTTGTTTCGCTAGTATATGGGACAATATTCTGCGGGTTTGGAATTATCTGGAAAAATGGTGTAATTCTGGCCATCATTTTTGCCGCTTGGGAATTAGGAATGGCATTCGTCGCAATCTTCAGCGGGGGCGACTCCTCAATTCGATACATGTCCGTCATCGGTTGGGGAATGATCATTGTCGATGCCGGAGTGGCAATTAGTTGGCCTGATAATTGGCAACTTATCGAAATCGGCCTCTGGGGTGGAGGTCATGGAGAAGAAAACTGGCTGGGAGAAATGGCCTATGTCGCATTACCAGCCGCTGAACCTCTGGCTGCTTTCAGTGGAAGTCCAAACCTAGGCGTGAGCAATTGGTTATCATTCCTAATCTCAACACTGGTCTTAGTTTTCCAAGGCGCGATGTTTTGGTTCATCGGCCAGTCGATTTTCAAAGGCAAGGAAGTGGATTAATGTCCGAATCAGCGAAGTTCACGGGCGATTTGTCAAGCCTGTGGAAATTGCAAAATTTACCTCCTATTCACCATCTCACTTGGGATTGGTGGTGGTGGCTGGTCATGCTGGATGACGAAGGTGGCAACCCTGCTGGAAAGCAATTGATGGTCCTATGGTCAACTAAAGACAATCCTCTCGTCGAGGTCAACGGGCATCCTTGGAAACCGGTTGGAAGACCTGGATTCGATGACGACGGTGGCATCGCAATGGATGGGATGGTTGCAGCATGGTGGTATGATGGCTACAAGATGATTGAGCCATTGGTTTTGGAAGAAAGTCGAATTATCGTTATCGCTGAAGATCATCCTGATTGGCCATATGAAAAGGGCGGAGTTGTTGCATCACATACAGAAAAAGAATACTCGATGGGACTTAACCCTGAAGAAGATAGATTCTGGCTAAAGCTAGAAACAGCCCACGGTAATTTCGATTTGAAGATGGAACCCTGGAATAATGCCATGTCGAGCATGAAAGTCGCTCAAGCCGAATATGGCCTTGGAATGGGATATGGAATCTCTAGATTGCATGGAGCTCTTTGTGATGGAACAATCGATGGAAAGAAGGTGAACGGCTCAGCATATTTCCAGAAGGTATGTGTTCAAGCACCATCTCCACCATGGTTTTGGGGAATGCTGCATCTAGACGACGGCTCCTACATTGACTGGTTTGTACCACATGTCGCACCGACTTTAACAGCAAAAGATTCACGCCATTGGAAGAGAAGAGATTTCACACATTTCCCACTTTCGATGGGGGGCCTTTTCCATGATGTTGGCCGACAAAGAAGTGAAAGATTCAGTGAGGTTAGAGTTGAGAGAACCTGTAACGAATTGGGGCTACCCACTTTTCACGTACACATGTGGAATGGTGTGACTGAAATCAGAATTGAAGCCAAGTCTGTAACCAGAGCACATTGGACTTTCGACCAACCAACTAGGGGAGGAATGAAATCACATCTGACCTACAATGAGTACCCTTTGGAAGTAACCAAATTGGAAATTGATGATGAACAAGGCATTCGATGCCGTGAAGATTGGGGTACTATCCGAGGCAATGCAGAACACTCGTGGGGGCTACTTCACTGATGAAATCGCCGTAAGGTTCATCATCGACCATGTCCCGATACTAATTAGGAGAGGTTAATTTGTCCGATGAGGAACTATCAACTGAGACCGCAGAAGAAGAAAGTCCACAAGTGGAAACTGAGGCGCCTGAAAATTCAACATCCAGCCAAAATTCAATCAGGGAAAAATTCCGCTTGACTGGTGATGAAGAAATTCTCAAGGATGTGAAGCCATCCATCTTTGCTTTCGTTCCAATGTATTTGATTTCGCTAATAATTCTTGGAGCACACCTACTCTTCGCTATCGATTGGGATGCTAGTAGTGATGACAATTTCATGGTCAAGACCATGGTTTTCTTGATTGAACTATCTGACATTGGAGAAATCGGATTCGTTCTAGTTATGCTTGGAGTTGCTTGGTTTAACAGAATGTTGAACGGAACTACAAGCGGCAAATGGACAACCATTTTCTTATTGGTTGTAGCACTAACACCGCCTGTATTGAGACTTGATGATTTCATTGCATGGATAATGAACAAAGATTCTGGATTCATTCCGCTAGACGAGTTTAGCTACACATTATTCGGTATTTTTTGGGCAGTATTGTTCACGCTGTTTACCATATTTTATCAGCGAAGTTTCCACTACGCAATTACAAACCACAGAGTTATTTTCACACAACACTTGATCATTCCAGGAGATGGAAGAAGGATTCTTTTCGACAATATCAACGAGATAAGAACTCAAAGAACAATGCTAGGCGCAATGTTTGGATATAACACCATCATCTGTGACACTGGAAGCCAATTAGGAATCGGAGAAGATGCCATGTCGGTTTCAGTAGGCACCTCAGGAGGAGGTAATTCTGGTGAAAGTGTTACTACAGAGGGACAAGTTGCAAAGAGTATATTCAAGAAGATGTTCGCAATCTTGACATACCAAAGAACTAGGAAAATCGACCTACCAGACCCGAGATTCTCATTCTTCTGCATCACAAACTGGAAATCTATCGAGCAGCTACTGAATGAAATGCACCAAAGACACAGCCAATCTGGAATTCTTAACGACCTAAAAGACCAAATCGCAGAATCCCAAGATTGACACATAGGTTTCAAAAACCTGTTCTCTAAGGCGCTGACATGAGCGACCTAATCCAACAGGCAGGGATGGCCCTGTCAAGTGGACAATTTACCGAAGCTATGGAATTATTTGACCAAGCAAGAGAAGCAGAACCTGACAACGCAGTAGCGCATTACGGATGGGCTGAATCAGCATTCATGCGCCTGTCAATGGACATGGAAGAAGATGTTCCTGCCGGTAAAATCATGCAGGTCTACAAGAAAGCAATGCAGCTCGATGAAGAGAACCTAGAATATGTTGCATCCTTCGCAAATTTCTGCCTAGATTGTGGAAGGATCCCAATGGCTATCAAAGAATATCAACGCCTAGAAAAGATGGCTTATTTGAACGAGATTCCAGTAGAGGACACATTGTTTGATGCTAGCAGACTAATCGTTGATGCTATCGAGAGAGTTGGACAACCAATGGACAATCCAATGATTCAGCCATGGCTAAGACAGGCTTTGGTCTGGGCTGTTGGTGGCCTAGGATATTCCGCAGAAGAGGCGGTAAAGATGCTTGCTTCAGATGAGTGAGGTGCATCGCATGGGGAAGGCGCGTA
>JAKURJ010000009.1:0-10280 GCA_022452125.1 Candidatus Poseidoniaceae archaeon
AACATGTTTCATCAGCAGTAGCCCATCTTGGAGTGTAGTGGTCATTGTATGGAAACGCCGGAATTAGCGGTTAATGACCACGTGATTCTGCGGCCAATCAATAGGCGAATCTTACCTGAGGTAATGAGTGCCTATTTGGAAGACCCACATGCAGCCAAAGCAGCTCTCCCGTGGTTGAAAGAAGGCGAGGAAGCACGAAGTCTAATTGGTGACCTAATGATAGATTTGGAGTTGCACAGAAACGGAGATTCGATACATTTCTGGGCAATCCACTCCATGGAAGATAACTCATTTGTTGGAATGATTGGATTAGGAGATGAACTTCAGTTGGCTGCATCGGCATACAATCTAGGATACTGGGTGCGTAAGAGTTGGAGGATGAAAGGAATTCCACGCGCTTGTGTAGACGCCATCTTCAATTGGCAATCACATAGGACCGAGCAATCTCTTATCGAAATTACAGTTCACCCGCATAATGAAGCAGGCCTTGCTACCTGCAAATCAATTTGTGAAAAATGGAAAGGCCTAGCTATCGAAGGTTTTGTCCCGATTGAGATTGATAATCGTACAATTCCACACGTTTTGCATTTGATTCAATTAAACCGTGGTGATTAGATGAAGCCGGTCTGGTTGACCGTTGATAGCGACGATATTCGTCACATACCTTCATCTCAAGGTCATCCAACTCGCTCTAAGGGAATACCACATGAAGGGACTTCTCCAGAGATGTTAGAGTCGATGGAATACTTCCGAAATTGGCTGGATAGAACCCAAGTCTCTCTGACAATTTTTGTGATTGCAGACCAACTCGACGATCCTGTTTTCGCCGATTGGTTACGAGATTTACTAGCAAATCATCCACAGGTAACCGTTGGCTGTCACGGCTTGACTCACAAATGTTGGTCGGCATACCCGGAAGATTCGGAAGGCTTGCTCAAGGCATTGGTAGAGGCCGATGTAAAGTTACACAATTTCGCTAAAGATGCTTGGAGGCCCTGGTTTAGAGCACCAGCAGGATACATTGCTCCATGGATGGCCCCGGTTATTGCGAAGGCTGGATTTGAACTGGATAGCAGTGTAAATCCGTCCTGGTTGGTCAAGAAAAAAGCAGGTCCTTGGCGGGACTGGAATGCGGTGGAGAAGGCGTTGAAAGATTCTGGTCTTGTCAGTAAGCCGTGGCTATGTCGATTATCTCTGCCAACTTGTGGTCCAGCACTTTCAATTCCGTTTCTCTCCTGGAATGCGCGCAAGGCTTGGTCGAAGTTAGGACCATTCGTATTGCCAGAAGAAGCGGAACACACTGTTTACTGGCATATTCTTGACCACCGTCGCAAAAATGGACTCTGGAAACCGCCGTTAATGATTGAATGAGCCCAAAGGGCTCAAATCTTGCTCGACTTAGGAGTGCCATGGAGAAGAAGTTCTGGCGCGCACTTCTCCTGATAGGAATTGCAATGCATATTCTTGCTGCATTTCTAATGCCGCTTGGATTGGATGCCCATGTTCATGCATCATATGTCAGTGATGGAATGGATGATGGCGAAGCCCACTTAGAGTGGGGCGAGCTAAGACCCGATTCCCCTGAAAGTTCAACTCCCAAAGAAGTACCAGCCGATGACAAATGGTTCGCTTGGCATTTGATAATTGAGATATGGTTCACGGTTTTCTCCGCTTCAGTGGTCTCTTTACACATATTGAGCCTAATTGGAGGACTGGGGTGTCTCGCTACAATTTTCCTCGTGACACGTAACCTGTTTGATTCTGAACAGGCTCTGAGGCTGACAGCCTTAGCATCGATTTATCCTCCACTGATACGGGCTACTGGACGATTTTATCAGGAAGGAATAATTTTGATTTTAATCACACTAGCAGTCTATTCGATTATTCGAGCAGCGAGGGATTCAAAGTTCAGTTATTGGTGGGCAATTCCTGTACTGTGTGGCGTTTTGATATTGTCTTTCAAAGGAATGCCACTATGGTACATTCTTCCAGCGATTGCGGTTTTGCTAGTCTCTAGCAGAATAGAAATGAATCAAATCCATATTGCATTCATTGCATTACTCGTACAATTAGTAATCCTTTATCGCAACGAAGTTTCACTATCTAACTCTGATATCGTGCCTGCACTTCTATCTTCATTCATCGGGTATTTCTTGTTCGTGATCTGTGGAATGCTGATTATTTCCAAAGACGAATCGCCTTCTAATTTCGAATCTGATTTACTTTTCCGCGGCTCAAAAATGGTCGCAGCATGTCTGATTGGATGGGTTGCAGCGTTGTGGGTTACTGAAGCAGTAGCTTTGGAGAAGGGCTTTTTCGACATTGTTTATTCGTTCAGAAATAATCCGAGATATTTCTCACTATTACTCATACCCCTATGGTTCAGCCGATTACTAAAAACGGACTCAGTCGGACTTTCAACAAATAACGGAGAAAACAAAATCGTAGTAGGACTTGTTTCTGCATTGCTAGTCATTAACATCTTGGTACTTTCAACTACAGGAACAACAGGTTCTGAATATGTAGGCTCCCACTTGGGCGATGAGATTACAGATGACGAGGATTTGTTATTCGTCTCCGACTCATCCCTTGCAATGCATCGTTTGTACTCGATCAAGTTCTCAATGGACCCCGACAGTGATGGAGAAAGCATTGGCCACTGGCGCTCAAATGATTCGGGATGGCAAGTGGAATTGCTAGAATGCAATAAATTGACCAAAGTGACATGGATTTTCGTTTTCCATGACTTGACGCCATCAATCTCATCAGAATGGGAAGAAGTCGATTTTGAAGGTTCAGACAAAGTTAGTCAAGGATACCAGTTGTACAAGTGGGGTGGAGAAGGTGAGCGATGTGCTTGAGGGAGTGAAGGTGCTGGACCTCTCGAGGATTCTAGCAGGCCCATATTGTGCGCAAATGTTGGCAGATTTAGGCGCCCAAGTCACCAAAGTTGAGGCCCCTTGGGGAGATGATACACGAGGCTGGGGTCCACCGTTTTTGGAAGATGGAACCGCCGCCTACCACCTATCATGTAACCGAGGCAAAGAGATAATTTTCCACAATCTAAAGGAAGAAAAACAAGCAATACAGGATTTGATTTCACAATCAGATGTTGTAATCGAAAACTTCCGCCCAGGGCAACTTGAGAGATTAATTGGCCCGATTTCTAAAGAAGTAATCCTGTGCTCAATAACCGGTTTTGGACAGAGCGGTCCAAGGTCGCAGGAGCCCGGTTATGACCTAGCTCTACAGGCGATGAGCGGAATAATGAGTATCACTGGTGAAGAGGGGGCAGGTCCAGTTAAAGTCGGAGTTGCATGGATTGATATCATCACTGGATTATATGCTGGAAATGCAATAATGGCTGCATTATTCAAGCGCGAAAGAACAGGGATCAATTCACATCTGGACATCTCATTATGGGATTGTGCAATTGCCTCTCTTGCTAATCAAGGGCAAAATCAAATCACAAGTGGAAACGACCCAGGCCTGTTAGGTTCAGGCCATCCAAATCTAGTTCCATATCAGGCATTCCAAACCAGTGACGGATGGGTAGTAATCGCAGTAGGCTCAGATTCTCAATTTGAAAAATTGTCTCAGTTTTTGGATTTCGAAAACGTCTGGCCAACAAATGAATTACGAGTTAACTCACGAAAAGAAGTGGTAGACATGGTCCAATCAAAAGTGATTGGAATGACTAAATCACAGGTTTGCGAAATGTTGGATGGAATCCCGACATCTCCTATCAACAAAATCAGTGAGGCATTAGCTGATGCACAAAGCATTGCTAGAGGAGTGGTTACAGAATGGAACGGTCACTCTGTTTTGGCAAGCCCACTACGTTTCATCTCAGAAAGAGAATAATGAGGTCTGACCACCGGTTCTAACTAGGCCAGCATTTTCAAGCAATTCCATTGCATTGTCAAATCTCTTTTGCGAGAATTGCCTGTCTTCAACTAAGAATTTCTTCAACCCTTCAACGTCGACTGTGCCTTGAGTAAGGCCCTCATCATCTACTTCTACAACAGGATGGTTTCTGAAAATCTCTCTAATTTCATCCAATCTCTCTGGCACTTCCTTGTCCTTAGCAGCACAAACTGCTTCGATGGTGTTGTGTTCTTTGATCAACTTGAGTCCTGTCTTAGGTCCTACGCCTTTGATTCCTGGATGGAAATCGGTTCCAATCATTATTGCCAAATCGATAAGTTGGTCTCTACTCAATTCATTGTCTGCAAGGATTTGGTCCAACTCGATTCTTTGAGCTCTTACAATTCTCCCCATTCGCTTACTTCCATCGGAAGTGAAGTTGCGAATTACTACCGGAGCGCCGTATAGCAAGGCATCCCAATCTTGAGTTGCTACAGCATCTAATTGCCCATTTGCAGCCATTACTGCCGCTTGTGCTTCACCTTCAGCTTCCGCTCTGAATGCTGGAATTCCCATTAGCGAAAGCATCTCGATTGATTCCTCGACCATTTCTGGGGTGTACTTGACACAACGCTGTGCCATCTTTTGTGCGGTCTGGAAATCTCCAGCCTCAAGTGCTGCCTTCCAATCAGCCTCCGCCTGTTCCCTTTTCGCCCTTCTTGCATCCATCTCATCCTTCTTCAAATCAGGATGCTTACCATCAAAGATGAATACAGGCTTAACGCCCTTTGAGAGTAGTAGTGATGCCCGTGATAGGAAGCCCATCAAGTGTGCAACAACTTTGCCATTATCGGCTCGCAGCGGACCTCCATCTCCAGTAGGTGAGCGGTCGCGAATAGTGGTTAGGAATTGGAATGCAAGTAGGAAACTATCGATTCCAACCTTCTTACCTTTCATCGCATCCATGGTGGTGTCTTCAGCACTAGCCAAGTCACGTAGGTTGCAGCCCATAAATCACGCAACGGGTGCAGGCTCTTGAGTCTCACGGCTCAATATCGGGAAGATGGCGGGCAATGCAGGATTCGAACCCACGTCTCCGGCTCCGAAGGCCGGAAGGATATCCAGACTACCCTAATTGCCCTGCATCGCCGAAAAGCCGCCCCTTCTTGAATCACACCCTCGCGCTCATTGAAGTGCTTTCAGTATCTAGAAGGAATATGGGCGGCAACTCTCCATGCGTAAGTAAGGGTTGCAGTATGTGCTGTAGGGAGACTGTAATGCCAATCACAGCGACCGAAGCAAGCCGCCTATCCAGAAGGACGGGCTTGGCAGAAGACCAGTTTTGTTCTAAAGATGAATCGGGAATTAGGCGCCTGTTGAATAATCAGCAAACCAAAGCTTGTGTTTTCTTGGCTACAACCTCAGATTTACCAACTGCTCCCGGAATCTGTTCAGTCTATGATAGCAGGCCACTAGGCTGCCGCACCTATCCTGTGATTTTGGATGAGAAAGATCTAGCAATTCTCGATGAGTTATGTCCGCACACCAGTGAATTCGATGAGCCAAGCGAAGATGATGGACACAGGTTGCTCAATCTTGAGTCGAAGCTTCAGCAATGATCATCACTCTTCCAAGCGATTTGTGAACTGGTATCCCAAATGCGGTTTTGATTTCATAGCCGGGCAATTCGATATCGGTTGTGATTTCTTCATCCAAATCATCCCCACCTGCTTCAACAGGCAAAATCACAACAAGTTTGCATTCATTATTTTGAGAGCGAATGTTCGCAAGCATGTCTCCAATCAGCTTTTCATCACCAGGTGAATTTCTTCCATAAGGAGGGTCAACAACAACAGCTGCCGTGTCTTTTGGCAATTCAAATCTGGTTGCATCCCCTCTTTTGACTTCAGCATCTACCTTTGCCCAATCGATATTTTGTTGACTACCATCAACCATAACTGGGTCGAAGTCAATTCCTAGAGTTGGCCTACCTGTTAGTGCAGCTTCAATAAGAATACCACCAGTTCCACACATAGGGTCAACCACATGGCCTTCATCGGTTCCGGCAGCGATATTGACCGCTGCTCTTGCTAAACGTGGCTCAAGGCTGACAGGTCTGAAGAAAGGTCTCTTATTTGCGCGCATTGCAGACCATCCGTGTTTGCCAGGTCCTTGGCCAACCATCCAACCCCATGCAACATTTCCTGCAGATTTATCTAAGACGATTCCGAACCTACGCTTTGGATTTTCCAAGTTGAAAGTAGAACCTTTGTCGTGAAATAATCCACCGACCTGTCTCTCGATATCTCTAGTTGCTACAGGAATTTTGCCTTCATGACGCCAGCATTCTATTGCCATGTCATCGACCTTTTCACCCTCGATTTTCTGTAGTAAGTCTTCGAGAGAAGTCCATTTTGATATTCCACCATTTACTAGAACGCATTCACACCCAGACATGAGTTCTGCACATTCCCAATCACTTTCTCCTGTAGCAGTTAACAGACGCCTTGAATCGGTTCGAGTTATGTCCGAATCGGTGAACATGGCTTCAGCTTCCGCTCTGGCAATTGCAGGATGCCAGCCTCGTAGTGCGATGATTGCGGTTGCATTAGATTGCAGCTAATCACCTCGTGTAGATTTTGACCAGTTCTTCTCCCCAAGTGGCTTCTTCGATGTTCGAAAACGAGGATAGGTCAAAATCAGAATAAACAGGAGTGGAGTGAGTCACCTTTGATTGCACCAGAATGAACTCATCAACGAGCCCCTCTTCTAGGAAGTGATTGATTGTAGTTGGCCCACCCTCAACCAACAATCTCTGAATCTCTAAATCGCCCAGCATGTCAAGTAAGGCAGGCAATCCTCTGAAATCTTCAGTCATGTGCCTTGTCGCAAATCCATCAGTCAGTATTTTCGAATCAGGACTGATTCTGTTGTTAGGGTCAATAGCAACTCGAATAGGCTGTCTTTCAGTTTCGACAAGCCTGACAGTTAGGGCAGGGTCGTCTCGTATGACCGTGTTTGCTCCAACAAGTACTGCACAACAGTCCTTGCGAAGTTCGTGGACTTGCTTCAGACATTCTTCGCTAGTGAATCTTCCAGCATCCTTGGACAGGTCATCTACTGATCCATTTGCATCAACAGCCACTTTCACCGTAACATACGGCCTTCGGTTCTCACACCAATGTAGGAATTCGCGCATTTGCTCAGCAGCTGCGTCTTTGAGTAATCCCGTCTCTACCTTGATTCCAGCCTCTTCCAATACAGAAACCCCGTCTCCTCTAACCAATGGATTTGGGTCACCATGGGCGATTACGACTTCGCTTATTCCTGCCCAAAGCAGTGCTTCTGTACATGGAGGCGTTCTTCCAAAGTGATTACATGGCTCCAATGTGATGAATGCTCTAGCACCATTTGTGCTGTGGCCTTTTTCTTCAGCGTCATGTATTGCCATTTGTTCGGCATGCAATCCGCCCAAGTGATCATGCCAACCTTCAGCAATCACGGTTTCATCCTTGACTAAAACACAGCCAACCAAGGGATTGGGTCGAACTTTTCCCCTTCCTCTTTCTGCTACCTCAAGAGCGCGGCTCATGTATCCAACCTCGGCCGCGCTCCAAGTCATGTTGTGCGCTGATTAGGCATCAGACATGAGTGCATCGCTTCCTAGTGACAACAGCATTGATGGGTTCAACACCTTCTACCAGCAGATATGGGGGCCCTACATTGCATAGTCAATCCTGCCAGCAGAGACCACACTTGCGGCAAGAGATGGCCTTCAGTTGTTGCAAAATTGGAATCCAAAGGCATTGAGGTAACCACTCACATGACTCAAAGAGTTGGTCATGCAAGTGAGATTGCTTGGGATTTGAGAAGTAAAAATGTCGAAGGGCCAATTGTAGCGGTTGGTGGAGACGGTACAGTCCATGAAGTTGCAAGTGCTTTGCGAGGTAGTGACATACCTCTTGGAATAATCCCTTTCGGTTCCGGTAACGATTATGCAATCACCCAAGGGATTTCAAGAAAGAACATAGATGAAGCAATCGACGTACTTGTCAATGGAGTAGACCGACGCTGTGCAGCATGGCGCCTAGAAGGATTTCCAGCGCCAAGCGCTGGAGATTACCCCTCGCCGGGAGCCAATGAATGGAATGGGCCAGCCCAAAATGAAGGCAGGGTGGTTCGTTGGGTATTTTTGGAATCCGATGCAGGAATTACTAGCGCAATATCTCGTGCTAAGCTATCTAGAGCAAAGTGGATCAAGGGTAACAAGAAATACACTTACCTCGGAATTACAACAATACCGTTCTGGAAGAGAAGAAAGGTATGGCTCAAATTAGATGACGAAGAAGGCAGGATTCTGGATTTCTCTATGTTTGCAGCCACGACAGGCGAAACCTTCGGAGGTGGTTACCAGGTTTGCCCGGGTGTCTCCCCAGTAGACAAAGAGGGTTCAATCGTTTACGCACCTCGACTCTCACGAATTGCAATGCTTTCTCTGATGGGTCCAATGAAGAAAGGCAAGCATATCGGCAAGTGGGGGATTACCCAGCAGAAAGCGAATCGAATCGAGATTAAACCAGTTGATAGTGCAGGAAATGTGTGCGATGAACCATTGCCTCTATCAACGTGGGTTCAAGCAGATGGAGAACCGATTATCGTAAGCCCTGCGACACTAGAATGGCATACAGAGCAACTACTCGTCCGTGGAGCCTCAAACGTGCCTTGGGCCTAGAATGAGAAGTCGCTAAATTCTTCATCATCTGCAATGGATGCTCGCTTGTTTTCTACAACTGGCTCAGGTTCAGGTTCTGGCTGAGCAGTTCGTGCAGCACGCTTCTTGACGGCTCTTCTCTTCACAGGCTTACTTGCCGTAGTTGGATTTGCATCTTGAGTTGGTTGTGTTGTTGAACGAGACATGGAAGCGGAGAAATGTCCGCGCTTAGCAGGTTCAGGCTGACTTGACACTACGCCTGTAGATGGCATAGGAGAGTTGGAAATTTCAGGCATTGAAGTGACAGCAGGTTGAGATGACTCCATCTCTTTCGCTTCATTTGTAACTACCACTGAATTACCTCCGCCGAATGTCTTAGGCCCGTCATCACTGCTGCCTGAGGACAGAACGCTATCCAAGCTAAATCCAGATATTGCAACATCCTCTTGTTTGGATTTCTTCTTTGGTGGTGGTGAAGATTTCTTTTGTTTAGCAGAACGTTCAGCAGCACTTTCCAGACCGTCTTTCTTTGATTGCTTCAGGTCTTTCTTCATCTGTAATGCCTTAGCAAAACCTTCTCTTCCAAGTAATGCTTCTGCAGTTGCTCTTGCACCTTGGCGAATAACCATTGTAGAGACTATGAATAGTCCAACCCCTCCTCCAATTCCGAAAATTAGGAAGAATAGGATGAAAGTCCAGCCACCAAAGATGTCAGTATCTCCTAGCGAGTACTCATCATCGTGCTCTCCATCAAGGCTGACAACACCTTGCTCAGTTTTGATTTTGGTCACAATCATTCCGTGACCTTGGCCATCTAGTTTGCAATTTTCCTCTGAAACCGTTGCTAAGCCGTCGCCATCTAGGACATATCCTGTTAATTCAATCGGCTGGTGCCAGTGTTGTAAAACATTCAATCCGTCTGCAACATTTTCTGAACCTGGAATGATTCCGATGACTTCCCAATCATTCTCATTGTCTGCTAGCTTAGATCCAACCGCTTCACTAGGATTTAGTGGAGAAGACCAGTCTTTCAAACTAATTCTGCCGGCTTTGCCTTCTTCCACAGATTCAGCAGAACTCCAGGTCATGGTGTGAATAATTACCGCAGCACCCATTGCAGACTCTACGTTATCCAAGTCAGGGTGTTCTGAATAGAGTTCAGAAGAAATCAGCATTCCAGTGATTTTCATTTGTGATTCTCCGCACCCAACAACCGAGATTGTCTCGTCAAATCCTTGACCCATTTTGGATTTGATTTCAGCAGAATCGCCGTCTATGTCTACATGAACTTGACCATCTCCAGTACCCCACTGAGGAGTAGTGGAGTAGATGCATCCTGCCATGAACATTAGCAAAACCAGCAGCATCCCCAAGCGCATGTGTGGTCGGGCCATGCACTGCCTATGATGCATTGAGTTGTTGAAGCCTTCCCATATTTCAGGTAAAACCATGCTCGAAGTTGAGAGGCGCGGAGAGAGAGATTCGAACTCCCGTGTCCGAGGGACAGTGGATTTCAAGTCCACCGCAATACCAGGCTATGCGATCTCCGCTTAGTTTCCCGTGAGGGCATTTCTTTCAAGAATCTATCCTAACTCATTCTTCCCGACTATTGGCGATTATTGCCAAACCCGAACTCAAAAGTACTGTGCTAATTGTAAATCCAGGGATTGCACTGCTCTCATTCTTGCTGGGATTACTGGTT
>JAKURJ010000009.1:10290-25692 GCA_022452125.1 Candidatus Poseidoniaceae archaeon
GGAGCTGAGTGCGAGAATCGAAGTCGAGTGTCCGAGCGACAGCGGATTGCACGCCCACCGCACTACCAGGCTCTGCGACCTCCTCCTTTACTAACGGGGGTTCACTTATTTCAAGAATCTATCCTTGGTTATTCTTCACGGCTAGTGGCGATAATCGCTAGACCAAGACCCGCTGCAGCGGTTGCGAATGTGAAGCCAGGCAGTCCATGGTCGTGGTCGCCAGGGTCTGAAACTAAATTCGCAGCTCTCTTGACATCATCAACGAATAGGTCAACATCCCAATCATAGCCTAGGAATACTACCTTAGGTTTCCAGTTAGCATCTAGAATGAATGTCTGAGTTGAGTGTGAAGTGCTCGTATCTACATTCATAGCTTCTGGAATTGGAATCATTTCATCCGAAGTAGTGTTTGGCGCCCATGCAATATGGTATTCTTCAAAGAGTGAATCCATTCCAACCATACTTTCACTCCATGATTCAGAGGTCTCATTCCAGTAGTGCAATTGCCACCACCAAGAATAATCAGCAGGCGCATCAACTCCATCGATGGCATTCATGTAATGGCCATATTCAGAAGCAGGAGCATCGAATGAATCTAGAGCCGATAAGGACATGTGCCAAGCGTTGAAACCATGTAATTCTGTAGAATTAGTTGAACCGTTGGAATGCATTATTGTGAACACGTAATTGTGAGCACCTGAAGGAGATGGAATTGTAGCATCGTCAGTGGAATTAGGTGCAAATGCAAGTGGTCCAGGCTCCGCATCATCGATTCCTACCATCGATTCCTGCCAAGCATTGGTTGATTCGTTCCATGAGTGAAGTTGCCACCACCATGAGTAATCAGCAGGAGCCTCATCGTTGTTTATTCCACTAACGAAGTTGCCCCATTCACTCGAACTTGAATTGATTTCCCATCCTGCTTGATAAGCGGAGGCGGTTAGTTGGCCCCATCCATTAGGTACAACATCGTGCTCGTTACTAGTTCCATTAGGCATCATTACAGTAACGGTTGCCACTCTTTCATCATCCATCGAGTCGCCATGGTCATGGTCATGGTCGTGATTTTCTATTTCCTCAGTCATAACTGAAATTCCGAAATCACCCCAAATCGTTTCCAGGTCTTCTAATTCACCGGTTAGATGCGGCCAAGTTGCACCATAATCCTCTCTGTACTCTCTCAGAACATGTGGCTTGTCGTTTCGTGGATCTACAGTGATTGAGATGAATTGGTAATCAACGCCATCAAGTTCGCTTTCTGCCTGAATCATATTGTTTGTAATAACCGGACATACATCGGGGCAAGTAGTGAAGATGAATGCAACGACATTGACATCAGCATTGCCTGTGTGAAGTGAATAGTAATTGAAATTCTGATCGATTAAGACGTGATTAGGAATAGAGGTCCTTTCCAAGACATAGCCGTTCCAATGAACATCGCTTCCATGTCCATCGCCTGCACTACCAGCAGGAATAGTCGATGCTGATAGCAGCACTACAATAGCAATAGATAGCCAGCGCATGTTATTCACTCTAGACTTTCATTAATGAAAGTTGTAGTATCCTGTCACTCACTCAGTAACATAGGAATAATCCCAGTTAGGAGTGCACCAAGCAGGTAATTGGTCGATACCTGCTGGGTTAGATAGTCCGATACCCCATAGCATCAATGCTACGAATAGAACTGGGAATAATGCAGTTCTAGTGTAGATGAATGGATCTCCTTTCAAGTGCATAAAGAATGCAGCGATTCCATATCCTTTGATGATTCCGACAACAATCAATACGGCCCAAACAGCGCCACGGGTGATTTGTATGTCGGTTCCTGGAACTGTTTCGAAGAAAACAGCTGCAACTTCAAACAGCGTGAAGAACATTAGAATTAGGAAATTTACGTAGTAAACATCCTTTCCAATAATATCAGCCATCTTTTGGAATATTCCTGCAATTGGTCCTGTGTACTTGTGTTCGCCCATGTTATCGCCTCAATATAGGTAGAATGCCGGGAAGATGGCAACCCACGCCAAATCCACGAAGTGCCAATACAAACCGAAATATTCGATTCCTTGGCCATTATGTTCGTCATATCCATCTTCAAGAACATCTGCCTTGAAGATCATGAATAGCATGACTAGCAATCCAATGAATACGTGAAGTCCGTGTGCACCGGTTGCTACATAGAAGATTGAACCAGCCTGAGTATCGATAGTGAATCCTTCAGCGATTAGGTGACTCCACTCGACTAGCTTCAATACAATGAACAGAGAACCAAGTGCTAGGGTGATAATTAGATAGTTCCTAACAGTCTTCTTGCGAGTTGGGAACAACTTAGCCATCAAAGCGTTCTTCGAAGGCTCCCAGTTCACATCCTTAGCAGTCTTTAGTGCTAGCACGATTGTGTAGGATGAGATAATCAGAGCGAATGTGTTGATCGCACCTGGTAGCAATGTGCCAACTTCGTGACGTAGCAGGTCAGAAGCAGTAACGGGGTCTACGACCTTACACTTACCAGCGTCTACAGCCCATTCAGTACACCATCCTGTTCTCATTCTTAGGTAAGATGAGAAGAAAGATGCGAAAACCATCATTTCAGAGATTAGGAAAATCCACATTCCAGCCTTGCGGATATCTTGCCCTTGGAATGGGTGAGATGTTGCAATTTGTTCGTGGTGTCCTTTCAGGTCTTCATTCCACCAGTTTCCAATACCAACGATTAGTATAGCGCTTCCAATCATAGCTAGAGTGAAGTCACCCATTTCTGCTTGGTAATCTAATCCTAACAATGACTTGCAGGGTGTTACGAATCCAGGGAAGCCCATCATGAACAGTAGGATACCGGTTGCCATTAGAATTGGAGAAGCAGAACCGTGATGCTCTTCATGGTCATCACCGTGATGATGGTCATCGTGGTCATCCTCTGGTTGGATACTATTGTAGAATCCAGATATGCCGTAGAATGCAGCATAGATAATCATCATTACCAAAATTGTCTTTCCAGCAGTTATCCAAGTTAAGTAAGAAAGGTGTGCATCGATATCAGCTTCATGGGCTTCGTCCCATGCATCACTTGCAGCCTCTTGTTCTGCGAGGGTCCCAGTTTCGTTTGCAGTGTTCCATTCGAGTTCAGCGTTTTCGAGGTCTTCGTGAGCAGCATCCCAATCGGTGTGCTTGACAGAACCAACTCCAACAGCGAACGCACCGTAAGCGGCACCTCCGACTGCTAGAAGGATAACTGAGACAATAACCGCTCTCATCCAAACGTCGTTCTTGACATCGTGTAGACTTCCGCTCATGATTTCGCCTCCTTATTCCAAAGACTGCTCATCGTTCTAAACGGCGCCTTGAGCAAAGATTCGAGTTTCGTCTCGTGGTGATCACTCGGATCGTTAGCATCGTACTGAGTTGGCTCAACAGCGAATGATGGAGTTGGTGGAGGCGAGGTGACTGCCCATTCAAGTGACCATCCGCCCCACGGGTCCTTTCCGACCTTCTCGCCTTTCTTTACTGAGCGAACTATGTTCCATACTAGGAGTAGCTGAGATATTCCAAAGATTATTGCGAATGTAGAAATCGCCATGTTCAATTCTGCAAATCCAGAATCAACAGCATATGTGTGAGTTCTTCTTGGCATACCCATAATTCCAACAGCGTGCATTGGCCAGAACGCAGCGTTGTATGAACTGAAACCGATAATGAAGTGCCACAATCCAAGAGTCTCATTCATCTTGCGTCCTGTAACCTTAGGGAACCAGTAGTATATTCCAGAGAATAGAGCGAAGATGATTCCACCAATGAACACATAGTGGAAGTGAGCAACTACGAAGTATCCGTCGTGGAATTGTGTGTCTAGTCCAGCAACTGGGAAGAACATTCCAGACAATCCACCGAGAGTGAAGGTGATCAGGAATCCTAGAGACCACAATGTGTGTGTCTTGAATACCAGGCTTCCTCCCCACAGAGTTGCAAGCCAGTTGAAGATTTTAACACCGGTAGGAATCGCTACCGCCATTGTAGTAATCATGAACGCAGCACGCCATGCTGGGCTCATACCACTGGTTAGCATGTGGTGCCCCCATACAATGAAACCAACAACTCCGATTCCGACCATAGCGTAAACCATTGACCTGTAACCGAAGATAGATCTTCTAGCACTTGTAGCCAATACTTCAGAAACAATTCCGAACGCAGGAACTACAACCACGTATACTTCTGGATGACCGAAGAACCAGAACAAGTGCTGGAACAGCAACGGGTCTCCACCTGCTGTGAAGAAGGTTGTACCTATCGTAGAATCGAATAGCAGGAAGAAGATACCGATAATGAACGCAGGTAGGCTCACGTACAGCATGAATACGCTGATTAGAACAGACCAAGTGAACAGTGGCATCTTCATCCAGCCAACACCCTTTGCACGCATGGTGAATGTAGTGGTGACGAAGTTAACACCGGATAGTGTAGATGACGCACCCAGTAATGCAATACCTGCAATGAAAGCAATAGTTCCAGGGTTCGGTCCTCCTGCATGCCCGGTTAGGCTAGAGTATGGTGGATACATAACCCAGGTAATGTCAGCCGCTTCACCGCTCCATATACCAGTAAAGATTAGAGGAGCAGCAGCTACAATTATCCAGAATCCAAGTGCGTTGATTCTTGGGAATGCAAGATCCTTAGCACCAATCTGTAGCGGTAAGATGTAGTTCATGAATCCTGCAATCATTGGCATTGCTGCAAGGAAAATCATGGTCGTACCGTGAAGTGTGAAGAACGAGTTGTATTCTGCTTGAGTTAGGAAATCGTTCTCAGGGAACATCAACTGGATACGGAATAGTAGTGCCAGCAATCCTCCAACAAGGAAGAAGAAGAATCCGTACAAGAAGTAGAGGATACCGACTTGTTTGTGGTCAGTTGTTGTTAACCAAGGCTTGAGGTAAGCCCAGAAGTTGCCGATTGAGAAGTTGTCAGGGTTGCGTGTGTAGAATACCCACATGCTTCCAATCAGGATTAGTCCAAGTGCCAATCCGATGACAGTCATCAGGATAGTCAGTGCTTCAGCGCTAGGTGCGCTAGGGTTAGCATTGATTCCAGGAACATCAAGTTCTAGTTTGTTCCACTGGTCTTCGCCAGATGCGTCAGCAGCACCGTTTCCATTTACAGCGTTTCCAAAGATTAGGAAACTAGCAATAGCGGTGTCATCTGCAGGAGCAGTCCACTTGAAATCCCAAGTTCTGCGATCGTTGATATCTAGATTGTGAGTTAATCCTCCATCCATTTCAGATGCAGTATTTCCATCGATGTCTGGTACAGACTCTAGAACACCGCCGCCGGTTAGAATCATGCTGAATCCACCGTTTTGGTCAGGGTTTTCGACAGGGACGTCGTCATTGGTAATTGTTAATGTGAACAGATACTCTTCAGAAGCGTTGAATACATCAGGAAGGCCATCAACAGTGATTACAGTGCTTGAGGTCATTCCTCCGTGACAACCACACCCACCTTCTGTCACGATACCTGTTTGGCGAGCTTCAAACGAAGTGGTTGAAGCGAGAGCGACTAAAAGAATCGCTAGGACTGCAATGCTTCTTCCCTTCATTGTCTCAACTCCTCATGTTCGAAGTAGACACCAAAGTCGGCATCGCAAGTCATACCTTCTCTAGCAACGACTTCGACTTGACCGTACATTAGCGAGTGCTCCTTACCGCAGTATTCAGCACACTTGATTGGGAACACGCCAGCGTCATTAGGCTGAACATACATCCAAGTTCCAGAGTCAAGACCAGGAACAGCGTCTTCCTTCATACCCCATTCTTGTAACCAGAATGCGTGTTGAACACCTTGGTAGGTGTTAGTTGGGTCGAAGTTTGATTCTCTTAGAGGGTTCATTGAGAAGATGTTGAAGAGAACGTTCTCATCACACGGGATGATTAGATTACCACTCATTTTGTAGCTGTATAACTCTCTGCCATCATCATCGACGATTCTATCAGGGATGTGTTGCCATCGGTGAACGACATTTCCTTCAGCGTCTTGAATTTCAACACTGTGTGGAACAGCAGCGTCGAACATAATATCCATTGTAGTATTATTTGCCAAATCTAGTGTTTCTGAGAATTCAGTAATCTTCCTAGTATCGTCAATATTGATTTCCATGATTGACCATTTTGCTTCTGCCGTTGCGGCACCTGGGCCAGCATTGATAGTCAAACCTGCGATATTGTCCCAAGTGACATCATGTCCAGTGCCCATGTCTTCCCACGTTAGATTATCCTGGTAGTAGAAATCCCAGTACCACTGAAGTCCATTCACTTCAACGGTGAATGTTTCTTCTTCCTGTAGATTCTGAACTTCTCCCCAAACAATGTTCATAGAACCGAATGCGAGAATTGTTACCCAAACGACCAGAATTGTAGGCCCTACGAACCACGCCAACTCAAGGTCGAAGTTGTGGCGCTCCTTAGGGAAGGTACCAACTTTGAGTTCTTCTTTGCCAGCTGGCTCAATACCATCTCTGTAGCGCAGTATAGCGATTAGGAGCCAAGCGAATGTGAACAAACCGACTACGATTGACCAGAAAAGAAACTTATCGTACAGAATATTGAACACTGTGTATTCGTCAGGCCATAACTCACGCGAAGCGCCCATGTTCCGACGGGTCAGATGGCCGTATTAATTGATTGCGTATAGACGACATTTTATCTAGGAAGATTTGTTATGATAAGTGAAGTATGCATAACATAATGGGCGTGGAGTCTTGCATCCAATCCACCCTTTCTGGAGAGGTTCTTATCGACATAGAAGTTCAGCCCGCATCCTCACGCCAAGGGATAGTCGGATTCAATGAATGGAGAAACAGAATCCAAGTCGCTGTCAAAGCTGAAGCGAAGAAAGGACAGGCCAACCATGCAGTGTGCAATGTGCTTTCGAAGATATTCTCAAGCCCCGTCACAGTAGTTTCTGGTCATACTGCAAGAGGCAAGAAAGTACAAGTTGCCAACCTTTCTTCTCAGCAAATCATAACTGTTTTGGAGGGATTGATTGAACCGTGAACAGAGGTACGCTTTGGCACATAGAGCCCTCGAATCCTCTATCGAGGAGAATGCCGAAGGCAAGGTGATTTTGGTTGAAGGTAAGCGCGATGAAGTTGCACTTAGAGACCTAGGCTTCACTGGCCCGATAGAGAAATTGAACCGAGGATGGACAGTAGATAGAGTGGTTGTATACATCGTTGAAAATTATGGAAGTTGTATTGTATTGATGGATTGGGATAGAACCGGAGGAAGACTCCAAAGAAGGCTCATGGATTCGATGACTAGTCTAGATATCAAACCGTGCGATGAATTACGCAGAGCACTATCTAAGGCAATGAAGCCCGATACCATGTGTGTAGAGGATTTACCTTCATTCCTCGGGCAGGCAGACGCCTGATTCTTTTACGGTGTTCAAAACAACGTGAGTGTAAGATCTAGTAATTCCTTTCAGAGTGAAAACGGTCTTGGTTAGGTCGTCTAAATCTTCACGATTTTTGACGCGCGCTAGAACCATTGAATCCCAATCGCCTGTAACATCATACACTGCAAACACTCTTTGGTCTGCAGAAATGTGCTTTTGCACATCCATGATTTTTCCTTTCTCGATGCATAGTCCAGCCATGACGGTCATACTCCAGCCAACCGAATCAGCATTCAATATAGGCGCATATCCTTGAATGACTCCTTCCGATTCCAGTTTGCGCAGCCTGTTCGTGATTGTACCTTGAGCAACACCTACTTTTTGCGCGAGTTGTCTGTGAGATAGACGAGCATCTTCACACAGAGCATCAACAATTGCTCGGTCTACGGAATCCAAAGCCATATTCTGAAACGAAAGGCTATCTGTATTCAATCATTCGACAGTTTCTCTGGAAGATTCAAATCGAGAACCCAATCTCCTAATTGGTCTACCTTTACCGCTAGGCTCATTGAGAAATCACCACTTCCTGTAACTCTTAATTTCCCTTCCTGGGTGGTATTTGCCGAGATGGTTTGTTTCTTGATTCTACCATTTGCTCTCCATCCATCCTTCATCGTAAGCTCACCTATGTCGAGAGAATAACCGGTAATCAATCTGTATTCGATGGCTCCATCTTCGCTCGACCAGGAACCTTCGAGTCGTGGAAGGCCTTTCTCTCGCTTCTTTTCTGCGACTACAACGAATCCTATACACGCTACCAACAGCAGTAATAGAACGGCTGGAGTTAGAATTGAACCTTGGTCTACAGATTGCCAATATGTTGGCATCTTCGACCTCTGAATGGAAAGTACGCGATTGGAATTATCTCCTTCAAAGCCACCAGTCATTACGAGGATAACCTCGTACTTGTCGGCAAAACTTGCATCTCCAATATCGATTCCTGCACCGACTAAATGGTCGCGACTGATAGTTTCATTCCATTCATTTGTTGTATTATTTGAGAATAAGAATGATGATGAAGGCGCCCAATCTCTGACCAAGTTTGGGACTTCGCGGCCTTTCGAGTCAATGGCGTTGGTTTCGATGATGAATATGTGCAATTGTGTAGCGCCGTTCAGCGTCTCTGGATTTGTCCAGGTGGCTGTAATGTTCAGCAATTCAACTTCTGATGAGCCAATCAATTGTATTGTCCAATCGATTTCGACTTCATTTTGTTTGATTTCAGATTTGATGTCCGAAATATTCTCCGGATAACCATCTATTGCAACGGCTGGAGTTTGCTCAAAACTGTGGTACATCAGCCTTGAATTGGCATCATCATCTGGCAAGCCGCCACCCTCTTCATCAGCACCGGTGCGCCAATGAAGCAGAGTGATTTCTCCATCTCTATCCATTTTTGCAAGTTCCTCAACCTTGTTTTCGTCATCAGCACCATGGAACCATTCTACCAAGATAGGGGCCTCATCTTGACTCGAGTACTTCGCTTCCGAGTATATTGACAAATCAGATACTGCTGCTGCTAAAGGAGTTAGTAGTAAGACGACAAGGATAGCAAATGCTCTCATTCTTCCTCCTCCTCAAATTCAATTCCTAGTTTTAGTCGAAGAACCTCTCGCTCTTTTTCATCCATCATCAGTGAAACTCTAGCTGCAATCCATGCCGGCATCAAGTGTTCTCCACACTTCAGAATGAACGAACCTCGCTCGATAGGAACTGGGAAATCTTCGCGCATCGGTGCATTTCCTTTCAGTAATGAAATCATAGTCTCGCTATCGATTTCTACAACTCCATTATTCAGACGAGTCCTAAGTAGCTCTAGAGATTCCTGCCTCGTTCTCCAAATTCCTTTGTTATCGGTGAATGTTGGTTGGCCAACGTGAATGATTCTCAGTGGATGGAAATCATTGCCGGGCCAGTAGTCTCCTTTGTTGTTGAAAACAATGGGTTCGAATAATCGGTCATGCACCATTTTGTTGGATAGGTTAACTCTTCTACCTCTTTGCCACCAAGCGAAATCATCCTTGTTCAAGCCCCATATTGAACAGATTTCATCCACCGTTTCTTCTGATGCAGGAATAGTAGTGTGCTTGTTCTTTCTTTTGCGAGTCAATTCTTCGGGCTCACGATTCAATTGGCGCTTCAAAATCATCGACCTAGCGATGCCTTCAGGTGTTCTTTCAGCTACGTGCTCGAACAATGCAACATAGAATCCTCCAGTGTCGTTATCGTGTTGATGAACTCTAATCGTGTGTGACAGTTTAGGTGCTTCCATGCCTCGCTGGCTTGGGTTGAGCATATTCTCAGCCAAGCCAGGAAGCCGAGGTATTTCTCCTTCAAATTCAACGATCTGAGCAGCCTCATCAAGAATCGGCCAGTCATCAATTCCTCTGTGATAAATCAGTGATGGGAACAGTTTTTCAGCATCTATTCTGATTAATTCTAACCACGGGCATCTTTGCAAAATATCGCACACAACTGCCTCGTTTTCAATTGGGTCAAGTGAGCAAGTGGAATACACCATTCGCCCACCAGGTCGCAATAACTGTGCGGCTCTAAACGTAATGTCAGACTGTAATTGGAATAGACTGCGTCCTACCTTTGGAGTCCATGAACGCCATAATTCTCGATTCTTTCTCGTGGTCGCAGTCCCACTGCATGGAGCATCGACAACCACTCCATCCACACCGGGCTTTGGCATCCTGCCGATGTGCCTTCCATCATGTTGCATGATTAGCATGTTGCTGATTCCTAGTCTTCCTCGATTAGATGCTAGCAGATTCAGTCGCCCGGATGATGGCTCATTAGCAAGCACCACTCCATTTGGAATTGCTTCAGATAGTTGTGTTGCCTTAGAGCCGGGTGCAGCACAGGTATCCATCACAAGGTCTCCATCCTGTGGCTCAAGCACAACAGGAGGTAACATTGAGACCGCTTCTTGTCTAGTTATTCGTCCGGTCTCGTGTAGCAAAGCCATGCTGTTCTTGGCCTCATCGCTAGGATAGTCCCTTTTTGAGAATGGCATGACCCAAGATTCACTAGCGATCATCCAAGGGATTTTCTTCCCGCCAATAGATTCCAACATTTCTCTTGTCCAATCCATATCGTGCCTTCTTGGAGTAAGGCGACATGTCATGGGAAGAGGCGATGATGCAAATGGGAGCCACTGCTCCACATCAATGCCCAAGCTACGGGACAAACCAGACAATGGGGTACTGACCAACTCCTCGAGTAGGGGCTCGTCGGCTGGTCGCACCATGGTGCGGGGTCAGGTCTCTCACTCTTGTTGCTTGTGCAAGTCTAATGGGTCAGTTGTATGTGGGGGGGTCATGGCAGAAACGATGGCGACCCTCGCCTTGCTTTCTGCTCTAGCCATGTTTATCTCACCAATTTTCGAGAAAGGAAAGTTGTTAGCTAGCATTACAGTTGTACTATCTTTGACCGCATTTATTCTTTCACCAATCGAATCTATTCAACAAACTGGAGGCATGGCTCTAGTTATCGTTGCAGTAATGTGTGCAATGATTCAGTACCACATTAACCAAGGATGTCACAAGAAATACTTCAACGGATTTGGCGGGGGAATTACATTCGTTTTGTTACTCACAATGTATCCTGAAGGTGGAGTAAAGGAGACAATTCATACCTTCACATTCACAGAGAATATCTTGGCAATCATCGAGTCAATCATCATCGGAGTGCTACTAGCACAGTTATTACACAATTCATATTCATTCAATGAGAAGAATAGTGCGGGCATAATTGTCACACTTGCAATCCTTTCAATCGGCTCTGATTTATTGGATAGCGGCGACCTTCTCGTAGTGATTATCTCGATGATATTTGTTGGGTTCTTACCATTCCTCGAGGACAAAATCAGTCCTAAAATTGGTAGCGGAAATGGTAGGGCAAATGCGCTGGCAATTTCAACTCTAATCGGTATAATTCTAATCTTTGCAACCACCTATGCTTTGGTGTCTAATGTCAATAGAATTGGTGATGGTCATGGAGCCATCGCTGTAGCATTATGGCTTACAGTTGCCGTTACAGGCCTCGGTTTGATTGGAATGTTACTCCCATTGCTAGGCTTTGATGCTCATCCGCGCCCTGAGGCGTGGGGTTGGAGATTTGGAATCTCAATCAGTCCGATGATTATCTGTCTTCAGACCGATTTGACCAGCAATATTTTGCTCGGGATTTCACTAGCTTTGCTAATCTCAATTAGTTCACCTTTGGTGCTTGAGAAAGGTAGTCGAAAAGCGGCGTAAAGAATGGGAAGTCCCCCCAACTCTTATGAATGGATAAAATTCGATTGCGATTTGGAGAAGTAATTCTCCAGGGATGGGGATCCAGATGGGAAGAGCATTTAGAGAAGGCGTAAGCCAAGATAGCAAGGTCAGAATGAGAGTCAAGAAACGCTCATGGAGGCCTTTAGCAGATTTACAAGGACTTAGCGGTAGAACAAGAACTATTGGTGACGAAATGGGGCCATTGGTCGACGTTCCTGCTATGGTTCGAATCGAAGACGAGAAGTGGATTTTTGAGCGAATTAGCCAAGAGACACTAACTCACCTAACTCACAGATTGGTAGTCCATGAAGTCGAGGGACCTAGAACACTAGGTGCTACAATGGATTTGGAAACTGCAATGCAAGTTGCACAAGGAATGGCTAGAACTGAAGGTTCTGTTGTTTTGATTGAACCACTAAGGTAATCAGAACATATCCATGATCCATCCGACTACGCCCTCGTTAACGAGGTAGATGAATCCAGACAGACCAATACATGCAAGGTATATCTGTCTTGGAGTGATTTTCCAAGCGTCTTCCGATTCTTCATCGAAGTATCGAATTAGACCTGCAGCCTGCTGAATGCCGCCGCCGTCTTTCTTTGCCATGTGACCGCCGACAATTATCCCCTTTATCAACGCGACGCGCGGTGATTATTCTTCTTCAGAGGACAAATCGACGAACGGAATAGCATCATCATCAATCTTCAAAACCATCCCATCCGGACTGACATCTTCTACTTCTACATCGATAGATTCGGCTTCAATCCGGGCTAGTGCACGCAAGACTGCGGGCGCATTGTCGTCAGCTAGAGCGTTCCTTGCAATCTCGATATCCTCGCAATCTCCTTTGGCAAGCAGAGTAGTTTCAATCAAATCGCTCAAATCGTCGCGCGCTCTTTCAATATGCGCCATCCAACACTCCTGGTTATCATTCGTGTTGCTAACCTTCGAACTGAATTTTCCTCTACGGGAAAACTCCCATGGTTTGTGAGGTAGAGAAGCAACTAAGTCGAATACAATCCGCGCTCTCTCACTCAATGGCCCTTCTAGTGTAATCGTATTTGCATAGCATCGGGTTAGTAATCCAAATCCCCAGTAGGAATAGCTCTCAATGGTTAACGTTACATCACCAGCACGGCATGAAACAGTCCAATTCTGTTCATCAAAACTCGGCTTCTTGTTCATGACTGGGGTGCTGGCTCCTTGCATTACTTTGAGCAATGTTTGTGCTACGTCGCCTAGGTATACAGTGGCAATGTTTGCAGGATGTGCCTTAGGGCGAAGGTGCCCTTCTATGTCGTAACCGTGAGTCGGTCCAGCATCTCTCACCTGAGCATAAAGGGTTGAAGATAGCGCCTCCAACCTCTCTTGCATAATTCGCTCACACCAGCCTTTAGCCTTAATTTTCCCCCTTCGAAAAGAGAAGGGTTCATCATATGGCTGCCTCATGCGTAGATTAGGTGAAGATATGGCCGCTAAGCCGAAGAAGGACCCTCTCGCTGCTCTAATGGCATTGCCAGGAGTAGGAAAAGCAACAGCACAGAAACTCAGTGATGCAGGAATTAAGTCTGCAGCAGGAATCAACAAAGCGGGCACAAAAGGCCTTGCAAAAGCGGGCTTGAGCGCAGCGATTTCCAAGAAATTGTTAGCAGCAGTCGCAAAGAAAGGTGCAGCAAAAGCTGCATCCAAAGCGAAATCAACCGCTAAGAAAACCACCGCTAAGGCGAAGTCTACTGCAAAGAAAGCAGCGTCCAAGACCAAGGCAGCAGCATCCAAAGCAGCAGCAGCTGGCAAGAAGGTCGCAGAAAAGACGGTCAACAAATCCGGAGAACACAAGGTCAAGACTGAGAAGTCCAAAGATGGTAGAAAAGGAAGAACCCTGAAGGTTCCTCGCTCAGTCAAAGACATGGCTTGGTTCAAGAAAAAGTGAGAACTTTCAGCGATATATTGTAAGACCCTCATCTGTGAAGGGTTCGCATGCCAAGGCGCAAGTATGGAAAATTGCGCAAGGTAGTCGAACTACCTCCTAAGGGTAATTGTTCACGTTGCCGTAGTGGCAAATATTGTCCAATCGAAGGACATGAAGGTAACAAGGTTACCAGTCATAGAGAGTGGAGCGGACCTCCAAAAACCGAGAAGCGCAAGAAAGCGCGCTCATGATTCGTCTTCTTCAACTTCAATAGAGGTAGCACGCTTGTAGATCTCTCTTAGAGTCTGGTCACTGATTTCTAGATACACTCTGGTAGTAGCGATGCTAGCATGTCCAAGTAGTCTCTGAATGCTTACCAAATCAGCCCCTCTCTCGAGTAGTCCGGTCGCGAAGTTGTGTCGCAAGACGTGAGGAGTCAACCTTCCTCTTGGCATTCCTGCCTCATCTGCCAACTTATCCATCAGGCGCTGAACGCTTCTAGATTGTAGAGCATTACCTCTCTTAGTAACAAGGAGATGGTCACCTTCTGGGTTTCTTGATTCTCTAAGTGGAAGCCAACTTTCGATGCTGGCAACTGTAGAATCAGTGAATAGCACTAGTCTGTCTTTACCGCCTTTACCATCAATGACCATTGCAGAATTATCATGCAAGTCGATTTGTGAAATTTCCAAATCACAGATTTCACTGACCCGTAGACCAGTGTCAAGAATCATTGTAACCACGAGGTTAGCTAATGGGTCTTCGCTACATGCTGCAGCATGCTTTACCATAGTCAACTCACGACTGGTGAGAGTTCGTGGCAGCTTCTTACCGCTCTTTGGCCTGACTAAATGCTCAGGCCATTTCTGTCCTAGCCAATTGATTAGATGGTTTGCTGCAGCCAATCTGGCCTTTACGGTTGAAGGTGATTTATCGATCATCGAGTTAACCCAGATGTCTAGTCTGCCGTTGAATGGCTCGATTCTTTCTAGGAGTTGCTGAACACTCATTGAGTCTCTTTCGAACTCACTTAGGATATCTTCTCCAGGCAGAGGAGTCTCGATAAGATGGCGTAGTCCAATCATGTACGACTTCTGAGTATTGACCGATTTACCTTCAGCCTGTAACTGAGTAGTGTAGGTGTTTAGCCATGATAGATGGCCCCTGTTTACAAGACGCGGCGGTAGCTCTGGCCCCTCTCCGTACAGACGCTGCTGTACGGCTTTTTGCCTAGCATTGTATGGCCCTGTTCTCATTGGCGTCACCGCCTTACCCGCCGAGGCGAGCGTGCATCCCGTGTCCCGAAGGACGAAACCCAATCAGGCCACCATGATATGAAGCCTTCGCGCGATACCCCGTTAACAGCAGGCTGAAGACGACAAACATCGGTTCGTCAATACAAAAATTAGGACTTCCAGATTGTGACCCAAGTCTGGGAGCTGGCACCAATCCAACACATGTTTGTTGATAATCAAAACTAGTATCACTTCTGTAATTGATATTTTATCGTGGATTAAAACTCCTACTTATTACTTAATCAATAGAATTCGAAATATGGCTACAGCCAGACTTACCGAATGGTTCGCAAATGCCGATATGAAAGATGTTGCCACTGTAGGAGGAAAAGGTGCATCACTCGGTGAGATGTTTCAGAAATTATCTAAAATTGGCGGCAAGGTTCCAAACGGATTTACCTTGACAACTGTTGCGTTCAAACAATTCGTTCATGCTTCAATTCCTGAATCTACATGGAACAATGT
>JAKURJ010000090.1 GCA_022452125.1 Candidatus Poseidoniaceae archaeon
AGTCTCACATGGTTAAGACTGCACAAAGAGATCCAGTTTCTCAGGCGCTGTGGGATTTAGATGATGTTTCGTCATTGCTTCACAACGGTATCAATGTAGTTGGTATCGGTTATACTGTCTACATCGGTTCAGAGTATGAACATGAAATGCTTACCGAAGCTGCAACCTTCATTCGTCAAGCGCATGAACTTGGAATGATTGCAGTTGTTTGGATGTATCCTAGAGGACAAGCGGTTACTGACGAGAAAGACCCGCAATTAATTTCAGGTGCAGCAGGTGTTGCTGCGTGTATTGGTGCTGACTTCGCTAAGGTCAACTACCCAAGAGCATTCGAGGGTATGACTCAACCAGAAAGCCTTGGCATTGCTGCCGAAGCAGCGGGAAGATGTGGTATCATTTGTTCAGGTGGCGGCTCACTTCCGCCAGAAGAATTCCTAGGGCGCCTAGTCGACCAAATGCAGGTCTCTGGATGCCGTGGAGCGGCTACTGGTAGGAATATCCATCAGAAGACAACTGAAGAAGCGGTTAGAATGACCGCAGCTTGTAAGGCTGTAATCTGTGATGGTGCAGGCTTGGAAGAAGCGCTGGCTATCTACAACGGACAGTAATTCCTGTTGCTAAATCAGCGTTAATTGCGAATGGTGCAATTGATACAGTAGAGGTCACGTGATGCGTTGAGCATCAAGTCAGACAGCTGAGGCGGGTTATTTTCTATTGGATTCACTGAACCATTCCACATTCTGTACAAAGGCAGCCAACCACTAGTCCTCCGCAAAACATACAGACGGTTGCATCCGTCATGGTTCGAATCCAATTCATCGTAATCAGTTTCGCCTGATCAAATCATTGGTTTGAACATTTCCTTCTGAATCGATGATTAGAGGCTGTCCTTCTTGCCAATCAGGGCAGTTGTCTGAAACCCAGGTTCGTGTTGCCCATTCGCAGATATCATATCCACCAGATAGAATGCCGGAGCGCTTGATGTATCCTACTTTGACAATATCCTTGTCTTTGGAAAGGACGTTTCCGAGTTGCTGACTAGTGGTGCCGTGTCTCATGGTGCTGTTAATGTGCTCCAAAATTTCAGCTGTGTTTCGTGGGCGGTAACACAGGAACTTCTTGATTTTCTCACGTATTCTTACTGTTTTCATATGCAATCTCCTCTTCGTCATCCGACCGTTTCCCGGTATCGGGTGGGCCGTTAAACAGGAGGAGCGAAGCAGCCCATATAACCGTTCTCCCCACAAAGCCCTTGAAGTTACATTAACTAACGCCGAATTTGTACAAAATAATGGTTTAATTGTTAAACTGGGTGTATATTTTCCATTCTCCAGTGGAAATGCGTAACAAAATGTAACAAACTAACGTGATGTAAGTAAGAATATTCATATGGAGGTGACATTTCGACAGTATTGGTGACAATGGTGCGTAGTAATCGTATTCGATCTACATACCAAAGGAGAGTTCTGGATTGGCTAGCAGATGGCGGTGGAACAGTAACAGAGGTTTCTAACGCTCTATCTATCAGAGTACCTCACGCATCTGCAGCACTCAAGCAATTGAGAGAATCGGGTGACGTCGTGAGAGATGATGCTAGTTTACGCGGTTCGAGATACCGTCTATCTTCCAAGGGATTGAACCGTTTGGAAGCGGATGGATTAGCTAGATTGAACGAATTAGTGAGGTGGCCACCACCTCCGGGGGCAGCTGGTATTGTACTCGGACGAGAAGGCTCGATGTTGCTACTTGGTTACGCCTCGAGACCTGCGGGGCCACTACTGGGGCTACCAGAAAGGCCGATGGATGAGGAAAGTGGAGTACTCATAGATTCCAATGGAAATGAAGGGGAGTCTAACAACTGGCGTTGGGCTGTTCAGAGAGGCGATGGTCCAGTATGGTGGGATATCGAAACTATGCGCAAAAGTACGGCACCTAATGAGCCAAGCCCGATGACACTGAACGCTTGGATGGAGAGGCCGAAAGTAATCGGAATTATCCGAGCAAGACTACTGGACGAAGACAGTCCGTGGCCGCTAGGTGTAGGGAGTTGGTTTTCTCCACTACCGTCTGGATTCTGGCCAGATTTGCCTCAAGCACTGCGAGATGGCGAAGTATCCATTGGCCACGCAGGTAATTCAGGGCCGCTAGTCTCTCCTAGGGGTGGTATACATGCCAAATTGGGTAGGAGAATTGACCGCTCAGTGATTGCGAATAGTATCGGAAATAATGCACTAGTCATTGCAGATGGCGACTTGATAGGTTTGCCATTGGCACATTTGCCTTATGCAATTCTCCGACATTGGTTGAAACTTAATCATCCCAGATTATCTCCAATGTCAATTGAAGAAAGATTCACTAAATTAGTTTCAGACATAAAATCAAACTCATCCAATTCTCTAACTCGTAAAGTATTGAATGATTTTCCAGGAAGAAAGTGGTCTGAACAATTCAACAATTTAATCGACACGCGTTCGATTTCAGAACGTGGTGGCGAAGCAGCATTGCTATTTTCTCTAGAAGAAGGTGAGTTGCCAATCGTAGTCGATTGGCGTTGGGGTCATGTGAAGTCCCTTGATAGGTTAGTCAACGATAGTAGATGCAGAATAATTATCGGAGAGTCGGTTGACTTGGATTTACCATTCAAACTCACATCTGGAAATGGGCAAGGTAAATTCAACCTCGAGATGCATGGCAGGTTGAGGTTACCAATTTCAGTGGCACACGAGGCAAAAATGCCTGTAGATTGGATGCCTCCTCAGTCGCCCGAAGAGATAGTGCGTGGCAAATCAGTCACAGTTAGAAATGCTGAAAACGAGCTAGAAGCACTATGGCTTGCAATCCAATTAGAAAGTGGAGACGATGTTTGGGCTGACAAGCATGAAACACAGTATCCTTTGGCATCGTGGATAGCAACTACAGAGAGCAATCACTCTGCCAGGTGGAGAAGAATTGGGGGTATACTCGACCCTAAGTGGGCGGATTTAGCGAATTTGAACGAATTCGACGACTCAGATTTGGCAGATTTAGCAACAGTGGATGATTCAGCATTATCCATTCTGATTGAGAGAATAAGAAGCAATCCCTTTGCGACTCTCTCAACTCGAATTACTGAGCCATCGGTGGCTACTGCGATTTTACTCAGTAGAGAATGGATTGAGGAAATGCCTGATGTTATCGATGTGTGGCTGAGTCAGCCATTGAGGGCAGGAGATGTATTGAGGCATAATTGGAATAAGCCCGAAATTTCTCGATTGGTTGAGGCTTGCATGCACCACAAGATGCTGTATGAGAATCAGAATCTAGACCGTGAAGAAATGTTGGCAATAATGGAAGACGTTCATCACTCATTGTGGAAATCAAAGGCGAGCTTATGGCTGTCGGTATGTCTGTCATCTTCGATGGGTAGGGCCGCTCTTTCAATGCTTGATTTACCATGGCCGGCGTTACTTTGGGATCAAGGTCTGAAATCGGACGAACTTGTATTGGTTCATCACATGCCGGAGGGGGTCGGCAAAGATTCACTGCTGGATGTTTTGGATGGGGTTTCAGCATTTGAGCAAGAGATGAATCCTCCAATTGGCAGAAGTCATCCATTTGCATGTTGGTTATTCCAGGAAACGGTTCCAATCCTTCCGATTGAGACCAAACACAATTTGGATGTCCACATAGAGTTACACCGACGGCTTCAACAATGATGAGCCTCGAGAACACATTGACCGCACATGCAACATCGCAGGGAGGGCGTGCTGCTCGATGAACTGTGATACCAATGATTGCGGTCATGTGCCATCGACGAAGACCAGGGTGACTTTCGGGAATGACCTCTGATGCAAACCGATGGACTATGTGGTCGGTAATGGGTCCTCGCTGGACGAGAGAGTGAGAGTGAGACAACCAACCGGCTGCACAGACGCCCTGACCCTGGGTCAAGCTCCCGAGGAGACAATGACAGGGGCTGTTACGGGTCGGGGCACACCTTTCTTGCGATTCATTGAATAGCCATCCAAACTCAGTTAGGCACATGGCGAAGTTGGAGCGCTGCTTAGTTGGCGGCACTTTCGACAGATTTCATCAAGGGCACAAATCTTTACTCAATGCGGCACTAGATTCCGCAGAATTGGTTGAAGTTTGGATCACAAATGACGCCATGTCGGCAGCGAAATCTCCTGTTTTGCAATCTTTTGAAGATAGAAGAGAGGCTATAATCGCATGGGCAGATGAAAGAATCACAACTCATGAACTAGAGGATAATTATGGCCCTGCACCTATTCGCAAAGATTGTGATAGCATAATCTGTACTCCTGAGACATTGGGAAATTGTCAGAGAATTAATGAAATTAGACTTGCAAATGGATTATTGCCTCTAGAAATTATTGAGGTACAGCACAGCTTAGATGAAGTAGGCGGGATTATTTCTAGCTCAAGAATCAGAGCAGGATTGATCGATTGTGATGGAAAGCAGTGGTTGAGCGAAAAACAGTCAACACAAACACATCACTTCCACCGAGGATTGGATGCCGAATTGAAGGAACCTAGTGGAGATTTGTTTACGGGGCCTGAAGATTCACCGGAAGTTGCGATGTCCGCAGCAATGGAAAGTATCGCACCGGGTGGAATAGTTGCTGTTGGAGATGTTTGCGTAGCAACATTGCTAGAGATGGGTGTAGTGGCGGATATTGCAATTATCGACGGTATGACCAAGCGCGTAGAGTTAGATGAGAAAGTCGATTTGAACGATTTTGATGTATTGCTTAACGCCGATAATCCTGCAGGACAGATCACTCCATCCTTAATCGATGCAATTGGGTCTGCACTACAAAATGACCAAACGACTTGTATTCAAGTCGAAGGAGAAGAAGACTTAGCCCCGATAATCGTCCATTTACTGGCACCTCTAGGAACCAATATCGTATATGGACAGCCAAATACTGGAGTGGTTTTACGCATAACAACATTGGATGCCAAAGAAGAATGCAGAGGATTACTTTCTAGATTTGAGGTGAGGGATTGACTCTAGTCTCTGTAGCCGTTTGCGTCAGAGATGGCGTTGAATGGATTGACGGTTGTATGGAATCTCTAGTTAACCAAACTCATTCGCCATTGGAAATTATTCTGGTAGATGATGGCTCGGTTGATGGCGGTAAGCAGAAAGCTGAGGAATGGTCGAATCATGATTTGGTAACGGTCATCACCCAAGATGCTCTTGGCTTATCGGCGGGTAGGATGGCTGCATTAGAGGAATCGAAAGGGGAATGGTTCGCAATTACAGATATCGATGTAAGACCAGAAGCGGATTGGATACAGCGAATGTTGGAATCCTCAGGATCTAGAGGAGGAGAAGAAGTAGTTGCAGTTACTGGAAGAACAATTTTCGGTCGCTCTGATGACGTAATTTCTAAAATCAGGTCTATCGAAATCGAATCAAAGTACCGTTCAAGACCACGCCGCACCAAACTAGCTAACGGCCCATGTTCTATGTTCCACAGAGAGAAGTTATTGGATATTGGCGGGTTTGACCCTTCGTGGTATCATGCAGAAGACATGGAGGTTTCATTGAAGTTAGTTCAGGAAGGGGGCACTATTGTTTACACACCAGAGGCGGTTGTTAATCACGTTCCGGAAACAGGCTTGCGTAGATTCTTGAAGAAGAGAAAGAGAGATGCTCGAGCCCACGTTAGAATACATCGTCGATACAAAGGAATAAGACATGATTTCATTGGCTCGTCTTGGATTGTTCTTTGGATGGTTCCGTTGATGGCGCTAGGGGGACTTGGATTGTTTGAGTACATCAACAACCTGCTTTCTTATGATGACGTCAATGCTGAATCTTTGTATTATTCACTTTCAAGAGAAGTACTATTGATCTCAATAGTACCATTATTCTGGCTAATATCATTTTTCAGAAGTGATTTGCCAAAAAGAAAACCTTTCGCCACATTCGTACTTATTTCTTGGTCATTCGTACTATGGCAAGGAATCCTGTTAGGATACCTAGATGCTTTGTTAGGTCGAAATGGACACTAATCATTCTTCATCTTCAACAGATGAAAGCATTCGCAAAACAAGACCTAATCCCATTAGTGCGATTGCTATTGAGTAGACACCAGGGTCAATCCACGCCATGTGCGCTATCCCCCAGTAGAAGTAGAATACAATGCTAGCAAGCACAGACCATGTACCCAAAATAAGTGTCCAACCAGCATCAAAATTCAGCAAATCGTTGTACCAGTCATTGGTTACAATGCCCTTGGCCCATTCTGCAGGGTCACCGTTTCCGATTAGTCCTCGTGCACCTAGGAAAGTCATTCCTCCAACAAATGCCATGAAAATAGCATCACTTGCGACAAATGCAGCAGCATCATCCTTGTTTCCGAATGCATCATTGGTGTACTCGAATGTTAGCAGGCCTCCCCAAGAGACGCGATAGGTAGGGTGTATCATTCCCATTATGTTTAGAACTGCAAGCATAAGACCTAGCAATCCTAACCAGAAATACCATGATGCAAGAGTGCTGGATGGATTAAACAGAATTGTGCCCAGATTGCCCTGTGCATTATCTCCGTCATCGCTCATGGGCTGGGCGACCTTAGACGCGGTTAAGAGTCTTGCCAAAGTGAGCAAACTGTCAATTCGCAGTTCAAAGCTGTGTTTGGTGGCGATATTTCGC
>JAKURJ010000091.1 GCA_022452125.1 Candidatus Poseidoniaceae archaeon
GAAGGCATCTCTGAAGCGGGAGCGATGTCGACATTTATTGCAAGCGCAACATCTTACTCAACCCAAGGCAGCCCTACAATTCCATTCTACATCTTCTACAGCATGTTCGGATTCCAGAGGGTCGCTGATTTGGTTTGGTCTGCCGCAGACCAAAGGGCTAGAGGATTCATGATCGGTGCAACTAGTGGTAGAACCACACTCAATGGTGAAGGCCTGCAACACCAAGACGGACACAGCCTGTTGATGGCCCATACTAATCCCGCAGTCAGAGCATACGACCCTGCGTTTGCTTACGAATTAGCAACAATCATTCGTGCAGGAATCGATGAAATGTATGTTGACGAAAAGGATGTATTGTACTACATTGCAGTCTACAATGAGAACCATCCAATGCCGCCTAAGCCGGCAGGTTCCGAAGAAGGAATCGTCAAGGGAATGTACAAACTTCGAAGCGCTCCTAAGGGGGACGGACCAATTGTAAGATTGATTGGTTCAGGACCAATAATGCTACAGCTATTAGCAGCGGTTGAGATTTTAGAAACATATGGAGTTCGCTCAGAAATCTATTCTGCAACATCTTATGGAGAGTTGAGAAGAGAAGGATTAGATTGTGAACGCAACAATCGATTGAACCCAAGCGATGCAAGACAAATACCGTACGTCGAGCAACTACTTGGAGACGGCACTCACCCAACAATCGCTGTTAGCGACAATCAAATCGCAGTACCTGACATGATTAGACAATGGGTTGGTGGCGACTATTCGGTTCTAGGAACCGATGGATTCGGAAGGTCAGACACCAGACCAAATCTTCGCAAATTCTTCGAAATAGATGCTCAAAGCATCACAATCGCCGCACTATCTTCACTGGTTAGAAGCAAAGAAATCGAGGGAGAAGTATTCGACAAGGCGATGAAAGATCTAGGTATCTCTCGTGATAGAAATGACATCACGGCTCTTTGATTATTCAAAGAAAATAGCCACATCATCTAGTGATTTTCTAGAAATATCTGGCACCATTGCATCTTCTGCAGGGTAGCCTACCGGCATTACTAACATTGCATGTTCGTGCTCAGGACGGTTGAGAATATCCCTCAGGAACCCCATCGGTGAAGGCGTATGAGTTAGGGTTACTAATCCCATGTTGTGGATTGCATGAATAAACATTCCAGCAGCAATTCCACAGGATTCTGTAGAGTAGTATGTTGGTCCGACCTCTCCATTAGCTCTAACTCGCTTAGATTGTCTGAACAAAACGACCAGCCAAGGAGCAGCGGTCATGTGTTCTTTTACAGCATCAGTACCTAGTGGCTCGAGAACTTCTTGCCATGCTTCCGGCATGCGTTCAGAGTAGGTTTTCCTCTCCTCTTCCTCTGCCGCCTCTCTCATCTTTGCTTTCAATTCAGCATTGCTAACAGCTACGAATGTCCAAGGCTGAAGGTGAGCACCACTTGGTGCTGTGGAGCCACAACGTATTGCTTGTTCAATCAATTCACGAGGCACATTACGGGAAGAAAAATGCCTAGTAGTCCTTCTTTTGTCCATGTTTTCGAACAATTCTAAAGCACGCATTTTCATTTCATTATCCGGCAATTCAGCCCATTCTAAGGGGATGAAACCATCCTCTCTCAATTGACCACCTCGGGCATTCTTCCCCGTAATCTCAACCAAGTTTCAGCACCGAAAGTTAGAGCGTATAGTGAAGCCAACCACAATGTTGGTCGAGCCCAATATCCGTCAGGAGCATCAATCAAAAGGATGCACAACCAAGACAAAGTAACGAAGTCTAGGATCCACCTCATTCCAGCAAGAATTTGTTTTGAATTAGATTGCATTTCGGTTAACTGAGTGTCTGTAAGTACAGCAGTTATCCCTTTCAATTTGGATAGAGCATTACCGCCGTTCCACCTAATCTTTCCTAATTTGAATCTGTTCCATCCATCGATTAGAAGGAATAGAGACACCCATACTACTACAACTTCTAGTAGAGGTTCAGCTCCATACAAATCTAAACCGTTGAAAGACCAGTATAACAATCCCCACAACCAAGCAATAATCAGTATCTGAGATGTTTTTGCGAACTTGCTTAATTTTCGTAATAACTCTGCATCATGCGATAACAGCATTTCTAGAGAGATTACTAGACCTACGCTGAAAGTAAGAACGAAACTACCTGCAAGCCACCACCATTCTAGAGAGGAATCCCTCCATGCCAATAGCAAAGCGATCAGTGTCCAAGCCATTACTAGAGAAGTCGTCGCATTCACGGTTGCTTGCATTACATACAACGGGTCCCGCCCATCTTTGAGAACCGCTAGACCACCCATCAGTCTGACTTCAAATGCGGAATCATCCACTACTCCTTGGGCAGCAGCAGTCATTCCTCCAATCGATTTCAATCGGGCAGATTCGACTAGGCCTTCAGCCTCTTCACCGGAATCTGCGCCACTCCACTTAGAGCCACGAGCAGCAGCAGCGGCAGCACCCCTGCCTCTGCTCCGGCCCTTTCCAGCACTTCTGGCTTTAGCCCAGGCTCGAATTTCAGGAGTTGTAACATCCTCAACCTGGTCTTCATTTAGCGGTGCTCCGTGGTCGGTGTACAACCATCGACATTGGATTGGAATCGGGGCAGGGTCTACGTCGGGCGCAACCATCTGGAATTGCCCAGGGCCCAAGGTTGGCAATTGTTTGACAAGATCTTGGTCTCCACCACTTTCTTTGAGTAAGTGACGGACCTTTTCAACATCTTGAGGTTGAGTGAATCTACCAATGAATGTCGTATTTGCTTGAGCTAAGATTTTGTAATCTACATCTGAAACATTTTGTGTGGCTAGTACACAGGCAACACCATATTTTCTTGCCTGTTTGAAAATCAATTTGATCAAGTCTTTGGCTGGCGGGTTTCTTGGATGTGGTGGCAGATAGGGTGCAACTTCATCCATGAAGAATAGCAGTTTCAATTCACCTTCAGCAGGCTGTTGAGTCAACATCCAATCATACAGTTCACGTGCTAATTCTTGAACGAAATATTGCTTTTGAGCTTCGTCTTGAATCGTATTCAGGTATACGATATTCAAAGGAACCTTTCCTGGCATTGCAGGTTCACAGAAAGAATCGATATCTATTGGAACACCATTGGAGAACAATAGTTGATTTACACCACTGCTGAACGCGGACAATCTTCTTGCCAAATCATTACGTGTTGATTTTGGCAACATGTCATCATAGTCACGAAGACCGTGTTCGAACATGATTTCTTCCCATGGAGGAACTTCAGGTTTATCCTCATCATCTTCAACATCGATGAAGGCCTCTGGGTAAAGTGCACGAGTGAAGTTTTCTTGTGGCTCTCTAACAACTTTAGCCAACCCTCTAAAGTCGCCGACGTCAAGGCCTAATCTTGTTCCATTTACCAGAATTTCATACAAGAAAGGCTTCACAACTTTGCCCTGAGTTTTCTCAACATCAAAACCAGCAAGGTTACTGAATCCAGCGGCAACCATGTCCCATGCAGTAATGGCTTCTTCTGGGTCTAAATCCGCAGGTGGTGAGCGAAAAGGGTCGATACACAATGGCAGACCTTTGGAACGCAAAGGCGTCCAAATTCTAACCTCCATAGTGGAAATCAACTTTTTCATTCTGTCAACTTCTCCTCCTTGTTCAGCCAAATCTTTCTCATCAATACCTAAGGCAAGCCTTGCCAAATCTCCCTGCGGGTCAAGAATTAACGCTGGAATGCCGGCCAAAGCAGCCTCTTCGATTACCGATTTTGCCATTACAGTTTTTCCTGAACCTGTTGAACCTAACATTGCTGCATGTCTGGCGAGAACCATCTTGTCGATTTGGACAATTTCACCATTATCTCGTCTCTCTCCCAAGAGCATACCTTTTGCCTTGATTTTCTTCTTGCGAGAAGGCTTTGGATTTTCGAGAATGTCGTCGACGAGGTCTCTCAACTCATGAGAATTCTCCTCGGACATGGGCCGGCCAACAATGCCTACCCTCTTGAGGATGACTACGCCCACTACGTGGGCGGGACACACTCAAGGAGGCGAACCCTTTCGCCGATACATGGACCGCGTCCCATTAGCGAAACCGTTCTGGGACGAGGAGTGTGAAAGGGCTGCGATTTCTGCACTATCCAGCGGTAGATGGGTAAAAGGCCCGGAAGCCAGAATGTTCGGCGAAGAGTTCGCAAAATGGTGCGGAGCTGTAGCAGCAGTACCTTGTCAAAGTGGGTCGGCAGCACTGTGGGCGGCTATGAGAATACTCGATATCGGGCCGGGCGACGAAGTCATTGTTCCAGGAATGACTTTCATAGCAACTGCAACATCGGTAAGTTTGGTTGGAGCAACACCGATTTTTGCAGATATCGAAGAAGAGTATTGGTGCATTTGCCCCGATGATGTAGAAGCCAAAATTACTGAGAAAACCAAGGCGGTAATCGGAGTCCATATTTTTGGTCAATCGTTCTCTCCTAGGCTTAGAGAGATTTGTGACAAACATGGCATATCACTTGTCGAAGACGCTGCGCAGGCTCACGGTGCAAGTTTGAATGGCACACTTGCTGGAGCGATTGGCGACATAGCCTGCTTCTCATTTTTCCCATCGAAGAACATGGCTGTTGGGGGCGAAGGTGGAATGATTACTACCACACGTGAGGATTTAGCGCAGAAATTGTCGAGATTAGTCGACCACGGAAGAAATGATGCTCTTGAATCGGTTGAACTGGGCACTAACCTGCGCATGAGTGAAGTTTCAGCAGCTATCGGTAGGATTCAATTGAAACACATTGATGAATGGACAGCGAAGCGTAGAGGGAATGCTATTGACATAAACCATTCAACCAAAATTAGGCCAAATTCCGAACATGCCTGGCACCAATTGTGTGTGTTGAATGACAATCCTGCTGATTTGATATCTAGATTTGATTCTGCGGGTATAGATGCAAGGGTCCACTACCCTATTCCGTGTAACCGACACCAGGTTTATTCTGAACATCATCAACACGAAGAGAGTCTGGAGATATGCGACAAAGTAGCACACAAGTTAGTGGCAATACCCGTTCACCCATCAATTTCGGATATCGACATCGAGAGAATTAATTCAGTTTTGAATCCTTAATCATCAATGATAACGCAGAGTTAGACCACCCTTTGAGATAGGTAATCTCAAGTCCAAGCCAAGGAGGTAGGGCAACCTCTTGATGTTCATCTTCTAGTTCTACTTCGGCAATAATTAGGCCACCAAGAACTCCCTCAAATTCATCAACTTCCCACAGCAATCCATCTTTTCCAATCCAGTGGTGGCGGATTTTGCTTATCGACGGTTGAGAGTCTAGCGGTAATGAATTGTACAATTCTATTGGCAAGTCCCATTCATACTCGGTTGCCGATGCTCCAATTCTGCGCCCTTTAGCAGTCAAGGTAACAACTCCTTCACTTAGGCGAATCCTCCAAGTAGTTAGATTTGCGAGCTCTCTATCGTCTTCAGCAAGGAGATGCTCATTCCAGTAAACATTGCCATCGATGTGTTTGACGTTTTCTAGATAGCATTGGAAAATTGTTTTCGATGTGCCCCCTCTCCAAGGCTTTTCTTCGCGACCATCAATAAGAAATCGTCGCTCGATTTCAATACCCATCAATCCTCATCCTCAATCTTCTTGGATCTGGCTTTGGACATAATTTCCTCATCCAGGAACCAGAATGTAGGAGTTTCTGAAATGTGCTTGTCCCAATGCTGGACGGTTCTAGCCCAGATTTCAGAATCGGCATTTTCTTTGCAGTATCCTAGAACCCAATCCATTTGTGCTTGCAATTCTTCATCATCAGGAGAGTTGCGCTTTAGATTCTCAGCAGTCATTGCCATGTTCATCATGAACATTGGAGAGAGAGCATAAGTCCAGAATGGATTCCTCTCAAAGTCAACACTTCTCTGAGCAGTCCATAACGAAAATACTCTATCATACAGATAACCAACGCACAAGACAATTAGAATCAGTCCAGCAAAGATACTGAGCAATCCGATGTAGGTTGCAGGAATGCCTAGTACGGAGTTACTGAAGCAAAAACCTTCGTCGCATTTATCGGAAAACCTCCAGCTCACATAATCCCATAATAGTAGAGTTAAGGTTGAGCCTAGAAGACCTAGAGAAATGATAGATTGAGATTGTTGCATACGCCAATATTGGCGCATAACCCACTTCTTGACAGGGGTGATGCTTGAACTCGTCATCATACATCCCACGCACACTGCTTATTCATATTATCATGGGTGAATTGTCTGATTGTTACACCAATGTTACATTATATTGGGCTGGCCACGGTAAATCATTGCTCACTAAAGTAAAGGATAAGTCTGAAGGCTGAACCATACTTGGGCCAATCGTGCTCAAAGTCGCTTTACTTGGATGCGGCCGCTGGGGCCAGAACCACCTGAGGGTGCTCGCCTCTTTCAGAGAGAGAGGGATAATCGGTTACATAACAGCCATAGACACCTCAAAGTCGGCTAGGAAAGCCGCAATTTTAGCTGATGAAAC
>JAKURJ010000092.1 GCA_022452125.1 Candidatus Poseidoniaceae archaeon
ATTGTGGGGTCATTGGATCTGGAGCATCACGCGGTTTGGACATCCCAGTCAGGGTTAGATTGCTCGATAAGGAATCAAAGAGGGCATTGGATGACCCTGATGGGTTACTCGAACAGGTTCTTGTTGCTTGGAAAAATGCCGGCCATTCTGTTCCGAATGGTGAACTGTACTGGTCTGTTAAATCTGAGATTCCTCCAAGACAGGGCTTGAAATCAAGTTCTGCAGTCGCTGTAGCTGCGATTAAAGCGCTTTGTGATGCTACTGAAATAGAATTAGAAAATGCAGACATTGTTGACATCGCAGCGGCTGCGCAATTATCTGCAGGCGTCTCAATAACAGGAAGTTTCGACGATTCATGGGCCGCGTTGGAGGGTGGATGGAAGCTAGTCAATGCAAATGCTGAAGATGCTCGCTCAGGCTTATTGCTTGAATCACCAGGTCCGCCATCAGATGATTGGTCAGTAATTTTAGTCTGCAGAGGAGATCGAGAAAAGAGGCCAGAATTAGAGGATTTTACTCTACACCAACAGGCATTCGTTCAAGCACTAAATGCACTGCAGGAAGGCAACGACCTTGTTGCTCTGACTTGGAATGGCAGAGGTGTTATCGGTGCTTTGAATGACCCTGTTGGAAGAAGATTGACCAATGACGCGTTCGTTAACGGGGGAAGGGCTGCGGGAATCAGTGGCTCAGGTCCCGCCATTGTGATATTTGCATCTTCAGTGAGTGGACCAACTATTGAAAGAATCAAACAATGGTACAGTAAAAATGACTCAATGAAAGTGATTGAAACTAAGGTTATCAATGCTGATTTCGGTTCTATGGACGAATAACCATATTCTTGAATGAAAGCCTGCTGAACCACTCTGATACTCATGCGGATGAGCCTAGGCGATAACATGGTCGTGACTCTATTTGGAGAGTCACATGGCCCCGCAGTAGGCGCTCTTATAGAAGGAATGCCGCCAAATATCGAGCTTGATGCTGAACAACTAGTTGCCGACATGATTGCGAGGAGACCTGGTTCGGGCTTAGCCAGTAAAAGGAAGGAAACCGATGAGGTTGAAATACTGTCAGGAGTGCACTCTGGCAAGAGTACAGGAATGCCTATTCTTCTTCTAATAAAGAACCGAGATGTTCGTTCTAAGGATTATTCATTCTTGCCTTATCAACCCCGCCCGGGTCATGTTGACCATCCTATCAATGTGAAGACTGAAGGCGCTGCTGACCTCAGAGGCGGCGGTTCTTTCTCTGCTAGGTTAACTGCTGGTTTAGTCGCAGCAGCATCGCTTTCCCGCAACTTGTTACCACCTGAATGGAAAATCGAGGCAAAAGTCGGAGCGCTAGGCGGACTAGAAGGCGACGCGGGGATTGAATTAGCCGAACAAGCCCGTAAAGACGGCGATTCCTTGGGAAGTCGTGTTGACTTGGTCATTTCTGGACTACCAGTAGGATTTGGTGAACCATGGTTTGAAGGGATTGAACCTGCACTAGCGAGAGCACTAATGGCAATTCCAGCTGCTCGAGCAGTAGAATTCGGCCGAGGAGTAAATGCTGGCCAGATGAGAGGAAGCCAGCATAATGACAAATGGGGCAAGGATATGTCATTGTCTGAAGGTGCTGACGGAGCATTGGGAGGTATGGCAAGCGGAGCACCTATCCATGTTAGGATTACTTTCAAGCCACCTAGTGGAATTTCTAAGCCTCAAGAAACATTCAATCAAGTCACAGAGATGATGGAAGAGCTGGCAATCAAAGGAAGACATGACCCCGTTATTGCACCAAGAGCACGCCCAGTCGTGGAAGCGGTGGCAAGATTGGTTATCGCAGACCTTGGGATACAGGGAGGATATATCGATGAATGATATCGTTGTCCACAAATTTGGTGGTTCTTGTCTTCGTGACGGAAATGACATCGACCAAATTGCTGAAATTATCAGTGACACCGAAGGGCGGCCGATCATCGTCGTATCTGCACTTTGGGGCATGACTGATAGATTGATTCGTGCATCGAGGGAACCAAGATATGCTAGCAGATTGGTTCAAGATTTGACATACCAGCATTTGAGGTTCGCCCCGGGCCTAGATACTGGTGAATTTGGTGAATTATTCAACAGGGTAATTTCAGGGATTTCTAAGGAGTTACTCAAACTTTCCAGTGGTGAAGAATCCTTACGTTCTGAAAACCTAATTCTAGCCGCTGGCGAAAGACTCAGTGCCTTAGCAGTAGCTCACCGACTAAGAGAATGTGGTATTGAAGGCGCTCACCCGGTTGGAGCAGAAGATATTGGATTAAGATTGAAAGGCATTGGTAGAGCGAAAGAAATCGACATCGAATCTTCAAGCCTGAACCTTGATCGCCAAGAACTCGGAGGTGTACCGATTCTAACTGGCTGGTTTGGGGAGGGAGACGATGGTAACATTGCACTTCTAACCAGAGGAGGTTCAGATCATTCTGCTGCAGCATTTGCTAGCCTCATGAATGCATCAAAGTTGATTCTATGGAAGGATGTTGACGGAATTAAACAGCTCAACCCACGATGGGGGATTGATACCCCTGCAATCCCATACTTGGGCTATGGACAGGCTGCTGAACTTTCGATGCACGGGACACCGGTAATCCATCCAGCTACCGTTTTCCCCTTGATTGAAGAAGGAATACCAATCGAAATCAAGAATTTCCATAACCGTGATTCAACGGCCTCTACTGTCATTGGACCTGATATCGCAACAGACGAAGTTATCGCAATCGGTTGCCAACCAGGAGTTGCAATAATTACTAATGACAAGCCATTGAGTAGTGATTTACTAATGGAGATTGAAAGATTGGGAATTACTCCTTGGTTGATGAAATCGACACCTGAGGGCTTCAAAATCATCTTACCTAAACACGATTTACATCATTTAGAAAATATTATTCCTGGAAAAATTGAATTCAAAACTGCAATCATTTCTATCTTAGGAATGCCAGATATCGGAATTGAACACGAATTGGTTTCCACAAATGAATACGGAACTAGAATAATCGTTGAAACTGATCAACTGCACGAGAAAATTAGAGAATTGTATCATTCCTTATTCTCTCGCCAAGACTGCAAGTGAGTTGGTAGGTCCAGAGCGAACAACGCACCTACAACCAAGAATACGAATAGTGTTCCAAGTGCAACACCGTATACTGAAATCAATTCTACTGATTCTTCCATTCTCAAATCGGTTTGTTCTGAGAACAAAGAGATGAATGCTGGTAAGATTGTGTTAACTGAAAGAACTAGCATTGCTAAGCTTCCTGCAATTAGTGGATTGATTACAAGCGAGCGGTGATACTTACCAACAATCTTCTTCACGTTCATTACGTAAACTTCACGGGTTCTAATTGAGGTATCAAGCATGCTGAATCTGATTACGCCATTTGAGAGTTCAAAGTACATGACAAGTAGTACTGCGTAAACAACGACCAGAATTGTTAGCAGGAATTGGCTGTCACCAAATCCAAACAAATCTTGAGAGAGTGAAACCTTAGAAGATGCGAAACGCATTACTGAAAGGATGAACAAGACATAAGATGTAAGCAAAAATCTAGCATCCCTAGACATTGTACCCCAAAATCCAGTCCCAATTGCACCTGCAACTACCATCAATTGTAGAATATTTGCAACGGTCATTGAACCAGTAATTGCAAACCAAATTGTTCCGACTGCAGGAGTAACGATGTATGTTAGTATGCCCAGAGCAATCAAAACACCATAGCAACCTAGCTGCAAATTTTGTACCATCTTGTCCGCAGGAAGGAACTTCATCTTAGGGACCAAAGGCCCTCCAAGTAGACTCTCAACGAATGAAGGAATTTCAACGGTTGGAATTGCGTCCTTTGGAATATCTCCAGATGCATTGCCTTTGGCTGCTAACTTTTTCCTAGAAGGAGCGGAAGAGCGGACGGTCTTACCGTCGTATAGGTGAGCGGTGTCTCCTGATTTTGCTGCCATTAATCTCCCTCCTCAGAATCCTCTTGCACCTGCTAGTGCGGTTGATAGTAGCATATCAGGCTCCCAATCCATGATGTTGACACCCAATCCTCTTAGTTCGCTGATTAGGACGTCTCTCTCAGTCTTCAGAACTTCGTACCCAGTGCGGTCTAACCTCTTAGCATCGAATTCGAATTCAAGGCTAGAAGGTGATAGAACGGTTACGTCGAAATCACGTGCTCTGAAGTCTCTTAGTGCGCTAACTACGGTAGGATCATCTTCCAGGTTCGATAGAACGATGATTGGGCTACCCTTGTTTATGTGCGGAAGAATCCTGTTCACAACTACTTGCAAAGGAATGTTTCCTCTAGCCATAGCACCGGCAAGTTTTGTCAGAATGACGTACAACTGCTTCTTTCCAGTATCACGGTCAACGCTGACTACTTCATCGCCATAGGTGATTAGACCGACGGAGTCACGTCGGCCAAGGAAATACTGAGCAAGGCTTGCAGCTGCTCTAGTTGAGTAGACCAGAGCGTTCCTTGAAACAGGACCTGTTTCGGAAACCGCACGTGAATCAACAATCAGAATAATATCGCTGACTGCGTCTCTTTCACGCTCGTTGACCATCAACTTCCCACTTCTTGCGTAAGCGGACCAATTGATTGCACGGAACGAATCACCTTCGAAATACTCACGGAGTGAGTAGAATTCTGAACCAGGACCTGGTTGGCGAATATTCACCGCTCCAGTGAAAATCTTTGGTACTCGAGACTTGACGAATGTATCTTTCAAATCTTCCATCTTAGGGAACACAAGGAAATCATTGTAGACATGCAGTTCCTTTTCCTTGTGGAACAGTCCGAATGGATCTTGGACACGAACAGCAACCGGTCCAAGGCTGTAAAATCCTCTAAGTGGACATTCAACAGTGTATTCGATGAAAGTCTCACGGCGTGGACCAAGTTCCATTAGAATGTAGTTTGCACCATCTTTGATACGCATTACTTCAGGAACTCGGTCTTTTACTTCCAAAATCTTACCCAAAGCTGAGTGATTTTGCATTCGCAGCGTGACTCCAACTTCTCCGTCTTCGAATATTCTAGCACTGGAGAGCTTACGCATGGCCGAAACATTGGACAGAGAGACTCCTTCCTCTCCAGACCATTCTTCTGCACGGCGGCCGCTAGCAGCAACATCAGCGTGACCGCCGAATAATGCTGCCCAAGTTAGGAACACGAAGATTACCACAGCAATGGTAACCAATTGTGAATTCCTCAATGTTAGACCTAGTAGGTACATTGCTACCGCTAGGGAACCTAACATTGCACTCTTACGACTCCACATGCTAATCGCCTCTCTATTTCAGTTTAGAAAATATCAGACGGTTGGTACTGGAACTTCTCGCAAAATTGTTTGAATTACTTCTCCAGATTCCAATCCCTTGATTTGATGTTCTGGCTTGAGGATAATTCTGTGTGCGATTGCAAGTTCAGCAACTGTCTTGATGTCATCAGGTGTTACGAAATCACGGCCACGTAGAGCTGCTGCTGCACGTGAGGTCTTCAGGAGAGCCTGAGAACCACGAGGCGATGAACCTACGAGAACACGAGGATCTTCACGGGTTCGGCTTACGATTTCAACCATGTACATACGCAATGCAGGATCGACGTAAACGTCTTCACATGCTTGCTGCATAGCAATTACTCTCTGTGGGTCGGTTATGACGTCGACATCGACTGCGTCCTTACCACGGGTGATACGGCGGGCTAGAATCTCATCTTCGTCCGCACGGTCTGGGTAACCAACGCTCATCTTGAACATGAAACGGTCCAACTGCGCTTCAGGAAGCGGGTAGGTACCTTCTTGCTCAACAGGGTTCTGTGTTGCCATAACAATGAACGGTGCTGGTAGTTTGTGAGTGACTGTTCCGATAGTCACCTGCTTCTCCTGCATAGCCTCAAGCAAAGCTGCTTGGGTCTTAGGAGGAGCACGGTTAATCTCGTCAGCTAGTAGCAGGTTACAAAATAGCGGACCTGGCTTGAAGGTAAATTCTCCCTTCTTAGCATCGTAGATGTTTGTACCGGTAATATCTGCAGGTAGCAAATCCGGGGTGAACTGCACACGCTTGAAGTCACAACCCAACGCATCTGCGAAGGTGTTGGTCATCAAAGTCTTAGCAAGTCCTGGGTAATCTTCGAACAGTAGGGTACCGTTCGAGAGGATGTTAATCAGAACGTTGTCAATACCGTGGCTCTTA
>JAKURJ010000093.1 GCA_022452125.1 Candidatus Poseidoniaceae archaeon
TAAGGCAAACGGGTGCCGCTCCAAGGTGGTTTGTGATGCCTTAATGGTCGATGCAGACAGTCAATCCGACACATATCCTACCATGGAGGTTGGAAACTCAAGTGCCGATTTAGAGCACGAAGCAAGCGTGTCTAAGGTAAGCAATGACCAGCTATTCTACCTGATGTCCAGAGGACACAGCGAGGAAGAAGCGATGGGTATGATTGTGAATGGATTCTTCGAGCCATTCACTCGTGAATTGCCTATGGAATACGCAGTTGAACTCAATCGTCTTCTTGAATTGGAGATGGAGGGTGCAATTGGATGATGCAGTATCCACAAATCAGTATCCCTCCTCGTTCTCAACACCTTTGGCGCTACACTCCTTGGAAGAGGATTCATCCAACCAAAGTTGCTGAAGTGCCTGAATCGGATCCAATTAGATTTTCTTCAGGCGTGGATTCAGAGATGAATGACAGCGAAGAAATAGCACGTTCGTTTATTCATGCAATTTCAAAAAGTTGCAAAAAAATCGTTCTCAAAGACGAAACACTGGAGCTAGATTTACGCTGTTCAGGACACATCTGTTCGGGTGAGTTAAACATAGAATCTTCTGGCAATTCAACTCTAATTATCAGAATTTCAGGAGATGCTGGTTGGACAGGATTGCGCATTATTGGAAATGTAGAAGGAACTCTATCTCTGGCTACAATCAATGATTTGGCTAGCGATGGTCACTTTTTACGTTGTGAAGATTGGGATGTTGGCAGAGATTCAGAACTTGAGTTTGCAACCCTGTCTGCAGGTGGCTTCCTCAACAAGTCAGACATCAGAGTTGATCTGACCAATCGTGGTGCACAAATGCGCGCAGGCATTGCCTCTAACGGGTATTCATCTAGGCACGATGACCACCATATAGAAATCAAGCACAGCATTGGCCACACCGATTCCTCTTTGGTAATGCATGCAACTTGTGATGATTCCTCGCATTCTGTCGGTACAGGTTTACTAACAATTTGCGAAGGAGCGGATGGTAGCGATGCTGGCCAAGTTTTCCGCAATCTTCTGCTTTCCGAGAAATCTCGAGCCGAAGCAATTCCAGAATTAGAGGTTCTAGCAGACGATGTGAAAGCAGCCCACGGTGCGGCAAGTGCCCCAATCGATGTTAATCAGATTCACTATTTGGCTTCAAGAGGCCTATCTCATGAAGAAGCATCAGCATTGATTGTTGAAGGATTTTTGATGGATGCATTCAGAGAAATAAAGAGTGAGGAAGTTGTCTCTGTAATGAGAACAAGACTTCTTGTCCATCTAGAGTGCTTGATGAATGGGTGATTCGATGAAGCAGGATTTTCCAATTTTCTCGCGAAAGGTGAATGGTCGCCCCCTCGTGTATCTCGATAACGCTGCTACAACTCAAAAGCCAGCATGTGTTATCGACGCCATGACTGAATATTATTCGCAATCCAATGCTAATGTGCATAGAGCAGTTCACACTTTAGCCGGTGAAGCAACTGAAGGGTATGAGGCTTGTAGGAAACTGCTGAAAACGAGATACAATTCTGACTTTGTAGTCATTACAAGCGGGACTACTGAGGCAATTAATCTTGCAGCCCATGCATGGGGTGAGCATAATTTGCGACCAGGGGATGCGGTTGTATTAACCGAAATGGAACATCACAGCGAGATAGTCCCATCGCAGATGTTATCAGAAAGAATTGCGATTGAATTGAGATTCGTACCTGTTCACCAAGTCAAACTAGACCTCGAAGCTCTTGAAGTCGCTTTGGAGGGCGCCAAATTGGTTTGTGTAGTCCACACATCGAATGTTCTTGGTGTCAGAAATCCTGTTGAAAAGATTATTTCGATGTCTAAATCAGTTGGTGCTAGAGTGCTATTGGATGCTGCACAAGCAGTACCACATGAAATGATTGATTTCAAAGAATTAGGTGCCGATTTCGTAGCATTTAGCGCACACAAAATGTGTGGGCCAACCGGAATTGGGGCACTGTTGATTAGTGAGGAAGCATTCGGTGAAATGCATCCTTTCATGGGTGGAGGAGATATGATACAGACAGTAACTCTTGAGGGCTCGACCTACCAAACAAACGAGCACAAATTCGAGGCAGGCACTCCGAGAATCGCTGAAGGAGTAGGATGGGCAGCAGCTCTAGAATGGATGTCAGGAATTGATTTGGAAAGTCATCACAAGCGCCTGATTTCAATCGCAAAAAGAGTAGCTAAACAACTTGAGGAAAAAGGCATGAAAGTCTATTCAACACTCAATCCAAGGGATGCTGCTGTAGTTTCATTCACTCATCCTACCATTCACCCAGAAGACTTCGCTAGATTACTTGATGCTCAAGGAATAGCAGTTAGAACCGGGCACCATTGTGCTCAACCCCTGATGGAAAGGTTAGGAGTCAATGGCACAATTAGAGCATCATTTTACATTTACAATGATGAATCAGATGACGATGTATTCCTATCTGGAATTGCTCGTGTGTTGGAGGCAATGGCATGACTTGGCCGGATTCGATTCAAGAAATCATTGACGAGTTTCAAGAAATCGAAGACCAGTTTGAAAGGCTCGAAATCTTGATGGATTTCGCAGATGAAGTTAACGAATTACCCGTTGATGAATGGAGTGATTCTAACTTGGTTAGAGGGTGTCAATCTGTTGCGCACATTGAGGTGAATATCCGTGACAACTTGGTTTGGTTACGTGCGGCTGCAGATGCGAGAATGGTCCAAGGCCTACAAGGCATCCTTTCAATCGCTGTAAATGGAAACTCGCCTGAAACAGTAATGCAGTTAACTCCCAATTTTGCTGAGGAAGCTGGAATACTGGTTAGTTTAACACCGTCTCGCTCCAATGGATTTAGGACCATGTTTGATATGATTCAGAACAGAGTTAAGGAGTCGATTTGATGACCACAAAAGAAGAAGTTTTGACTGCATTACAAGAAGTTGAAGACCCAGAATTAGATATCTCGATTGTAGAACTAGGTTTGGTTTATGACGTTCGGTTTGAAGACAAAGATGGAGTTCAGCACGCAGAAGTCGACATGACATTGACCAGTCCCGGATGTCCTGCTGCAGCCGAAATAATGGCTGCTGCTCACCGTGCTGCATTGAATGCTGTTGAAAGCGTTCACATCAATCTGGTATGGTCTCCAAGATGGGACCCGAAAGTCCACGCTTCAGAAGATGCTAGAATGGACATGGGGATTTGGGATTAATCACAAGTAAACTTCTTTCCTGTGAAGGTTGTTTTTTGGCTCTAGTCCATTTCTGCGTAACTCTTCGACGTACTGTCTACCCTCATCGTTCCTGCAGTACATGATTTCACTTTCACCTATGTAGTAGTCCCAGTTTTTCTTGAAAACCTCTGCTCTCTCTTTGGTATTTGCAACGATTGAAGGAACTGTATGATACATCTGGATAGACCTTTCAGCACGGCGTAGGAATTTTGCTAATACCTCTGGAAGTAACTTGGTCAGCCAAGTGTCTTTCATGTGCATCGCTGGTCTACTGATGATGTAGCGAGGATTTTCGAGCGGCCCTAGAACCTCTTCGAGAGCCTTAGTGAATTTTGCAGTCTCATCTTCTGATGCATGTTTGAGGTGGTATCTCAGCCAACCCGAACCTCTTGCTCCCCCAGTTGGTTTACAATCTCTGTCTATCTCACTCAAATCGGCTAGAGTATCTACTATTGCTCTAGATATTGCGAGCATCAATGATTCATCTGTCCACACACGTTTGTTGATTCCAAATTTGAACCCGCCAGCAAAACTCGGGCCCATTTTACCCTCTACAGCAGAACTTGATGTGACATCAAATGGTTGGCCGATTCCCCAAAGTTGCCTTACATGACTCCTGTTTCCAGCCCTCGCTAGCATCTCTTCATTGAATATCTCCATTCCTTCGTTAATGCCCTCAGGTTTGGCATCATTGAATGCTGCATGTACGTGACCAACCCCTTTCTCAATGGTCCCGTCATCACATACACCGTAGAGTTGCAAGTGTTTTCTTTTGAATCGGTCATAGTCGTCGTAACCTTTTGTGAATTCTTCAGCTAGACAAACAATGTCCCAATTATTTGCAACCTTTTCCTTCCAGTTTGAATCAAGTCTAATCGAGCGTCCTCTGAGTTGGTTTATGCTCATGCCAGTAGTTACTGTTGTCATGTCGATTAGAACATTAATGCGAGATGCATCCCAACCCTCGCCAAGAAGGCCTCTGGTACCGATGAGACATTTTGTCAATCCTTCCTGGAAAAATTCCGTAATCATCATTGAGTAATATCGAGGTATCCAATCCTTTCCTTTGCCGTGGATTTCGTGATAACCTTCTCTTGTGCTATCCTCAAATCTGATGTCGACATTGTTTTGTTTTACCCATAATTCCGCTCTTGGCATAAATCGATGGTAGAGGTCATCGTCTACCAGAACTGTGCTGCCGGTCATCAAAATAGGGTCGATTGAATCTCCTTCATCATGGGAAACGAGTGACCTGAATACTGCGATTGCTCCACCGGCTTCATCATCTAATATCCCCTCAACTAGGGTAGTAGCTGATGTTTTTTCAAAGTCGGTTACTACAACCACTCGTATCGAATCTCCTAATGCGTCTTTTTCTGCTTTGACGATTTTTTCTAGAGCTGCGACTTTGGAAGAGGAGTAAGCCATTACTCTGCCCGCAGGTGATGCACAAGGTCTTGAACCAGTTTCGGTTATTTGGATTCCAAGCAGCCTCAACCTTGCTACTATTGACTCTGATAACTCATGGTCTAACTTACTCTCTGACCTTCTGAGTCCATACCTTACGTATCTGTCCAGCACCGTTCTTAGCATGCTGATTCTTGTCCACGATTGGTCGTAATTATCCATTGAAATATTTGGGACATCATCGGGAAGTTGAAGGTTATTTGATTGCAGAAATCTCCTTCCATCATCTGCAAAAGCAGTGTGGTATTTGTGGAATTCACTCCAGCTCATTTCCTTTTTTGTAAGCGATTTTCTTTGTTGAAGATATTTGAAAACCCACGTGTCTAAATCAGGTATTCTATCATTTTCTCTTGGCTTACTCTTATCCCTCAATTCTTCCAGTAACTCATCAAAATCAGAATCTACTCCAGCGATGTACTTCAATTCTGATGCAACTGGGCGAGTGAAGTAACACAGATCTTGGTAAGGTGCAAGATTGGATTCACGCACTAAAGCAGGAACTGGTACTTCATAATCAACAGGGCCAAAAAATCCCTCATACCGCTTGACGTCAACGTCCTCAAAATCTTCAGGGTCAGGTGGAGTAGCGGTTAGACCTAGAATAATTGGGTTGCCAAACATAGTTTGTACCTCCGCAAGGATTCTTCCCCAATGGTGCATCAAATGGTGACACTCATCGAGAATAATAAGTCCCACTCCGACCTCTTTCAATCGCTCAAGATTCTCTTTAGCACTCTTTCCAAGAATTGAAATTGCGTTCCCACCTTTGGCTATTTCATCCCTAACCTTCTTTCTGTAAGTACCCAATCTCTCTTCATAGTAATCAGGATTTTTTTCTTTGAGGTCGGTCTGCCATGCCTCGCATGAAACATGGTCATGTGCCTCTTCTTGTGCAATTAATTTCTCAGCCCAAAGAAGCAAAGCCTTCTCCTCAATATCTTCCCCACCTTTGCCTGGTGCAGTTACAGCTTGGTAGGTTAGTGAAGTAAGTAATCCAGGTTTCTTTGGGTCAGTGCTAATGTATTCCTCTTTGCCATCGAGGTCAAACAATGAAGTTCTGGCTGCCCACTGTGCTTGAATCGCCGAGTTGGGAGATAGAACCAATGCCGGCTTTTTCACCAAATCCGCCCACACATAGAGTCCTAAAACGGTCTTACCAGAACCCGGTGGAGCGACGACATACAGCCTAGTTTCACCATTTTCTAATTGGGGAATAATCTCCTTACATGCTGCTTCTTGAGAGGGGCGTAATGTGCCATCAAAGCGAATGTTGCCAAAATCCGGCAGTGGTTCTGGCATATATCCTGCTGTGGTGTTTCCCGTTTATGACGATAGGCCCTACAAGTAATGATTAGCATCAATAGAAAAGCTGGCTCAATTGATGATTATCTCTTGATAATTATCGATAGCAAATCACCATCCTTGAGTTGATGTTCTAGACCCACACGTTGCCAGTCAAACTTTGCAGAAGGCCCTTTGACTCTAGCGAATCTGAACTTCCTCACGAAATCTCGATGAAGATTGTTACACACGTTTTCAACAGTTGAATCATCCTTTACAATCAATGGTTCTTCAAGGTCGGCTTCTTGTCCTTGAGGTTTGAGGAATACTCGCATGAATCCGAGGTTGTCGTAGATGAAATCCTTCAATTCATCCAATCCTGTTCCCTTGAATGCAGAGATTCGCATGATTGGCCAATCTTGAGGTAGCGCTTTCTCGGCGGAAACAATTTCTTCTTCAGTAGCGATATCTATCTTATTGACAGCAATTACTGATTT
>JAKURJ010000094.1 GCA_022452125.1 Candidatus Poseidoniaceae archaeon
TTAGATGGTGATGACTCTACTGATCCATTTGCTTTACTTGCTGGAAAAACATCTTGCCACACAGGATGGCTAAAATCAGCTGGAATGCTAATGCCAATGGGATACCTAATCAAGAACGGTTACGTCACTCCGGTTGGAGATACTAGTGACATTAATTCTCTGAGGAATACCGTAGACAACCACTTCGATGGATCTGCAGGTAATGGGAATGCAGCATCGATTCCAGATTCGGGAGCATTGTATTCAGGATACAGTGGTGCAATTGAGTGCTTGAGCACAGGATACGGCGATGTAGCATTTGCTAAGGGCGATGATTTCAGCACACCTCACAAGTACTGTGATAATGAGGATTCATCAGAGAACGAGGATTGGTGTCTTGAAATGGATGAGTACATTCAGTTACCATCATTCGGACAATCTCCAAGCCACCCTGTAATGTATAATCCTGAAATGCTGGATGTCTATACCCGAAATGCGATTCTAAACGCCATGTTGAGCTGGGGTGACGAAATGTGGGTTGAGGATTACCCTATGGGCAATCAAACATACACAGGGTGCTACAATGTTGTGACTCATCAAATTGCTGACATTCCTGCAAACCAATGTGGCAGCGAAATCATCTCCGCAGTCACATCGAAAGGTTACAAGTTGGTAGCAGGAAACAGCCAAAACCATTTGGGAAGTTATTCCGATCTGTTGGGTTCGATTCCAGGTTTGTCTGAATACTACCACTCTTCCGACAAATACGGAATATCTGATGCAGAGGCCAGTGAGCAGAATTAAACTGCCAACTCTAGATGAGATAATTCTACGGAATCATTGCTGAAAATATTGGTTCAATGTGAGATTGTTCTCCCTCACATAACTCAAAATCTAGGGGTGGCTGGCTAAAAAGCCAACCACTAGCCAGCCACCCCACTCAGCTTAATGACAATTCAATTGTAAGGTTTTGAATACGCGATAATAGTGGCAAAGTTTGGGGGAACTAATATGTCTAGTAGTGAAGAAGTCCTCCACCAAACTGAAGACTCGGATGTTGCATCTGAATCAAGCGCCCTAGAATTGCGAAATCTATCCGTTGGGTATGATGATGCATTGATTTCGGAGATCAACATTAGTGTAGTTCAAGGTGAAACTATAGCAATTCTAGGGCCATCTGGTATTGGGAAAACCACTTTGCTGAGGACGATTGCAGGCTTGATTCGCCCTCTTGAGGGGGAAGTGATTCACGATTTCCCTCACAGGAGTGGAATTGGATATATCCCTCAAAGACTCGGTCTGATCAGGCACTCAAGCGTTAGAAGCAACGTAACTATTGGTGCTCGTACTAGGAAGCCGAAATGGTATCCCGCATTATTTCCACTTGGAAGTGAATTGAACTCTGATATAGATTCAGCATTAGCAGAATTGAGTATTGAAGAATATTCTAAAAATCCTGTAAGAATTCTATCAGGCGGGCAACAGAGGCGAGTTGCAATTGCAAGAGCTTTGGTTCAAAAACCAAAACTCATACTTGCTGACGAATTTCTCGGCGAGTTAGACAAAGAGAATGTTGATTCTATAATTCAAGCAACTAAGAAGTTGATTTCTGAAACAGGTTCTTCACTCATCATGGTTGAACACGATGAATCTAGAGCATACCAAATTGCTGAAAGAATATGGCGAATTAAAGACGGAAAGATAGTCGAAGAGGTGGGGTCAAATGAATAACAAATTCATTATTTCCTCGGTAATCTTGCTTTCCTTAACCTGGGTTTTCTTAGATGATTTGGTTGATGATTGGGGCCAAATTGAAGATGCTCCAGAACGACTTGAGACATTTTTCTATGAAGATTTGTGGCCGCCTGATTGGTCAGTTCTAGAAGCAGAGGAATGGGTTGATGGGACTCTTCACAAACCTAATGGCGAACTTTGTACAGAGAGTTACGAAATATTCTGTTCAAAGGCTTGGACAGGCATGGTAATTACAATCAAAATGGCATTCGTTTCTACGTTGATAGGTTTCATTATTTCAGTTCCAATCGCATCACTAGCAGCTAACAACTTGGTTCCACTTCCAATCGCTATACCGGCAAGAATAGTTCTAGCAGGATTGAGAAGTTTACCTAGTATCATCTGGGCTCTTCTATTCGCAATCGCACTAGGTTTTGGTCCATTGCCAGGAATTCTAGCTATGACTTTGTACACTATAGGTTATCTAGGTAAATTGCAGTATGAAGCAATGGAAGGCATAGCAAACGCTCCTCTTGAATCGGCAATGGCGATGGGTCTTACACATTCTGAGAGGCTATTCCATGTTGTAATTCCAGAGTCGAGTAATGACCTTCTCAGTCAACTCATGTTCATGTTTGAGTACAATGTAAGACATGGGACAGTACTAGGTTTGGTAGGTGCAGGCGGTATTGGAATGTATATTGACAATTACATCAATCCACCATTTGCTTACGACAAAGCATTCGCATTGCTAATCGTCGTATTCGTGGTTGTTGTTATCATCGATTTGTTATCGATGTTCGCACGTTCATTTGTCACAGAACAAGGTGATGTAAAGCGGCCAAAATGGTGGACGGTCATTCTTCCGGCAGGTATGGCAGCTGATTTCTACAAAGCAAAAGAGAAATCTGATGAATCTGAATAGTCAGATTTTCTTTCTAACCTTGGAAATCAGAATATACGCAATGTCTCTAATTGGAAGAGGAATAATCCAAGCAAAAGGATACATCCATCTCCAATTCCATTTCATGTACAATAAACATCTAATCGCTGCCGAAGAGCGAGTGTAAGCCTTTCCATTTCTGATTAATACTACAGAATCGATGGTGATTCCATGATCCTCCAGTATTCTCATACCTTCATCAGAATTCTGTTCAATCAATTCCAATTCTTTCGCTTGACGATTCTTGATGAAACTCCCGGTTTTTGTGCAGAGCGCACAGAGTCCATCTATGAGTAAGGCGTCTTTTGCCATGTTTACTCAGCAGCGATGTGAAGCTTGCCATCTTCGTAATAGACTTGAATTCTGGTAGGAACTTTTCTAGTCAATGCGGCGACTCCCTCATAGATCTCATCTTCATCGCATTTGAAGGCCTTAGCGGCTTTTTTTGTCGACCAAGCAACGGTTTCAAAGTCGGACTGTCTAATCCACTCGAAAAGGCGTAATTCGAACTCGGATAGTTCTGCCATGAATATCCCACACACTCAAAGCAAATCAATACTACTACTCTCAGGAAAGTGCTACCATCCTTCGGCAACACTCTTCTGCGTCGATGTAACTGTCTAGGAGGGTGTTGAGTGCAACAACGAATGGTACATCGATTTTCATGTCGATAGCTCTGTCTCTGAACATTCTAGCAGCTCTAACTCCTTCAGCCACCATCACCATTTCTTCGAGTGCTTCCTCGAGAGTTAATCCGCTACCTAACTTCTCTCCCATTCTTCGATTTCTTCCGTGCGGTGAAGTTGCAGTTACATACAAATCGCCCAGCCCTGCTGGTCCGAATGCGACTTCGGCTCTTGCTCCAAGTTGAGGTAGTAGCAAGCACCCTTCACGGAATCCTGCGTTGAAAATTGCAGCCTTTAGATTGTCACCTCCAAGGGAACCGGTTTTCTTTAAGCCGTCAACTAAACCACAAGCAAGAGCAACTACGTTCTTGAATGCCCCCCAAAGTTCTGCACCAACAGGGTCTGAGGCAGGATGCAGAATGAATGTAGGGGTCGTTAATGTCGAAGCCAAGTTTTCTGCAACGGACACATCTTCACTTGCGACCAGTGCCGTTGTCATGACACCGCCTGCTGCTTCAGGAGCAATTGTTGGGCCTGTTAGGACCGCTAGCGGATTGTGCATGTTATTTTCGTCCAGCATTTGATGAATCGCTTCACTGATCAACCTCTTGCCCGGCGCTAATCCCTTTGCCAAGTCTAGAAGAACGTGTCCTGGGCGAAGGTGTGGAATAATATCTTCAACAACATTTAGGATTACAGATGATGGTACAGCGAGTACGATTATCTCGCTTCCCTCAAGAGCTTCTTCAACATGCATGGTCGCCTCTAATCCTTCTAGTGAATGTTCGGGGAGGTACTTGTGATTCATCCCTTCCATGGTAATTGATTCGTAAACTTCCTGTTCAATGGTCCATCCCTTTACCTTGTGACCTTCAAGTAACCACAAACGGGCAATAGCGCTTCCCCAATTCCCCAATCCAAGAACTGCAATGTGAGCCATAATCTAGCGTGGCTTATCAATCCCCTTTAGGGGATTTCCCTATAGTTGGTCTGAAAAAGTACATTCTGAGGGTGTAAATTGACATTCAGAGACTATTCCTCGACCCATTGAGGATATTTTGTCATACAAAATTTGAATTCTTCACTGGATAGATTTTCTTCTAACCACTTGTGGACGTTGTCCCAGCCCTGGGAATCAAACCAATCTCTGTCATGGTTTGCAAATTGTCTGATGAATGGGAAAATCGCATCACTCAAGTTTCCTTTTGGTATGTTTTCATTCAAATCATTGATGAAGTGTGATGCAGCAGTGCGATGCTCGATATGGTCGACGTCTTCGTAACGGTTAGGATACTTGTAGCGATCTAAGTGGAATTTGAATTCGTCATCATTACGATTAACCCAATTCCTCTCATCTTGTGTTAAATTCCAAGATTGAACATACTCCATTATCTCAAGGCTTTCTTCAATAACAGTTCCATCTGGTAAAAGCATCACAGGGACTGTGCCTTTCGGTGAAATTTGCATCATATGCTCTGGTCTATCGCGAAGGATTACTTCGCGGTGCTCAACTTGGAAATTTCTTCTAACAATAGCCATTCGTGCCCTCATTGCGTATGGGCATCTTCGAAATGAGTAAAGAATCGGCAGTGACATATCATCTACTCTTAATCAGAATAAGTCGTCGTCATCCTCTTCGATTTCAAAGAGGTCATCATTGGTTTCTTCCTTGGCCGCTTTCTTCGCAGGGGCCTTCTTTGGCTCTTCTTCCTTCGGCTTTTCTTCCTTCTTTACCTCAGGTTGTGGTTGTGATTTTGCCAAAGCGTCCTTCGCTCTAGCAGCTGCAATTTCGGCTTCTCTCGCAGCCATTTCTTCAGGTGAAATATTCGCCTGTGCAGCGAGCGCCTTTCTGCGGTCTTCACGAGCCTTGCGCTCAAGTTGTCGGTGTCTTGCTCTGTCGATGTTTTGTACCATGTACATTGCATCGTGCTCAAGCAAAGGTGAATCTGAAATCAGAGTCATGTCCAACCATGCGCCTTCTTCGATAATGAACTCTGCAAGCGGCTCGAAATTAAGGTCAGACTTCTTGATTTGAGTGTAGTGCATTGCGTTACCCATTCTGTGTTCTACTCCAGAGAAATGGCAGTAGAACTCCTTTGTTCCGATGGTTTCTCTAACCTGGTCAAACAGCTCACCATAGTCTTCAGAGGTTCTTAGTCTGCCGTGACCGCGTGCGTGGATGTGGGCAAGGTTGAGAACAGGGATTGTTCCTTCAACGTGGTTGACTACCTCCAGAACTTCTTCGAGACTACCCCAGAGTTCTTGTCGACCACTGGTTTCAACTCCAATTTTTGAAGGAGTTCCTTCCTTTAGCCAAGGGAATACAGGATAGAGGTCTTCGTCATCGTTCCAAATCTCTCCAATTCTCTGTACAATTCCTTTGAATACGCTCGCTACTTGCTCGTTCGCAGCCTGCCCTCTACCGGTTTCTCCGTAATGCCCAGCGTGAAGGGTAATGTGTCTTGCATTGATTGTCTTAGCTGCTTGAAGAGCCGCCTCAATCTTAGCTAGGCTACGATTTCTTTGCAATCTGTCTCCTAAAAGTTCAGAATAGTAAGGGCCATGAATGTTCATTTCGAATCCTGCTTTGTTCGCAAGAACTCCTGCTTGCCAATACTGTTCGAAGTGCTGCGGCGCAACCATGCGCACAGTTTGAACTTCCATAGTCTCCAATCCGAGGGAAATAATGTCGTCCATTCCTTCGACGATAGTACGCCCTTTACATGATAGTGGAACTCCCGCTGGACCTAACTTTACTGGCATAACCCACTCCCCGCAGAACAGGCCGAAGGGCTGTCCTATGTTAACCCCTTTCCGTCAGAAGTGGAAAAATAGGGTGATTTTGTATGGATTGGGTTCATTTGTGTGAACCCGACCGCCCCCAACATGGAGCCACATGTCGAAGCGGCAGTTGCGGCCTTCCGCAGAGGAGATCCTGTCTGCTTGTTCGATGCAGAGAATCGCGAGGGTGAAACCGATTTGCTATTCCCTGGACAGTTCGCTGAAGCAGCTACAATGAGGCAACTGAGGTTCGATTGTGGCGGTTTACTATTCCTTGCTATTGGGCATGAGGTAGGGGAGAAATTTGCTCTCCCGTATCTGCAAGATTTGCAT
>JAKURJ010000095.1 GCA_022452125.1 Candidatus Poseidoniaceae archaeon
GGAAAAAAATCTTCCCAAAGGTATGCTGATATCCCTACTACTAATCACTCTGCTATACGTTGTTGTTACTTTCATTATGATGGCAGCAGTCGATGGAGAATGGTGGCTAAACTCAGATGGCTCACCCAGAGAAGACCCAATCTTCGCTTTTGTTGATGCGGTTGAATCTACAAACATTGGATTAGCTCTAGCACTGCTGGCAGTGTTGACAATGATTTCGGGAGCATTGTCTGGTCTTCTAGCAGCATCCAGGTTCCTATTTGGAATGGCAAAAGATAGTTTGCTACCAGATGTAATGTGTGATACAAATAAGAAATTCGAGACTCCTCACTGGGCGATTATTCTAACTGCTGCGGCAATGGCAATCAGTATTTTGACGCTTCCAGTGAAGGATGTTGCTAAACTAGCATCTGGATTCCAAATTATGGTCATAGTGGCATTGAATGTTAGCGTGATAATACTGAGAAGTGAAAATCCAAAACACGACTGGTACAAACCTTCATTCAAATCTCCATTATTCCCATGGGTTCAGATTATTGGTACTGTTACCGGTGGTTACCTAGTATTCATTATGGGTGAGAAAGCGATTATTGGAGCAGTGGGTGCAATCATCATCGGCCTATCTTCATACTACATTTACGGGAAAAAGCATTACCAATTCAATCAATCATTGAAAGCCGACTCAAGTGAAGAATAATCAGGACATTCGAGTCCATTCACCTGATTCACTAACCAGCCATGACGTCAATTGACCATCCGAATCAATGTACCATCCTGTTTTACCTTGTTCGGTACCAGGAGCTGCCTGCATTATTCCAGTTCGCTTAGCCTCTGCCGCCAATCTTGCACGCAAATCTTCCTTTGATTCGCTAGTATCCGCTGGCGTGGTTTCAGCGCTAGAAGGTTCAGCGCTTACTTCTTCAGGTACATTTTCGGGTTCTTCTGAAACTGTTTCTTCTAGGATGGAATCGTCTTCTTCATATTCGTCATAATCATCATCCCAGTATTCGTTGTCATCTTGTTCGCCTTTCAATCTGCGAATCAAAACTACCATTATCGCAATGAAGAGGAATATGATTATGGAAACCATCGTCAAAGCAGTATTTGAGTCTCCTAAGCCTCCTCCAAATAATACTGCATCGACGTCAAAGAAGCGTTGTGCAACTAAGTCATTCCAGTAAGCATTGCATGATTGTGATTGACCGGCTTGATCGATTGATACCTCATACGTATCTCCAGCCAAATGCTTGACAGAACCAGTGGTGCACTTGATTGTGACCTCTTCTGGGGGAACTTCAATTCGATTTCCTGCTTGGTCAATAGCATAAACTCTCATGATCATGCTACCGCCTTCCTCAGGATTTTGTTCAGGAATTTCGGCAAGTAACCTAACCGCTTGACCTGGTGTGACTGTAACAGCGATGTCGTGAGTTGCTGAACCTGTAGTCAATCGCAGATTCCATTCTCCTACCAAGCCTCCAGTTACTACCCAGTATCCTTCTCCTTTCGAGGATGGTGAAACAATTCCTTCTGGGTCTTCAAACTCAAATTCGATATCGGAGGCTAGAGCAATATTCCCGTGTACATCCAAAGTGGATATCGTTATCTCAACACCTTCTGCGCTTGCCACTTCAAATCCTTCATCATAATCGGTAGAGATATGTCGTGCTGTTCCTGCAACAACCTCGACATCTGTGATTGCGAAAACTCCCTGTGCCATCGCTCGGATTTCGTGCATCCCGATACTGGAAGGGGCCCAGCGGTTTTCAGCAAGACGAATTTCCATAGTCATGTCAATATCATCAACAACCCACGTTACCAATACTTCATCGATGACGTTGCCATATTCATCCTCGAAAATAGGCTGCAATTCCAAGACTCCATCTGATGGTACTCTAGTACCACTTTCAGGAAGGACAATTCTAGCAAGTTCGCCAGATGTCACTTGAACTAAAGAATCAACTTCGTGGACGAATTGTGTTTCATTGTCAAACCATGTTGCAGAAATAGAGAAATTTCCTATTGGCCCAGGTCTTAATTGCATCCAATCTCCTTGGTCGACAGCAGATAATTCACTATCGATGCTCCAAGCGCCATCAACTGCACGTTGATTTCCTGCTGCATCATATGCTGAAATCGAGGCTACAATTAATTCTCCAGACCTTAGAATTTCTTCGGACAATAGTACATCAATTCCAATTATCTCTCCCTGAATTACGTTAATCTGCAAAGTCGCAGAAAATCCCTGGTCGCTGACACCGATAGTCCAATCCCCTATCTTTGATGGAATCCAAACCACTGAATCTCCATCCATGGAAAGAGAACCTGTTGGGACAGTCCAGTTGGCAAGAGGTAGGATGATTTCTCCTGAATTGCCAAGCACATCAGTTCTGATAGCGGATAGATTTACTGGGGAACCGGTTCTTGCTTGAGCAACATCCATTTCGATATCTAATCCGGTTGCTTGTGCCGGTAGAACACGGATTACCCCGCTCCCAAATGCTCCTGACGAGCTATTGACGCTAATATTCCAAACTCCTGGTGCTCCTCCGAAATAAACCCCAGTTGGCGAAATCGAACCATTTTCAGAAACCCAAGTTAAATCCCCTGCCTTAGATAGCCCGACTTCATTACCCCAACTATCCTTGGCTACAGGTATGATGTGGATTGTATTGCCACTCTGTACAGTCAATCCGAATGGTATTTCGAGCGTACTAGGGCTACCGGGGATCACATTGAAGACAACTTGAATTTCCAATTCCAAGTAGATGATTCTCATTACAGCGTTGCCGATTTCATCGGGTTGCCAAGTCATGTTTGTGTAATCGATATTTCCATTTTGGCATCTCCATGTCAAATCACCTGCAACTGGATTGCCTGCACGATCTACTAAGGTTGCATTGAGTTGGATTGAATCATCGATACTGATTTCGGTTACATTAAACCCGGATTGAATTCCTACAGGCCATCCTGCAGTAACTTGAACTGAGGTCGTAGAATTTACGCTCCCGCTCGTAGCAGTGATGATGGTTTGGCCAACTGCACCAGGTGTGAAAAGTCCATCCGAATCGATAGTTCCTGAACTCGTAGACCAAGTAATAGGCTCGTTGATTGGGCTTCCAGAGCTATCCTTTACAACGGCAGTAAATCGGATTGCTTGGTCTGCACTGACTGTTTGTTGATGTGAATCGATGTCAATACTTGCGGGAGTTGATGCCAAAACCGGTGAAGCAACTTGAACGAGCAACAGAGTGACTAGCAAGGAAAGAATAGTCTTTCTCACATTAATCCCCTTTTACTCCATTCATCTCTACCGTTGTTTAGGTTTCGTTCAATCCGCCCATTCATTCCATTCAGTAGTTCCAGGGTCACGGTACCACCAGGTTCCGTTCTCATCCTCTCCCCACTCAACGTTATCTTCATCGACGCGATAATCGCTCATCCAATCCTCTTGACCGCCTGCAGCCACTGGTGGTCCACTAGGTCCCGCAGCGGCAGGAGTCTCGGTTTCTTCCTCTTCGTACTCATAGTCGTCATCATCATCGTCATCGTCATCGTAATCAGATCCTCCTGAGCGTAGAACCATTACAATCACAACTAGCAATACGATTACAACTAGGATTGCTAGGATTCCTCCTGCGTAATACAAGGTTCCTCCTGCTTCAAAGAATCCCATGAAAGTACCTTCGACAACAATTGTGTCTGAAACTTCTTTGTTGTGAACAGCAATCATTACAGTTTGCTCTTCTGCATCTAAGGTAGTGATTGTCCATTTACCGTTCTCGGTTTCTTCAGCAGTCATCCTACCAGTTAACTTGACTTGAGTTTCTGGCGGTACAGGGATTTCATTCTCCCAAGCATCGAATGTCCTTACTTCAATATCGAATGTCTCTAGCTGAAGCACGGATTCATCAAGGATGGTCAACTCTATTCTGCTGACAGTTTGATGAGGTACAACTGTTACAGTCCAAGTATCCTCTGCACCGCTCGGTGAGCGGAACTTGAATGTGTGCTCCCCAGCAGTTGTTGCACTCCAGTTGTAGATTCCTCCAGACCCCTCAATTGTTGAAGCAGGCACAGCCTTGTTGTCCTGCGTCCATAGAACACTCTCTAGGAATGTGTTTCCATCGGCGTCAGTACCTGTGATTGTTAGTGTGTACACGTCACCAGCCTTGGCAGAGTTGGCGATAACGTCGATATCGACGGTGACTGCATCTCCGTGTTCGACTGAAATCGTAACTGTCTCAGAGATGTTGTATCCGCTACTTGAGATAGCCCAAGCAGTGATTGACCAATTACCAACAGTCGATGCTTCCCAAACTCCGGAATTACCAACAATGGTTGAAGTAATGTTTGTCTTCTCTCCCGAATCAGTGTTTTCCAAAGTATAGGATACGATTGACGGGTCGATGATGTTACCATCACCATCAGTCAACTGTGGCAAGAATTGCAAACTGTTGTCAGCATCAATATTCTGAGTCAAATCTACTGGTTGTATTAGAGACACGCTAATCAAATCACCATGGTCAACAGATATGTCCAATGTCACTTCGATTGTAATGTTGGCATCCGTGTATGTTGCACGCAGTGTGTAGAATGAATCGGATGCGAATACTGGAACGAACATAGTTGTTGAACCATATGTCATCTCTTGTAACACACTTTGGTCGGTGTACTGAACGTGTTCAATTGTCCATGCAACATTTTCAGTCCATCTGTTTCCATCTGAGTCAACAGCTTTGACCTTGATCGTGATTTCATCATCAGCGGTTATCTCCTGTAGGGAACCAGTTGAATCTACAGAATCAATCACTAGAACAAGACCTGTAATTGCACCTTCACTGACCTGCACGACTACACTGCTTTCCATTCCAGCATAACTTGCAGTTAGTGTCTTAGAACCACGCCTTTGAGCATGCCACTCTGCAGGTTGACCTGCAGTAATCATTCCATCACTGATGGTCCAATTCTCCTGTGGAATTACTATTGATAGGCGGTTGCCCATGATGTCGATTCGAGTTGTGTTTAGCCAGACGATATCATCAGCAGTAACGAATGTGTCAGAAGCATCAATCTCTAAGCTTGCCATTTCACCATGTGTAATCTGGATTGGAATCTCGTGGTATATTCCTCCAGTTGAAGACATGTTGATGACATAATTTCCAACAGTCATGGCGAAGAATGTTCCATTGGCTTCAGTGAAAACTCCTCCGCCAACAGTCCAACTAATTCCTCCACCAACTTCGAGGTTGAGCATATTTCCATATTGGTCGTGAAGTGTCCAACTGAGTTGGCAGGTTTCTCCAGCGTGGATTACTTCCTCACATCCTGAAGTCTCGTAGTATACTGGCGCACCACCAACAACATCGATTGTAACATCAATTGTCTGGGTACTCCAACCGACAGTCACGGTTTGAGAACCAGCTGTGTATGGATAGAATGTAGTTCCAGTCATTGTTCCATTGCTTGGTGTGTATGTAATAGTCATTCCAGGGACAGTGTTACCATTTGCGTCTTCGACATGTGCCATAATTGTGAATGATTCATCAGCTGTTATTGTGCTGGATATTTCATCTACAATTAGAGTTACAGGTGCTCCAGGTGTTACAGTAATGCTCTCAGTGGTACAGATTACACCGAAACATGCAGTAATATCGTGTGTTCCAACTGACATTGGTGTGTAAACTCCAGTCGAGTTGATTGTACCGTCACTTGAATCCCAAACAACATCTTCGGAAACCATTCCTCCAAGTGCATCGTTTAGAATGTGTGAGAACTGAACTGTTGTGTCCGCATCGGTTGTTGAACCGGAAGGAGAGATAGATACTGAGTGTACGTCAGTGTAATTGATCAGAATCTTTGGCCTCTCATCCAAGGAGTGTTCGCTGGAGTAGAACTCGACCCATGAAGGTGAACCTGCAGGGGTGCTTGCAATTACAATCCAACCATGGTCTCCATCCATCAACATACTAGAATGGCCGATATCCATCCAAACTTCAGTGGTTCCAGAATTGATTGTGACACTGGAGATAGGTGTTGAATCATATTCAACACCAGCGGTCATTCCACCAGCGCTCCATGAAACTCCGGCAGAGGAACTGTTCCAAGTAGAACCTGCTTGTGACCAAGCATTAGTCAATAGTCTGTGAACGCTCAATGTCATGGTTCCTGATGCTGCTGATTCGACTTGCAGATTAATTGAAGCCGAATGAATCTTGGCAGCCATTGGCAAAGGAATCTGGCTGTTATCAAGAGCGAATCTCATCGTACATTCAGTATTCGCTCCTTCACAATTGGTAGCAACCAACATTGATTCAGCACCGTGGTTCATGT
>JAKURJ010000096.1 GCA_022452125.1 Candidatus Poseidoniaceae archaeon
AATCCATCTATACCGGTAACCTTTGGGTCTCCCCCGGCAAAAAGATCTGCAGATACCGACCCCAGAAGGAATGCGAAAACTCCGGTAAGCATTGTCATCAGATGTGGTTGTCCCCATTCATGGCGCAGAAGTTTGAATTCGAATTTGCATTCGTGACGGATTCGGTCAATGGTGCTCAGCATTGGATGAAGGTCAGCGAACCTTTTTTCGAGAATTACATCGCCCAGACGGAAAGGCATCTCACCATGCCCATCGGGAGAGATTTCTGACATCTCATTCACCTCCGCCATGGTCGATGGTGGGCGCTCTCCCTTTGAGTCATTTCGGTCGTTTGCACCTCCGTAGGAGGTGTGGTTACTGAAAGTTATACTTCCAAACCACTCAAGATAGTGGCTTGATTCTAGAAGGGCCTACCCATTCATCCCAACTCGAATCGAACCCTTCGTATGTTATGAAAAATGAACTTGGTTCGACTTTCACCACACTCGCGTCCCACCACTCGCTATTCCACTCAACTTTGACTCTCTGGCCAACCGAAAACGGACTATTGAAGGGGTGGTTTTCAGGTTTGATTTTCCAACCTGTTGGTCCGACGACATAAATCGTATTTCTTGTTTCAACTCTTGCTGTGGCTCTTTCATCGAATGATATAGAAACTATTGAACTAGAATTGATATTCGTTTCACCTAATTTTGGATGAGCGTAAGCATAACCGCTAATTGCACCATTTTCAAGATATGCATCCTTGATTACCACTTCGGGTTTTGACGGACTTCCACATTCCGTTGAATCTGAAGCAATCATGTATTTCACTAAAGACCTATAATCGATTTCTGAATCCAATTCGATTCCCAATTCTGAGAATTCTTGGAGCACATCATCGACATTGAGTGGTTCATCTCCGAGTTCAGTAAGAATTCGAAAGTATTCTCTCGCAGGAATAGTTCCTGTATTATTTGTGTCAAATACTTGGAAAGCTTCAATCAGTTGTTTTTCAGCCTGATTGTCATGTTCAATATATTCTTGGACTTCACTAGACGATTCATTTAACGGTTCGATTCTGCCCCATTCAACATTATCTTCTACATCTCCATCGTCAAACTGAATGAAGAAACTATGGTTATCATTTTCTTTCATTATTTTCCCAGGGTAGTAGTGGCCATAATTTTTCCAATTCACAAAGACTCTGTCTCCTACATTGAACGGAATTCCTGCGGGCCGAATTGTTCCCGGCGCCGAACCAATTACTACTGCATGTTTGGTCTCAATTTTCCCTGTTTTTGGGACTTCAATCTTGTAAGTCCCGTCTTCGTTTATTGCTATAACTCGACACCTGTCTAGCCATCGCTGATTTGTTGGGCTATGGTATTCAACATGGTCGCCCACATTGAATGACTGGGGCAATTCAATTTCAGGAGTTGGAGGTGCTTGAGCAACTTTTGGGGTATCAAGCATTCCCATTTTTTGGAGAGCGAAAATTACAGCTTCAGTCACAGCTTCAGGATCATTATTTATTGTGGTATTACTAATAACGTCACCACCAATCACAGAGTCCTTCATTTCGATTTTATTACCCGCAGGAGGTGCAGGAATCCATTCAGAGCCAGTCCACATGAATTTACCATCTGGACTTAGCACTCTCTCGGTCATGAAATAGCCTAATTGTTGAATCATATCAATTGTACTACGGACAGAATTTGACTTTCACTAAAATTCCGGATTAATCTTTATACGATAATTGCCAAAACGAACGCCATGAAAGAGATGACAGAATATAGCCAATTATACCAAGGAAGCAATTCATCCAATCCCGAATCAATCGAGATAAATATCAACTCAATAAATTCTGAATTTCCATCCCAAAATAGCAACTCAATAGTCTCAAATCCAGAGCCTAAATCAAAATCCACAATTTTGTATATCATGATTATTGCTAGTTTTATTTTGGCACCCGTTTCAGTAGTCGAAGATGTATGGTTGACTCAGACAATTGATAGAGACGAATGGGGTGATACGGTTTTCACTCAGGAAGTGCATGTTGGATTACGTCAAGTAATGTATGAGACATGCGTTGACGGCACTGATTGCGAATATACAGACCAAGAAAACTTCGGGGACTTATACGACATGTGTATGGAAGAGATTGGAAATGATGATGGCGAGTATTATGGTGAAGAAATCGACGAGTATTGCGGACCTTGGTCAGATTTACATGTCGGTGGTATGACGGCATCAGTGCTAATCATAATCGCTGCAGTTATGCTATTCGCTGCATTTTTCATGCAAGGAAGACCCGACACAATTGAGACAGCTAATTACATTGCAATGGGTGCAGGCAGCCTGATTATTTTTGCACTTACTTTTTGGCATTTCATGCTACCAGAAGCAGCAGATAATTTGGATTGGGGAAGAGGTCCTTGGTTCGCAATTTTATCTGCGGGACTTTCAATCGCCTCAGGGTTCAGTGGGTACATACGATCAAAAGAAACCGGAAGTCAAGAAATTTAACATCCAGATATGAGTAAAATGAATAACTTATTTGATTTAGCAAATGCATGAGCAAGAATTATTTCGTAAAATTTGTGTCCGAGCCAAAAAACGATCCGCTGAAAACTATTGTTGGGATTGCGTGTGCTGCGAGAGCTATTTCTGATGGGCATAAAGTCAGTGTATTTTTTGCCGCCCATGGGACTAGGCTCTTAGACCAATCATACATTCAGGAACTTGATATGAGAATGGGTCCAGATTCTAGTGCTGTATCAGAGATGATGGACACGATAATTTCTAATGCAGTTCTGTACTGTTCATTTGCATCTGTAAAAGAAACATTGGGGCATTCTGAAGGGGATGAAGCATTAATACTTCCAGATGAAAAAATCACATGGAGTGGGCCCCCTGGTGTTATTGAATTAAGTTCGAAATCTGATGTTCAACTAGTCTACTGAGTAGGCGCCGAGAGGGAGATTTGAACTCCCGAGGGACAGGCCCACGCGATTTCCAGTCGCGCGCACTACCAGGCTATGCGATCTCGGCCGCAGGTTCGCCGACAGGCCTTTCATGTTTAACCGAAACGGTTGAGAATCGTTCAATATCACTCCGAATCGATTATATCGCAATGGCAGGTCGCCACGACTACGCCACCATGGCTTAGTGGTATAGCACCTCATTGGTAATGAGGAGGTCGCGAGTTCAAGTCTCGCTGGTGGCTCCAGACTAATTGTTTCGATTTTCGAATGTGACCTTCTTGCACAGACTTGATAGGTTGCGGCAGACCCGTAGGGTCTGGATGTGGAGTATGAAATCGTCATTTAGGGTCCCCTTGGCAATTTTTTTGACAATACTGATGATTAGCCACGTGGCTGCTGCTGCAACAAGCGTCTGGAATGGCCCTTCCGGCTTAGCAGGCACATCTAGAAATGTTGCAGATGCATTCGAAGTCCCTGGCAATGCCACTGTCATTGATGCTTGGCTGCATGTCGATGAAAGTGGATATTTGGAGGACGGATACGGTGAAACCTGGACCGGTGAAGACGTTCCTGGTAACTTTACTTCTGGACAATTCACGAACACGATGGTAGGTAAGTTCGATGGAGCAATGTCGCTTTCTCCGGATAGTGCAGTGTCAAATATCGACACATTTTCTTCAGCCAGCCTACAACTTCCAAGCACTTGGACTCACTCAGGTTCAATCTGGGAAGCGGTTAATCCTTCGAGCATGAGTGGGTCGGTTACAGGGTCGACACGTACTCTCGCCCATGGATACGTTCCCGCAACTGCAGCAGATGGGGGAGTTGTAGCGGCAACTCTACCTGGCCAAGGCCTCCCAGTCAACACTGCAGGTAGACTAACTGCACCTCAATTCTCTGTTCCTTCACCAATTAATCACTTCAATTTGTCATTCTCACATTGGCATCATTTGGATGTCAATGACGGGGCTTGGGTTGAGTATAAATTAGACAATGGAGCTTGGACTTATCTTGAGCCATCTGGTGGTTATCCATCCACAATATCTGCCAATGCTAGCGTTCCTAACGGAGCGAATGGAACCGGGTTTGGAGTATTTGGTGATGGAAATCACAGTGGTTGGACAACAGCATTGTTCAATCTCGACAACATTTCCGGAATTTCGACTGCAACAAACATGCAATTCAGATTCCAAGTTTGGACTGATAGCAGTAGCACACCGAGACCAGGATGGTTCTTGGATGAATTTTCTGTAACAAATGTCGGAAACTCAGTTGGATTGTGGCATCATGGATGTTACACCCAAACCTCGACTTCTTGTCTATACAGCAACAATGCTGATGGTGCACTAGAAAGCCCGATTAACTTGTCATCTACAAACGCAGGCTCGAAGGTTCAAACAAGATTAGAATTCGATCTTGAAGGTTCATCATACGACAATTTCTGTGTCGAATTGTCAACAAACAACGGGACTACTTGGACTGACATTTCTTCAACGAGCACTTCATCTACGTCATCATGTAGGTCTCGTGGTTCGATTCCAGGAAGCGGTTACACCTTACCTAACGGAACAACAGTATATGACGAATCAGGTGGATTTGTAGTTCTTGATTTTTCAATTCCCTCTTCGATGATAGGTGCAACGGGTGCCTCGAAAATTCGCTTTGTTGTAAACACCGATACTTCAGTTCAATATGGTTCGCCAAATGATGCAAGAGAAGGATTGACAGTTGATTGGTTCAAAGTGATTAATTCATCTGGCAATACAACCTACAGCAATCAACTTTCAAACGCAGCTTCTGCCGTAAGTTATGGGATCAATGGTGCAGCCAACGATTGGTCATTCATACAAATAGGAACAGGCGGTCTAACTATCTCTGACAGCTTAGAGGACGCTCCGGCGTTACCTCCAGGTGGATGGAGTATCACGAACCAAGTTGGCCAAACTGGATGGCAATTTGGAGCAGTCTGTTCAAACTATACCGATGGACCTACATCTTTCCCGAGTGCAAGTCTAGGGTTCGCTACAAATTTGTGTGGCGATTATGATTCTAGTTCAGATAACTCATTGATTTCTCCAAGTTATTACGTTCCATTGGGAGCAAGTGCCAGATTTGTTTGGAAACACTGGATGTGTTCAGAAGACAGTTGGGATGGAGGTGCTCTGTATGTTTCAGTTAACGGTGGAGCATGGAATCAAGCCTACGTCAATTATGCTAATGGTTCGAACTGGTATGACGGCTCGATCACTAACACATTTGGGTTTACCGGAACCGATGTTTGGGATGGACGTCAATATGTAGCTGCATCAGGCGGTTGGTCGTGTACGAGCACTGTAAACATTCCATGGCTAGATATGGAGTATGATGTTTCAAATCTCTCGGGTAACAATGTCTCTTTCAGATTCCGTCAGATGGCTGATTCAGCAGTTCAAGAACCGGGTTGGTATGTTGATGATATTGGTCTTGAAGTCGACTGGTTTGAAACCGAAGGCTCTTGGATGTCACCCTTGGTCTCAACCCATGATTTAGGATATGGTTTCATTGACGCTGACATCATTTTGCCAAACAATACATGGTATGGAGTAAATGTTCTAGATGCTTCTGGACAAGTAATCCAAGGTCATGAAAACAGGACACTACCTTTGTCTTTAGCAAGTATCGATAGAGATGTTCATACAGGAATTTACATCGAGGTCATGATGGGTACTGTCGATGAATATTATACTCCACTAATCAAGGAACTAACTGTAGGTGCGACACGATATTTCGGAGATGCAAACGGTTGGAATATCCCACCGTCTCTAGTCAGGCTATCTAATGGTACATGGGTCAATAATGGAGGGTCCACGCAAATTGTGACCGGAGATTCAGGATTGTCATCACGTCCAATTTCATCTGCAATGATAACAGGTAACTTCTCTGGTGTAACCTCGTCACTAACTACTTCCGGCACTCAAAGTGTATCGACAAATATGGTGAACGGAGTTCTTGACTTAGGGGACATGAGAACTTATGTCACTCCTAGATTGACATTTGCTCCTGGAGCAATGGTAGAGTCATTAGCCTTCAGAGGTGCGTTCGCTCAACCAGCTCATGATGCATCGATCGATTTGGCTGATGATGGAGTTACCGATTGGCAGTTTTCTTCATCTCCATCATATGGCTCGTATGGATGGCAAACAAGGATGGATGCATCCTCAGTTACGCATTCGATGAGTGTAAGTGGTAGTGGAAGGGTGTCCGTATTAGTTCCAAAGAACGCGAATATTCACACCTTATTGCTTGGAATCAATCCTTACG
>JAKURJ010000097.1 GCA_022452125.1 Candidatus Poseidoniaceae archaeon
AATCAAAACATGAAGTAGCGTTGTTGTAGCTACCAACTGCTCGCAGGCCAGAGACTTCTGAACTCGGGTCAATCGCATCACCACAAGTCAGACCGGGCGCCCCATTTGCAAGGCTAACCTTTGCTTTCAGATAATTTGGTTCTCCGGTCCTATCAGTTGGAATAATTGCGTAGGATGAACAAATTCCGGTATCTAATCCCCTCTCATCAATCCATGAATCAGTTGTGCCATCTAGGGTAGCAGATAGTCCTCCTTGCATCAAACCATTCCAGACGAATTCGCTACTTGTCACAGCAGGGTCTGGGAAGTATGTAGACGCTGTGATTGGGCTGGTTACTCTGTATATCTTCCAACCGCCAAAGTATGGATTATCAATGTCTCCTGTTGCATTCCAATCCAGTTTCATTTTCCCGTCTGGCAGTAGAGTGAGTTCTGGTGAAGATAGGTTGATCTCAGGCGCAGGTAGGTCTCCTACCAGCAGTAAATCCATGTTCTGAGTTATGTGTACTCTCAGAGTATCATTGTCGATTAATTGATAGTAATTACCAGAATCTAGGGGATCCCAGTCTAATTGATTGTAACCCACTAGCTGATGCATCGCAATACTTTCTCTTGGAACATTGTCTGGAATCAGTTTGGTCAAATTGATGTCAAATTCCATCCAGTCCATTCCTGCACTCGGCTCTTCAGTAGTGGGCACAACGTCAATTGAGAATCGTAGCAAGGCTTCCAATCCTTCACCAGGGCCATAATTTACTCCGGCTAATGGATAGTCGTATTCGACAACACCTTTGGCATGTGTTCTTGTTACAGCAGAGCCTGTCATCCAATCGCCTTGGCTAATGTCTGTACTGTTGAAGACTGTGATCAAAGTGGTAGCAGATTCTAGGTTATTCAATGAATCAAATGCTCTGATTTGAACGAAATGGTCTCCTAAACCAAGGTCGCTAGCAGGAATGGTAACTTCTTGCCCCTCAGCAATCAACTGTATTCCTGCACGGTACCATTTGTAAGTCAGTGGTCCTGCAGCAGTTGAGGAGACTCTTGCACTGAATGTGATATTATCTGCTGTGTTGTATGTGCCATAGAAATTGCTCTGCTCAATAATTGGATTGATGTCGCCAACGATGACTTGAGCTTGCACATTTAGAACGTTATCTGAAGGTTTAGCATCCAGTCCTTCATTGAGTGCCTCGCTAACGAATACTCTCAACTTCTTGTCGCCCTCTTCGTTCAAATCGAAAATGCATGTGACTTCATCTCCGGGGATAATCTCTGATGGTAGACAATCCTCTTCTGATTCGGTTTGCTCATCTAAATCCATCACTGTGAACCTTACCAGCGGTTGAACAACAGTATGATTTCCTAGATTAGAAATTGTAACTGCGACGCTATCGTTTCCGTAGAAGTAATCAGGGGACGTAGGTGCACTGAGTGGGAACATAGAGGAAATTTGCAAGTCGACAGTATCATCGAAAACGACCTCTACGCTTTGATAGTCATTGAATGAATTCATGTCACCAGAGGGAGTTCCGACCGAGTCTAAAATGCCGAATTGCATTGTGTAAACGCCCTCGGAATCAAAGTTTAGTATCGGTAAATCTCTGTTAAAAGCAACCTTGCCCCAATTTGGTAAATCAGTGTAAGTAGTCGAAGAGTTAGCACGCTCGACGCCAAATGAATCGAATAATTTCCACCCAAGGTCTGCTTCTAATCCACAAACGCCACAGGAACTTACAATTCCGTCCATGGACATCTGATAATCAGTATCAGTGTTTAGAATGTATTTGCCATTGTATTCTGCTAGGTTCTCTAATTGAGATATTGGATCCTGCTCATCAATACTGACATCAACTAACTTTCGAGCCAGGTTAAAGTTGAATATTGCAACGTCATTTGAGGTGACGGTATCAGAATCTATGAATCTATAAACAAGGGTATAGGGCCCTTCATCACCATAGGAATTGAATGATTGAGTGAATGTATAATTGATTGATGCGCCGACAGCTAGTGATTCGATTGAACCGATTCCGTAATCTTCTCTGTCGTTGTAGCAGTTGGCTTCGGTTTGGAACCCTTCGCAAACGAACCACTCAATAGAACGGCTTTCCGGATTGTAGAAGAAACCAGTGTTCGTAACCTGCACTTCAATACTTACAGGATCCCAAGCGGTCATGTAAATATCTGGACGGGGAGAAATAGAGTTTGTAATTTCGTAATCACCACTAACGGATGCTGAAGCATTTGGTGCTAGCAAAATTCCACCAATTGATGACAAAACCATTAGCGCTACTAAGCCAATACTCTTCTTTGAAGAGTGGGGTTTGGATACAGCGTGCGCGCTGGACATCATGTTGTCCTGCCAACCGCCCCTCAAATATCAATCGGTGTATAGAGCCATTTTCACCTGAATTGAAGAGATTCACAACTAATAGGGCGACATCCTCATGACTCTTGAGCCACCCCCGACAATCATGCAGGGGATTCGCCACCCGCGCAAATCTCCCAAACAAGGGGAAGAAGCGGTTGTTGCAGTTGTTGAATTCCTATCTGCATTCACTTTGTTTTTGATGATTCTAACCGCATTCATGTCTCTAGCGCAGTTAGAGTTGGGCAGCAACGACCCATATTCCGATTTAGTTGACCGTTCTGCAGTAGATGGCCTAGACAGACTAACCAATGGAGAAGGCTGGTATGTCCCCTATGTCGATGGAGTCAGAGACCAAGTCAATGCAACAAAGGATTGGCATCAGATTCCTGTAACAAAATTGTATGAAGGTGTTCTTCAACCGGGCATAATCAGCAATGGATTACTTGATTTGGACCGAATTGAAGCTCTGTCGAATGTTAGCATCGAAGCCATGACTGGTGGACTAGGTCTTTCTGACGACCTACAAGTTAGACTGTTGATTCAAGTAGAATCATCAACAAATGCCTCAAAAATAGGCCAAGTTCTGTTCGATGGCGGTTCTGACAGATCCACTGCAACTACTTCGTCCGTTGCAAGCAGGACTTTCATCAGCGGAGAAGATGTCATCTCAGTCAGTCTTGAAGTTCATGATGGAGGCAAGGCTCCCAAAGTTCTGCGAATTACAGAAATCTCGCCTAGGCCTTCTAGCGGTGCACCTGAGTGGATTGAAGTGCAAAATTACAATGGATTTGCATTATCTCTCAAAGGGTGGTCTTTCGAGCGTAGCGGAACTGCGGGGTCAAGCGATTATCTCTACAAAGAAGGCGTGATTCCTGGAGGCAAAATTGCTTTGTTCAGTGGAGACCCTTCCTCCCAAGAAATTGGGAATGCAAGTGTAGTGTATGACCTAGGCTCTACCGGTTTCCTAGGTGTTGGTTCAGTCAGTGGCCTAGATGACAATACGGGAAGATTGCGACTGTTGTTCGCTGAAGAGGACGAAGGACAAGGCGTTCAGGTTTGTAAAATCGAATGGAGTGCATCATCCGGTATTCTTCTTGACAATACTATTGTTTGGAATGGTGGCCCTCCTTCTAAATCGATTTCATGGAATGTTTCAGATTCTCCAACTCCGGGTGAAGCCTGAGCGTTTTTGGCGTATCGTTCATTTAGTGTGATTGATTGGGTTGTGTGTTAGCCATGCAACCTGCAACAGTTTACACCCGCGACCGTTGTATTACGGGCATCCATGGAATGGATTAAATCTTGCGAGGTGGAATCCCTTACGGTTCAACAGTTTTGGCCGCAGGAACTTGTGGTTCTGGAAAGACCACCTTGGGAATGGAGTTCCTAGTCCGTGGAGCACTGGCTGGAGAGGCATGCGCTCACTTTACAGCAACAGAGCCAAGCGTAAAATTATTGGAAAACATCCGGCAATATGCTTTCTTCGACATGAATATGATTGACAGCGGATTGATCAATGTATTCGATATGGACGTATTGTATTCTTGGCTTGGCTTGGACAAAGCATCGTTCGATTTGGATGATGTTCACGCACTAATCAAAGCGATTGTTGACATCGTTAACACGATTGGTGTCACAAGATTAGTAATCGATTCTGTAACTACTCTTTGTTACAAAATCAAGAGTGAGCAATTGATTAGAGATTTCCTTTTCACTTTAGGAAAGAAACTAGCAACGCTAGGTTGCACAACCATTTTGATTTCTGAAATTACATCAGCTACTGAAAACGCCCATTGGTCATCCTTTGGTGTAGAAGAAGCGATTGCTGACGGAATCATCGTCATGGGTGACGTTGAGAGAATGGGCCACCTTCTGAGATTCCTACAAGTCGTTAAGATGAGAGGTACTTCGCACAGCCGCGCTAAACATGCGATTGAGCTAACACCGCTTGGAGTCATGCTTACTCCAATGCTAAAATGGGGTGCTGTTAGCGACAAGACAAATAGAACGGGGTCCTGATTATGTATGAATTGGATCAAAGAATTGCAGAGCAATTACCCGAGGTCAGTCTCAATTCCTCAATTCAAGTTAGGTGTGGAAATTCGAACGCTTTCATGGTTACTGCTTCCACAATGATTCCACTAATGCAGATGTTCGAAATGGGAGGGGTCTACATCTGCGCTACTCGTGGCGCAGTCGAGATTATCGAAGCATTCGAGGCAATCGGTGTTGATGTATCCAATATTCAATTCGTCGACTTGGTTTCCTCAGGAATTTTGGGAGGCACTGAAGTTCCTTACAACAATATTACATTCGTTGACAGCCCAATTATGCTCGAAAGCGTCTTGCTGAGAACTCTTTACATCTTGAGAATCTCAAACAATGAGAGAAATTTCGTTCTTATTGATTCAGTCAATGCATTAGCGATTTACAATGAAGAGAGAATGTTAGCAGAATATCTTCACACCTTCATCAACACTTTCAGACAAAGAGAAGTTTTGTCTGTCATTCTAAATATTCCAGACCAGGTGCCGCCAACGGTTCTTTCCAATCTTGATCTGTACTGTACAGATTTAATCGACAGAGGACAGGTTGTAATTCATTGAGGATGTGATTAGATGAGTAAACAAATCAAATTCAGTCCTGATGATGAGGAATTCTTTGGTAGCGTGGGAAGTTTTGGTGTTCCAAAGTTCGACAATGCAATGAATGGTGGTGTTCCAAGAGGATTCTTGGTGGTCGGATTTACTGAAACTGGTTCAGGTTCTGAGTTATTTGCAAAGCAACTGACATCTCCTGCTGAAGAACCTGATAATACAATCTTGATTTCCACAAACGAGAGTCAATTGGAAATTGCTAGGGTTTTCAACAAGTACAAGTGGCCAACAGATATCGCCGTAAGGACTCTTGGTGAAGAATACAACGCTAAGGTTCTGGAGAAGGAATTGCTTGCCAGCCGTTACCGCCTTGAAGGTTTCAAGTTACCAGATATCCAGCGTTTAGCTCAAACTAGGTTTGTAGATGATGACACTCAGGATTTCTTGACAGAGATGACTAACGAGATTATGGCAATGGGTCCTTACTTCAGAGCGGTTATTGATTCACTTGATTTCTTCATGCAAAGAGAAGATCAGAGCAGAGTAGTTGCAATGTTGCGTATGATGCAAGCACACACTCAAATCCACCGTGGAATTTTGTTCGTCACAGTTTCAAAGGATACTATTACTCCTGCAATCAAGCAAGAAATGGCTGCTATTGCCGACATGGTTTGTGACTTCAAGGTAAGAACAATTGGTTCTGATTTCGAAACTTCGATGACCGTCTCTAAGTTTAGAAACGCACCTGAGAATCTCTCAATTATGGTTTTCAGGGTTACTCCAGAAGAAGGAATCACCCCAGAGACGGTCGAGCGTATCGCTTGATTACGTTTCACTTTGTTCTACCCCTTGCCTGGGTTTCCGCCTTCATTGGTTTCTTTTTCTTTGTGGTTAATAGCAACGAAATTAATAAACGAAAAAAGAAAATTAATTTTGAAAGAAAGTGGGCTGAAAAAGTAAGAAAAAACAAAACTGATAGGTCGATAATACAAACGGCCCCCTTCGTATGGAGGGGTATGCAAAGGGTACCCTTCGTACACCTATTG
>JAKURJ010000098.1 GCA_022452125.1 Candidatus Poseidoniaceae archaeon
TCTACCCGTACACTCTAGCATACTTCACCGGTTCCAAAGAACATAACATCAGAATGAGGCAAGTCGCTCAGGACAAGGGCCTGAAACTGAATGAGTTTGGATTGATGCCTGAGACTGAATTGACTGGCTTGGAAGCCGCAGCAACTTCACTACCTGCTGTGGAAGAAGCCGACATCTATGCGCACTTGGGCTTGCAATATGTTACTCCTGAATTGAGAGAGGACCTTGGTGAAATGGAAGCCTCAGCCGCAAACGATCTTCCTGAATTGATATCTCTTTCAAACATCAAAGGTGCCTTGCACAATCATACCACGCTTTCTGATGGTGAAGCAAGCCTCGAACAAATGGCTGATGCAGCGAGAAGAATGGGCTGGAGTTGGCTGGGAATTGCTGACCACTCTCCAACTTTGCAAATAGCAAATGGTGCAAGTGCTGATGATTTAATCGCGCAGCACAATACAATGCAGAAGTACAACGCTGAATGGAAAGATGAAGGCATTGATTTCCGATTATTCAGTGGTGTAGAATCTGACATATTGGAAGATGGTAAGTTAGACCATCCTGATGATGTTCTTTCGCAAATCGACTATGTTGTTGCTAGCGTACACGCCATGACACGCTGGAGGGGTAGAGATGAATCTCAGAACACTGAAGATTTGTTGAAGTGCCTAGAACACCCTGCTACAACTGTATTGGGACATCCAACAGGGCGAATCCTGCAGGGAAGAGACGGATACGAAGTCGACTTACATACTGTCTTAGAACACATGTCTGAAGCTAACAAGGAAGGTGAACTGAAGGCTGTTGAACTGAATGCATCTCCATACAGATTAGACCTAGATTGGCGATTGTGTAAGCGGGCTAAGGAATTAGGCGTGCCCGTAGTTATCAATCCTGACGCACACTCTATCCAAGGATTGGGTGATATTGACTATGGAGTAATGGTAGCCCGTAAAGGGTGGCTTGAAGAAAACGATATTCTAAATTCACTAAGTGGAGAAGACATGACTGCGAGGCTTGGGTGATTGGATGAGATTCATACGTGCTATTGTGATTGGTTTTCTTTCGATATTCCCGGGTACAATCATTGGATATCTAGGATGGCTTGCGACTGGATCAAGTGAGAACAACTACTCACCATCAGTGGTATTCTTCTGTAACATAATCCCATTAGGTTCTATTTTCCTAGGTTTCATGTGGGCATGGGTCAATGGAGCAGAATACGGCGTAGATTATCGAGGCTGATATTGTGAAGCGCTCGGAAAAGGCTGCGAAGATTTTGCAAATGCTTGAAGAGCTATATCCAGAAACTCCAGTTCCTCTAGACCATGAAAATCCATTTCAGTTACTTATTGCAGTACTTATGAGTGCCCAGACTACTGACAAAAAGGTGAACGAAGTTACACCGGAGCTATTCCGTCATGGCCCTGATGCTGCGAGAATGGCAACTTTGGAAGTAAGCCATATTCAGGAGATGATTCGTGAAGTAGGACTTGCCCCCACAAAAGCCAGGAACATCTCCAAATTAGCCAAGATATTGGTTGAATCGTATGAAGGAGAAATACCTGATACTTTCGAAGGACTAGAGAGCCTGCCCGGCGTTGGACACAAGACAGCTGGAGTAGTCATGGCTCAGGCATTTGGAGTTCCTGCATTCCCTATCGACACTCACATTCACCGCTTAGCAGCACGATGGGGGCTTTCTAACGGTACTAATGTAGTCAAGACAGAAAAAGACCTCAAGGCTATTTTCCCAAAGGAATCTTGGAACAAGCTCCACTTGCAGATTATTTTCTTCGGAAGAGAATACTGCCCTGCAAGAAATCACGACTTGACAACATGTCCAATCTGTTCATGGACTGCAACTAAGAAGAGAATTCGGGAAGAGATGGGCTCTCGCTGACATCTTCCAACCCAACTCTATGTTCTAATTTCATGTTGAGAACATGCTTGATGCACCGTCTAAGATGAATGATGAAATCAGGCTTGCTATCGCTGCAACCCATAGCAATTGGATCATTTGACCAACTGCACTGGTAAAGCCACCACCACGAAGACGTGTTGCGATTAGAGATACTGCAAGGACTTGAACCAAAATCAGAATCGATGCAATTATTTTGAACATCAAAATATTGTCAGCAACAGCAGTGGGGTCTTCCATAACGGGCAGTACATAGTCACCAGCTGCATCTGAGATTGAGCCGATGTCTGTAGTCTCTGCAATACTTGTAGCAACACCTGCGATGGTTTCTCCAAGTTGTAGAACAATTGAGATTGTTACATTCAGAGACACTACGGAAGAAATTAGCAAACCAAACCCTACACCCCACATTGTGGATGCGGAAAGACTCCTTCTTCTTCGTAATGAGAGTAGATTTGTGACTGAACGAGACACCATGTCAGCGGTTTCAGCAGGTTCGCCAGATGATTGCGAACCTTCGATGTAGATTCTATTGTACCGAGAAATAACGGCAGAATTAGTGTCTGCTGCGAAGTAATCCCACGCCCGCTCACTGTCGATTCTTGTTGAGAGGCGCTTCTCCAATCTATCGATTGATTCGTCCAACATTCCGAAATCGATTCCACGTAGTGCCCTGATGGTTGCACTAGGTTCGGCACTACGTGCCTGAGCAGTACCACCTAATGCACGAATGAAGTCGGGATATGCTTCATCCCTTCGCAGAACCTTGCTTTCTTCTCGTTGAACCAAAATTGATGGGATCAGTAATGGAGTTAGAGGCAATGCTAGTAGGATTAATCCATACTTATCCCAAGTCGTAGTCAGACTTTCCCAATAGGCGATTACAACGATTACAGTTAATATGAATAACACAATGCTCACCAAACCCGCACCTAACCAGGTTTGTCTAAACAACAACCTGAACGGCGTCTCAAATTCGTCACGAGCGAAAGTTTGGTCATCTGGTATAGTGGCTCTAAACGCGAATAAAGCGCCCACCTGGATGATTACAAACAGGAATCCTGCAAGTAACAGCCATCGGATTCTAGTGGCTAATTCAATTGGTGTTGCGCTACTGCCATTACCAATTTCGAACAGTACTAAGTGAATACCTGCAACCACCAAACCGAATAATCCAGCGGATACAAGTGAGACATAAATCTCCTTTAGTGTGTCAACTCCCTCTAGCCTTGTGTCATAGAGAGTGTTATACTGTTCAGCTACAGTCTCTTGCTCAGCACGCATGAAGGCATCAATAGGCTGACCTGCTTCAATGGAGAACGCCATTCTGTCAAGGAAATCAGTCCAAAGTGGTGAAGGTGATTGTTGAGCAACAATTCTCGCTGCTTCTGGTAAAGAGGTGTGCCATTTGTCTACAAGTGTCTCAATGCGTTTAACTTCCTGAGCCAATTCACCATAGTCCTTCATTTGGCGCAGTATGTCGAAAATAGTGTCTGCTCCAACTTCACCAAGGGATAATATTCCCATTCTGGTGATGAACATATGCATCTCTTTCTCGATTTTTATCGCTGAACGATTTACTTCGAGAATCGGGAAGTAAATTGCTGCACCTCCAGTCAATAGAGGTAGCATAATTATCAGGAATACACCGGTAAATCCTGCGAATAGTCCGCCCTCAGCGAACCCACCTGTTAACCAAATAAGCAGAATTGCAGATACTAAACCAGCCAATGCTGCTGGTAATACAAACGCTATGAGAAAGCGAGGGACTGGCATCTCAAGGCGACGCAGAGCAATCTGCCATGTCGCCATTCGGTCCATCTAATCATCTCCAATTTCAGCGTTCAGTAATGCTAACCCAAGTGTCAATGGCAGCGCGGAATGCTTCCCAACCGCCATTGTAGTAGAGGTTCAGTAGATCGAATACGTCATCATAATGAGTTAATCCTCTATCGACCATTGTTTGAATTGCTTCAGTTCGACGCATTACCTCATCGTATACATCTCTCTTATTTTCGAACCCAGCTAATGCTGCAATTTTATTCTCTAATAGATGTGATTGGAACATACCACGGAAGTAGTGTTTATCCTTGATTGGGTCCCATTCGAACATACCTCTAGTTAGAACACCATCGCTATGTTTGTTGTAGCCAATTACCTCATCAATTCCGGTAATACGTCGAGCAATACCGCCATTCAACTCTACTACTTCTTGGAAAATTGCGAAATTTAAGTTATCGAAGAAACGAATTGGAACATTGATCGGGTCACCAGTGAATCTTTGAATCATCTTTACGATTGAAGATGCGTGGAATGTTGCAATAACAGGGTGACCTGTCTGCATAGCCTGGAATGCGGTTGCACCTTCTACACCACGAATTTCACCAATGATGATGTAACGAGGTCGTGAACGCAGAGCCGCCTTGAGCAAGTCGAACATCTCAACTCTGCTTTCTTCATTCTTTGAATCACGAGTAACCAATCTCTGCCAAATCTTGTGCCTAACCTTCACTTCAGGCGTATCTTCCGCTGAGTAAATCTTGACATTGTGGTCGATGAACGGTAAAATCGCATTCAAAGTGGTGGTCTTTCCGGATGCTGTTTCTCCACTCACTAATACAGACATTCCGTACTCTAGGCATATCCATATGTATGCTGCAACTTGTGCGCTCATAGTACCCCATTGTACTAATTGAGTGATTGAAATTGTTTCTTCAGCGAACTTTCTAATTGTGAATGATGGACCTAGCATAGATACGTCATCGGAGAAGATGATATTGATACGAGAGCCATCTAAAAGTGCACCATCGATAATCGGTTTGTTATCAGAGACCGGCCTACCTATACGTTCAGACATTGCTCTGAGGTATCTTGCCAGCAAATCTCTCTCACGGAAACGAATATTGGAGGTTACCATCCCGAAAACCTTGTGATCCATGTGAACGTGCTTGAGTCCCACAGAGTGTATATCTTCTAGCATTTCATCAGATAGAAGTGGTTCGAGAGGACCGTTGCGAATCAAATCACGAATAATCGTATATCTCAGCCTATCTCTTTGCTCCTTGGTTACGATGATTCGCTTGTCGTCCATTCCAAGAACTTCCCACATTCTGCCTTGCCTGCGCACCGAACCTCTCGCTTCTGAATCTAGAATGGTGTATCTATCAATCATTCCAGATAGGATATTTTCGAATTCATCATCAGTTGTGAATGTAGGTGCACTTGGTGCTTCTTGTAGTAAGACTTCAATCAAAGTCCTTCGAATGTTTTCCTCTTCATCGGTCAGTTGAGGTTCAAGGCCGAACCAGAGTGTCTGTCCTTCTGAACCATCATCGTCAACTGGACGATACATGTGCACGAATATTGGTTCTTTAGTGATGTAAATCAGATTCATTGGCTCGATTTTACGAGCGTCGCGGTCTAGAGGCCCGTAATAATACGGCCTGCTTCCATATTTTGCTTCAAAGTCCTGTACCCATTGTGAAACGTGAGGATGGGCGGCCATGACAGATTCAAGGTCTCCACGTTGGAATTTGAGTTCCTCATCCATATCAGCTCACCGCCGTAATATCTACGATGAAGCCCATGTATGGCTCAACACGCCATCCAACGCTTGCTTGAACCGGGCCCGCAGCACGGAGGAATCTAGTAACTACGATTGTCCTCTTGATTTCTCCACCAACGAAACCTGCATTCAGGTCGAGTAGAACTTCACATGATGAGCGTAATTTGTGTAGTAATTTGCCATCCATTTCTGTTGGATCGACAGTTAACAATAGCGAGCGTGATTCGCTGCAGATCTTTCGCAGCTTCTGTAATGTAGTAAGATATTGAGAAGGCTCTATTCCTTCTGGTATCAATGAAGATGCTGAATCAATCACAACAACATCTGCCTTTTCGACCGCATCGGATTCTAAGACGTCAAACAAGTCGACCCCTTCTTTTGCCTCTGCGATAACACCGAATCTGGAGAATACCATCAACATCCCTGATGCGATGTAATCTGTTACCGGATAACCAATGGATTCCATTTGCTC
>JAKURJ010000099.1 GCA_022452125.1 Candidatus Poseidoniaceae archaeon
TTCTGGATGGAATCCATCTACATCTTTACGAGGGTTGATCAAATCGGTTAGGGATTCTTCATCCATGTGCGAAGGTAACGGAGACTGGATTAGAATACCGTGCAATGAATCGTCTTGATTCAAAGAAATAATTGTCTTTTCAACTTCTTCCTGCGAAGAATCTGCGGGCATTTCGATATGAGTAGATTTGATTCCCAACCTTTCGCAAGAGCGAATTTTGTTTCTAACATAAACATGCGATGCAGGGTCGTCGCCCACAATCACTACTGCCAAATGTGGTTGGACTTTGCAATTTGCAATTCGTGATTTCAACCTCTCTTCGAGGTCGGCTGCACAGGATTTTCCATCCAGTCTGGCTGCAGGCATGATTTAATCCAAATGAATGATGGTGATGAGGATTGCGTTATCACAGAATCATTCTTCTTCACTGGACCACAGCAATTTGTTGCATGCAGGACAGATGTATTCGGAAGGTCTTGGACCATCGATTGTTTCCAGGTTGCCGCAAGGCCCGCAAAGGATTGTTGACTTGATTGGCTCATCCATAGTAACATCTACTCTGTACATGAATCTGCCAGCATCAGGTAATCTTTCCATAGAAGGTTTCCAATCAGAAACAGCTTCAGGACTCATACCCATTTGACTTGGAATTGACATTCCAATAATGAAACAGATTATCCCGCTGATACCCACTACACCACCCATAGCAATGTTGACACCAAGAGAAAATAATGCTCCAAATACAATCAAAACTATTCCAGAGAGAAGGAAGTTTTCTCTGCGGTTTTTCATAGTATCAACTCAGAGCCATACTCAATGCTTCTGCAACTTTTGGCACTTCGTCCAAAGGTAATGCACACAGACCGATTCTGACTCCACCAGTTAGCGGTACGAGGAATACTCCATTATCTGCACACTTGTGAGCAATCTCGCTAGGATTGTCAGACTCTAACCATGCGAAAAATCCGTCCATTGTGGGATTTAAAGGCACTCCTAACTTTTCACATTCTGAAATTAGTGCATTTCTTCTGTCGTCCAACAGCTGCTTCAGACGGTCTCTCTCTTCTGCCCATGCTTTGCCGCCTTCTTCAGAGGAATGCATTTCGCTAACGCAATATTGTGAGACTCTAGGAGTTGCACTCCAGGTTTGCCTTGCTGTTACACACATGACTGTATCCATTCGGTCTGTGACTTCTTTTTCCGGGTGCATGCTAACCAATGCACCTGTTCTCAAACCGTAAATTGTATGAGATTTTGAAAGAGATATTGCAACACATATCAACAAGTTTTCAGGCCACATCATTCCATTCTCAATCGATTCTAGGATTGTATCAGCCCACGCATGAGTTTCGTCTGCGTACAGACTGTATGCTGAATCAAGAAGCAGGGTATGGCCCACATCTGGATTGTTTAGTGCAGAATCAACAAATGATTCCAAGCATGCAAATCTCCCTTCAGGAGTCATCGACAAACCAGTAGGATTGTGAGCAGGGTCGTTCAGCCAAACCATGATTTTGTCCTGTGAAGAACACATTTGTTTCAACTTCGTATCAAATTCATCCTTCGCAAAATAAGGGTGAACTTCACTGCCATTAGGAGGGAGTAAAGGCCAAGTCTCAAACTCAAGAGCGTTATTTTGGAGGAAGCCTTTGTATGGCCCCCAGTGTCTGTCTCTTAGCAGAGCAGATTGCCCAGCGCTAAGGAAATTGTTTGCTGCTAAAAATAGCGCACCGCTGCCTCCCGGGCTAGCAGTTGAAGCAAAATTGAATCCTAATTCTTCTAATTGTGTGCGGGCATCGCCAAATGCTAGAGTCTTAGTCAAATCAAGGAATGAAGGCAAGCCAGCAAGAGGAGCATAGGCAGAGATCTCCTGCTCTGGAGCATTTCTTACCGCTGCATCTACAACTTTGTTTATTGCAAGACTACCATCGTTTTCCAATAAAGCGCCGATAGTACCGTTGACTGCAGGCTTGCCTGCTGCCTTAGCCTCTTGGAACTTAGCCCACCAGCTGAAAATCGTGTCATTTCCATGTTTTCCAATGCCTGCCGCATTGAGGAAATTCTCTCCAGCCATATATCTCCCAGCCAGTTTGAGGCTATTGTACTGCCGACGCATTCATCAAGGGACTTCTTCTCGGGTGGTTCGGCGCCAACGTAGCATAGCTGGTAGTGCTTCGGATTTGTAATCCGACGGTCGGGGGTTCGAGTCCCTCCGTTGGCTCCTAACTTTTCACAGAGCAGTACCGCATTTTAATTTTGATTGAAGAAAAAATAGGTAGAATAAATGGATATCATATTCAATTCGCCAAGGTATTCAAGACCTATTCGCGTCAGGGAGTAACATGGCGGAGTTCACTAATCCCGAGAGGAGAATGCTTCGCGCCATGCAGCAGAGAGATGGATTATGGGACTTAGAAGAAGTTCTCGAAGCATGCAATTGGGATGACCAAGCAATTGCTGTTGCTGCAGGGCATGGCCTCGCAAACCACGGCTATGTCAAGATAAGTGAAACTAGTGTAACTGATGTAATACTTGGTAGTGAAGGACAAAATGCACTGGAGCAAGGATTACTTGAATCGAGACTTTGGGATTATATCAAGTCGAATAAAGATGCTAGTATGAAAGATTTGTCTGCTAATTTTGAGAGACACGAGGCAGGTCCCGGAATCGGATTACTCAAAGGCCTTGGCGTGAAACTTGAAGGAGGGAAATTTTCCTGTGAAAACCCCGAGGATGTTTCTAAAAAAATCGCTGAAAGAGAGGAATTTATTCGAACGCCAACAATGGATAACCCACTACTCGACCACTTCAAGGGAAGAAAGAACCTCATAGAAATCGTAGAAGCAGTTACTAGAACTTGGAAGATAACCTCTAGTGGAATGCAGGTTTCAGATTCCCAACTTGAAGAAGTCACAAAAATCGCTGACATTACTCCTGAATTATTGCAGAGTGATGAGTGGAAAAATGCTGAGTTTAGACCATATGATGTATCACTTGAAGCATCGATGCCTAGGTCTGGACGAAGCCATCCTATGCAAGCTCTTATCGAGAGGATCCGCTCAATTTTCCTTGAGATGGGATTCTCAGAATTAGTGGAGGATTATGTTCAGACCGCAGGATGGAACATGGATTCTCTATTCATTCCTCAAGACCACCCTGCTAGAGAAATGCAAGACACATTCTACCTCGACAATCCTAGACAAATCGAATTGGATAAGAAATTACTAGCAGATTGGAAAGCAATTCATGAGCATGGAGGCGATACCGACTCAACTGGTTGGGGTGGAGAGCTCGACCCTGAAATATCCCAGAAGGGATTGTTGCGTACTCATACCACCGTCAATACAATTCAATATCTGGCTGAAAATCCTGAAGATTCATGTCGAGTTTTCGCTATCGACAGAGTGTTCAGAAAGGAAAGCATCGACAAGACCCATCTACCAGAATTCCATCAAATTGAAGGAATAATCATGGAACCTGGTGCCAACCTAGGGATGCTCGTTACTACACTGAAAACATTCTACGAGAAAATGGGCTACCCTGAGGTTAGAGTTAGGCCTGCTTACTTCCCTTACACAGAACCTTCACTCGAAGTTGAAGTAAAGTGGCGAGGAAAGTGGTTAGAGCTTGGAGGTGCTGGAATTTTCAGACCTGAAGTCACTGAACCTCTTGGAATCAAAGACCCTGTTTGTGCATGGGGAATGGGACTAGAGAGATTGGCAATGCTAGTGCTCGGACTTGATGATATTCGGCAACTATACATCTCGGACTTAGAATGGTTAAGGAATCAACCAATTTTGTGATCGCAATGGACATAAATTCGATAAATGACCACAGCCCTTGGTGGGCAAGAGCATTTGCAATATTTCTGGGATTTATGCTACTACTAACCGTGGCCAACTTCTTCTATCTCGAAATATTTGGAATCAATGGAATCAATCACTATTCATTTGGAAATGAACCAATAGATCCCGGTTCTTATCCCGAAAATGGGACTGAAGAAGAACAAAGAAAATACAACAATTCTTTGAGAGAGTGGGATGATTATCAGAGTTATATGGAGATGATGGATGATTTGGAGGAATCTTACGTCACTGAGATTTCGCAGATTTTCGCAGTTCTGACTATCCTAATCGGCATACCAACAATAGCGATGTTTTGGACTCAAAATGAAAAAATGCTGCAATTTGGATTGGCGTTCGGGGCGATTTCGATTATTGGAGAAGTGTGGAAAGCATACATTTCTTCTGAGATTGTTGCCAATTTCATGGAAAGTGTACCTGGGGGAGGAGATTATGCTTGGATTGCCAAAACCTCCATTTTTACCTCTAGCATGTGTGGTATTCTTTACATCGCTTTGGCTATTGTTTTGCACAATATGTATCACAATCTAAACGAGTTACCTGATAGTGGTTTCCATGTAAAGGTTGATACACCATATACTGAAACGCTAGTGCATGGAGATAATGACATCCAACACTGAAACCATTCCCGGTTTCAAGATTACTAAGTCACTAGGAGTTGCAACTGGCTCTACAGTAAGAGCAAAGCACATCGGAAAGGATATCCTAGCAGGCTTGAAAAATATTGTAGGTGGAGAGCTAAAGGCTTACACTGAACTATTGATGGAAGCACGTACCGAAGCACTGGGTCGAATGATGATGGATGCTGCACAACGAGGCGCTAATGCAGTTGTAAATGTCAGATTTGCAACTAGTAGCGTAGCCGGTGGTGCTGCAGAATTGTTCGCATACGGAACTGCTGTCACTGTCGAACAAGAGTGATCCCATGTACGATATTGCCGCAGAATCAATACCCCTGCTGATAATTTTTGTATTAGTAGCAGTATTTGTTCTATTCTTCCCGCTTGCATTCATCTACTCCATGCTTTTTGGATGGATTCATGAATCTGGTCGCCAGAAAAAATTACTCGCTAGAGAACAAAAAGTGGCAGGAATTGTTGGAGGAGACAACATCCATACTTTATCCACGCCAATAAATCTAGACAACATTTCACAATGTGGTTTAGTGATGACAAACATCACGGTATCACCATCATGGTGGCAACTATTCCTAGGCGGAATTAAATCGATATTCGGCGGACAAATTCAATCCTACGACAAAGTCCTAGCTTATGGAAGAGCTGAAGTCATGCAGCGCTTGAGAGAGCAAGCACTCGGTGAAGGTTGGAGTGAAATTATCAATGTTAGAGTTGAAACATCCATGGTGATGAACAAGGTGAAGGGGGGCCAGCAAAACAAAATGGGAACCCTCGAATTCCTTGCATATGGCACCGGAATCCGGTGATTTCAGTAATATACATAGGGAGTCCTTTAGGACTTGAACCCTCGAGAATCAAACATGAGAAGGACAAGAGTAGTGGCCACTATCGGTCCATCTTCTTGGGACCCTACAACTCTAAAGTCTATTTTTGATGCCGGTGCTGATGTATTTCGGCTGAACTATTCACACGGAGAACCAGAACAAAAGACAGAGTTGTATGAAAGAATCCGTTCAATGGAAACAGAGCAACGCAAGACCTGCATATTGGCAGATTTGCCAGGCCCCAAACTCCGTCTGGGGGAGTTTGATGGAGTTAAATTACTCAATAATGGTGAATCGATAAGATTACTTTGCGGAAAAATGGAACATGATGGCGAAGAAATTCCTGTTGAATATGATGGTCTATCTGCTGACCTAAATCCGGGTGATTCAATCGTAGTTGCTGATGGAGTAATCAGATAGTCAGTTCCAAAAACTGGGGGGGAAAC